>JAQWIL010000010.1 GCA_029248885.1 Flavobacteriaceae bacterium
AACCATCAAAAAAATCAAATACAGCGGCTAACAAGACACAAAGGGCAGCCATGTCAAAATCCAAAATCGCAATAAAAAAAAGTGCGCAACAACCAAGTGCAGCATTTGCTAAGGTGAGGATATTTGGGATAAATTTCATAATGCGAAGATAACAAAGTCATCAACATCAATACGACTTGCTTTTTCCTATCTTTGAACGAATGAACAGCAATCTATTCAAAAGTACCCTCAGTGCTGTGTTGCTAACGTTTGCTTGGCCGATCAATGGGTTTCCTATACTCATATTTGTCGCTTTTGTTCCTTTGCTTCAAATCCTTTATGATCAACCAACAAAAAAGACAAAACAAACAACTGCTTTCTTTTTTCTAAGTTTTTTTCTTTGGAATTTAGGGGTTTCTTGGTGGATCTGGAACGCATCGCCATTTGGGATGTGGTTTGCTGTTATTGTAAACAGTTGGTTAATGACAATCGTGTTTATGGCAACTCGTATGGTCATCCGAAGACTATCACACCAAGCAGGTCTTTTGTTTCTGACTACTTTTTGGATGAGCTTTGAACTTCTGCATTTGCATTGGGACTTTTCATGGCCATGGTTTCAACTAGGCAATGTGTTTTCTGAAACAACTTCATGGATACAGTGGTATGAATACACCGGTGTATTTGGGGGTAGTCTTTGGGTTTGGATCGTGAACATCCTATGCTTTCAAGCCGTTCGAGGGACTTCTGTCGAATTCCGAAAATTAGCCTTGGGTGTTGTTGTGATTGCCATCCCGATTAGTGTTTCTTTGTTGATCTATAGCAATCACAAACCGCAAGATAATCCAACGATTGAGATTGTTATCGCGCAGCCAAATATTGACCCTTATGAGGAAAAATTTGTGGCGGGTGATCTCGAACAATCCAAATCACTTTTTGAGCTCGTTGCGCCAAAGCTGACCCCCGCAACAGACTTGATTCTCGCACCTGAAACCTACTTTACGGAAGGTTTTGGCTCCCATTTGCCAAGCTTTTTGTCGAGCCCACTATACCAGACTATTCAAGAAGAAATCGATCAAATTGGAACTGTACAGTTGATGACAGGCATACAGTTTTATCAGGTTTACTCAGAATCAGACAAAACCCCATCTTCAAATCAATTTGGTGACCAATGGGTAGACTTTTACAACAGTGCATTTTTAAGTGGGACGAATCCTTTGCAAGTATATCATAAATCCAAACTTGTTGTTGGAGTTGAAACCTTACCTTACAAAGAAGTCATTGAGCCCTTATTGGGAAACATCATGCTCGACTTGGGAGGGACTGTTCGCAGTCGGGCTACGGGTGAAGAGCGAAGTGTATTTCAACTTCACAACGAAACCAAAGTTGGGCCTATTATCTGCTATGAATCAGTTTATGGGAGTTTTATCAATGGATTTGTACGCAATGGCGCAGAGTTTTTAGCCGTGATGACAAATGATGCTTGGTGGGGCACAACTCCAGGTCATCGCCAACTGTTAAGTTATACCAAACTTCGCGCAATCGAGACAAGGTTACCGATTGTCAGATCTGCAAACTCAGGGATTTCAGTTGTGATTGATACTTTTGGAGAGGTTGTACAACAGATTCCTTATCTCGAGCGCGGTGCCATGACTTCTACAATTACGCCACAAAAACAAATCACTTTTTATGTAACATATGGGGACTATATTGCGCGTTTGTCTTTGTTTGTATCCATTCTTTTACTTTTAATCGCAATCTCTCGAAAAAAACTGATTTTTAGGAAGTTATATTAATATTCTTCTTAAATTAGCATAAAAATTGCACCTGCCGTTGAGCAGGAATTATTTATGAAAATCTACACCAAAACTGGCGATCAGGGAATGACTTCATTGTATGGGGGTGAACGTGTTTCCAAAAGCCATCTTCGCATCGAAACCTACGGAACCGTAGATGAGCTCAATGCATGGATGGGAATGATTGTCTCGAATTCTGAACACGAATACTATTACTCTGACTTAGTGACGATTCAAAATCACCTGTTTGTTTTGGGAGCCATGCTAGCTGTCGATGGGGAGCATACCGAGTTGCCTCTGAAAAAAATTGTTACTGATGATATAAAATGGATTGAGAAATGTATCGATAAAATTGTTGCGACCCTTCCGCCTATGACCCATTTTATTCTTCCAGGAGGAAGTACGGTAGCTTCTCATGCTCACCTTGCCAGATGTGTGTGTCGACGAGCAGAAAGACTCGCTGTTACGTTGAGTAAAAGTGCATTTGTAGACGACAATGCAGTCATTTACCTCAATCGACTTTCAGATTATTTGTTTTGCCTTGCGCGTTTGATGTGTAAAAACACTGATAGTGAGGAAGTTAAGTGGATTCCAAGAATCTAATCATTTTACTTGCATAATTCCACCAAACCTATATTTTTGCAACTTTAATACAGTGTGTTATGTATTGGACTTTAGAATTAGCATCTTATCTCAGTGATGCCCCTTGGCCAGCCAACAAAGACGAGCTAATCGACTTTGCCATTCGTACTGGTTCACCTCTTGAAGTTGTTGAAAATCTTCAGGCGATAGAAGACGAAGGAGAGATTTATGAATCTATCGACGAAATTTGGCCCGATTACCCAACTGATGATGATTATCTTTGGAATGAAGATGAGTACTAAAATTTAGCCATACAGTTTAACTACACGACGACCTTTTTTGCTTATTTTTGATGTCCTAGACGACAACCCATGAGTATTTTAAATCGTGTTTTAAACGTTTTTGTTGGCGATAAATCTCGTAAAGATTTAAAATCCATTCAACCCATCGTTTCTCAAATTCTTGAGGAGGAGAAAAAGCTTTCTACAATTTCAAACGACGAATTAAGAGAAAATACGATTCGTTTTAAATCCCAAATCCAAGATGTTAGAACACCCTTTCAAGAAAAAATAAACACTCTCCAACAACAAATTAACCAGAGTAGTGATATTGACGAAAAAGAGTCTCTGTATAGCGAAATTGATGCGCTACAAGAAGAAGCAAGTCAAGGTGTTTCGGCTTATCTCAATCAGATATTACCAACTGCCTTTGCCATTGTCAAAGAAACTGCAAAACGATTTACAAACAACACTTCGATTGAAGTTACGGCAAATGCATTTGACAGAGAGATTTCAGGCTCAAAATCCTATGTTAAACTAGATGGAGATAAAGCGACTTGGTCCAATTCATGGGATGCCGCTGGCAAACAAGTCACTTGGGATATGATTCATTATGATGTGCAGCTTATCGGAGGGGTTATCCTTCATCAGGGAAAAATTGGCGAAATGCAGACCGGGGAAGGAAAAACCTTGGTGGCTACACTTCCTGTATATCTCAACGCCTTAAGTGGAAATGGCGTTCATTTGGTTACGGTTAATGATTACCTCGCCAAGAGAGACAGTGCATGGATGGCCCCTATCTTCGAATTCCATGGCCTCAGCGTGGATTGTATCGATTATCACAAACCCAACTCTGCCGAACGTCGAAAAGCTTATCTGGCAGACATTACCTATGGCACAAACAATGCTTTTGGGTTTGACTACCTGCGAGACAATATGGCACACTCGGCTGAAGATATGGTGCAGCGTGTTCATAACTACGCGATTGTGGACGAGGTTGACTCTGTCTTGATTGATGATGCGAGAACGCCATTGATTATTTCTGGCCCTGTACCAGAGGGCGATCGCCATGAATTTACCGAGCTCAAACCCAAGGTAGCTCAGCTTGTACAAAATCAAAGGCAATATATCAACACGGTCCTGGCTGATGCGAAAAAGCATATCGCTGAAGGCAATACGGTTGACGGTGGATTCATGCTACTCCGTGCTTTTCGAGGATTGCCAAAAAACAAGGCTCTCATCAAGTATTTGAGCCAAGAAGGTGTCCGGCAGCTCTTGCAAAAAACCGAAGGACAATACATGCAAGACAACAACCGAGAAATGCCCAAAATTGATGCCGAATTGTTCTTCGTTATCGATGAGAAAAACAACCAAATCGAACTCACAGACAAAGGGGTTGAACACTTATCAGACGATAAAAATACTGCCGACTTTTTTGTGCTTCCTGACTTGGGTGCTGAAATCGCAAAAATTGAAAGCAAAGGACAAGAGATCGAAATTGAGGCCGAAGAAAAAGAGAAACTATTTGGTGATTTTAGTGTAAAAAGCGAACGAATTCACACCTTGAATCAACTGTTAAAGGCCTATACCCTTTTTGAGAAAGACATTGCCTATGTTGTGATGGACAACCAGGTGAAGATTGTCGATGAGCAAACGGGACGGATTATGGAAGGTCGCCGATACTCTGACGGCTTGCATCAAGCCATAGAAGCAAAGGAAAGTGTGAAAATTGAAGCTGCCACCCAAACCTTTGCTACAATCACACTTCAAAACTATTTTCGAATGTATCGCAAGTTGGCTGGAATGACGGGTACTGCGATCACAGAAGCTGGCGAATTTTGGGAAATCTATGAGCTTGATGTTGTCGAAATACCCACCAACCGACCAATTGCACGAAATGATGAAAACGATCTGATCTTTAAAACCAAACGCGAAAAGTACAATGCGGTTATAGATCAGGTGACGCAGCTATCCAATGCTGGTCGCCCTATATTGATTGGTACGACTTCTGTTGAGATTTCAGAGCTCTTGAGTCGGATGCTACAGCGGCAAAACATCAAGCACAACGTACTCAACGCCAAGCTACACAAAAAAGAAGCAGATATTGTCGCAGAAGCAGGCGACGCAGGTATCGTCACCATTGCAACAAATATGGCTGGACGTGGAACAGATATCAAAATAAACGATGCTGTCAAAACTGCTGGTGGACTTGCGATTATCGGTACAGAACGTCATGATTCACGACGAGTGGATCGCCAACTTCGAGGGCGGTCAGGCCGACAAGGAGACCCTGGCAGCTCTCAATTCTATGTATCACTAGAGGATAACTTGATGCGATTGTTTGGTTCTGAGCGAGTTGCCAAAATGATGGATCGTATGGGGGTTAAAGAAGGAGAGGTGATCCAACATTCCTTGATGACCAGATCAATTGAGCGTGCCCAGAAAAAAGTAGAAGAAAACAACTTTGGTATTCGAAAGCGTCTTCTCGAATATGACGACGTAATGAATGCCCAAAGAGAAGTGGTTTATAAGCGTCGTAAACACGCACTGAAAGGAGAGCGATTGAAAGTAGACATTGCCAATATGGTTTATGAGACCGCGCAAAGTATTGTTGAAAACAACCTAGAAACCAAAGATTATAAAAACTTTGATTTTGAACTCATTCGTTTCTTTTCCATGAGCTCACCCGTTGATGCCCAAGAATTTGAAACCATAGAACATTCCGAGTTGGTCGATCAGGTTTACGAAGCTGCATATGAGCGTTTACAGAGCAAAACCAAACAAAGCGCAGAACAAGTATTCCCTGTAATTAAGGATGTATATGAGAATCCTGCAAACAAGTTTGAGCGTATCGTTGTTCCGTTTACAGACGGTAAAAAAACCTTGAATGTGGTTACAAATTTGAAAAACGCTTATGAATCAGAAGGAAAGCAGCTCATTGAAGACTTTGAAAAAAATATCAGTTTAGCGATTATTGACGATTCATGGAAAGAGCACCTGCGCAAAATGGACGAGCTCAAGCAATCTGTGCAATTAGCAGTTCACGAACAAAAAGATCCTTTGTTGATTTACAAGTTTGAGGCATTTGAGCTCTTTAAAATCTTGATGGATAAAATCAATCGAGATATAATTTCCTTTTTGTTTAAAGGCGAATTACCCGCTCGCGAAAACCAACCCATACGGGAAGCGCGAAATGTGCGTCGTAAACAAAATATCCAAACCTCAAAAGAAGAGGTGTTGAATAGCGATGAAATGGCAATGCGGAATCGTCAAGTTGGTGCATCGGCAGGACAGCGGCAAAAAGAAGTAGTTGAAACCATTGTCCGGGAAAGACCAAAAATTGGGAGAAACGAAAAAGTTGAGATTCAGCACATCACTTCAGGAGAGCGAAAAACAGTTAAGTTCAAACAAGCCGAACCCTTGCTCATCAAAGGAGAATGGGTTTTGATTGAAACATCATGATTGTAATTATTGGTCCTGCATATCCATATCGAGGTGGGATTGCTGACACCAACGAGTCATTAGCACATGCCCTGATTGAGTTGGGTCAAGATGTTGAAATCTTTTCTTTTTCACGGCTGTATCCAAGTCGACTTTTCCCTGGAAAAACACAATTTAGCAGTAAAGAAAAACCAAAGGGAGTTAATATTGAAAGACATATCGATTCGATTGGACCAAACTCTTGGCGAAAGACTGCCAAAGCAATCAATAAAATGTCGCCCTCACTCGTTATCTTTCGCTACTGGACTCCATTTTTGGGGCCTTGTTTGGGAACGATTGCGCGCTTGATCAAAACCAAATGTATAACTATCGTTGACAATGCCATCAGTCACGAGCCAAAATTTGGAGAGTCTTTTTTTCTCCGCTACATGCTGGCAGCACAAGACGGCGTGATTTCACTATCACATCACACTTCAAAACAACTGAACTTTATTAAATCAAAGCCATGTTTTACGCATCCGCACCCCATCAATAAAGGGCTTGCACCAGCGATTGAAAAAGAAAAAGCAAGATCGATTCTTGGGTTGGATAACAATGCGTCTGTTGTCTTGTTTTTTGGGTTGATAAGAAAATACAAAGGCGTGGGGCTATTGATTGAAGCAATTGCTAAACTCAAAAATCAAATCCCTGATCTGCGAGCTTTGATCGTTGGCGAGCCCTATATTCCGATAACATCGTATTTAAAACAAACAAAAGAACTTGGCGTCGAAAAAATCATAAGCTTTCACACTTCATATGTTGAGGATAAGGATATTGGGGTATGGTTTTCTGCCTGTGATTGCGTTGTACAACCCTATCAAGCAGCAAGTCAAAGTGGAATTACACCAATGGCATTGCATTATCAACGTCCGATGGTCGTTACTGATGTTGGCGGGTTGTCTGAAGGGTTAGACATGCCAGTAGCTAAAATCGTTTCTCCATTTGCAAGTTCCATCGCAACTGGCTTGGAGACGATTTTGAAAGCAGATTTCCCTTCGAAAGAAGATTTTGCTTTGCACCTAGAGGAAAGAAGTTGGAAAGGTTTTGCCCAAAAAATCCTCACTTTTGCACAATCTTTGTAGCATCAACCAAAATCGTTATTATGAAAACACTTATCACCTACTTTTTCACTGGACTCATTTACCTTCTGATGTCATCTTGCCATATCGCACCGCCAAAAATGATTGACAATTCCAACCACGTAGGGCTACCAAATTCGATAGACCTTCAAGACTATAAAACGGCTTATTTCGCATCAGGGTGTTTTTGGTGTGTAGAAGCCATTTATGAAAGTGTATATGGTGTTTCGGAAGTGATTTCTGGATATGCTGGCGGAACCACCGTGAACCCCAATTACCAACAAATTGGAACTGGGCGAACTGGCCATGCTGAGACTGTTGAGGTGTATTACGACTCGAGTAAAGTAGACTTTAAAACCCTTCTAGCTGTTTTTTTTAACTCCCACGATCCAACGACAAAGAATCGACAAGGACCCGACACAGGAACCCAATATCGCTCCATTGCTTTTTACACTGACGATAGTGAAAAGAAAATTATTGAAGACTATATTGCAGAGTTGACTCGCGATCAGGTGTTTGACAAACCGATTGTTACTGAGATCAAGCCACACACCGTATTTTATAAAGCTGAAGAATACCATCAGGATTTTGAAAAACTAAATCCGCTTCACCCCTATGTACGTCAGATTTCCATTCCTCGATTGAATCGATTTAAGACAACAAGCCCTGAGATTTTAAAAGAGTTAAAATAAAAACATTCTGACCTTAAGGTAGTAAATACCGGCGAGACGTTTGCGCAAATACAAAACCAATCGTTGATCCTAAAAGAGCACCACAAATGATATCGATGGGGTAATGTACGCCAACATATACTCTACTGTATGCAACAATAGCTGCCCACAGAACCAGCCAACGCATGGCAGGAGATATCGTTTTAAAAAATGTGACAAAGAAAATAGCTAAGGCGAAAGAGTTTGAGGAATGGCCAGAGAAAAATCCATACAGCCCGCCACACCGATCTTTTACCAATCGCATCAAGGGTGCAATATCAGGGTCATGACAAGGGCGCAATCGTGCGAATCCATCTTTAAACAAATTGGTAATTTGATCTGTACAAGTGATCAATAAAGCAATGGTAAAGACAACCCACAGCCCTTTTTTCCAACCAATTTTTCGAAATGTAAAAATCAACAGTACAACATAAAGCGGTATCATATTGAACTTGTCGGTCATAAACAGCCAAAATCCATCCCAAGATTCAGATCCGAGAGCATTTAGATACAGAAAGAGTTGTTCATCAAGTTGAATCACTCGTAAGATGATATTTGTTGATCATAAAATTGGGTAGCTTGTTCAATCCAATGTGCTACTTCTCCCGTTGCGATTTCTTTGTCTTCAGCAGTAAAGGACTCCCACCACTCGATCTCATCGTTTTGAAGGTTGATCACAAAGCGAGGGAAAGTGGTGTGGATCACAAAAATAGCTTCTGGATGTTCGGATGAATCGGCTAGAAGAAACTCAGGCAGTTGTTCCATTGTTACGAATAAGTTTGTTGGTCTGATATAAAAAACGAAGATACAACAACAAGGAAGATGCTACCAAACCAGATAAAAGTCCAATCCAAACCCCAAAAGCTCCTAGGGGCGTATACAGACCCAAGTAAACCATCGTTGTAAATCCAACCAAGCCGTAGGAAGCAAAGCATATCCAAGTGGGAACAATCACGTCTTGCAGTCCACGAAGTGCACCAAGGGCAACGACTTGAGCCCCGTCAAAAATTTGAAAGAAAGCAGCAACTAAGAATAAGGAAGATGCAATAGTAGCGACTTCTACTACATCGGTTGCTGTTGAAGATTCGAGATACAACCATGGAAAAGCATCCTTGGCAAAAATAAAAACCAATGCAAAGACGATATCGATCAGTAAAGTCAATAAAAAAACAGACTGTGCAATCCGTCTGAGGTCTACAAATGCACCCAAACCCTTTTGGTTCCCAACTCGTATCATCGCTGCAACACTGAGTCCCATGGCTACCATAAATGTCATGGAAGAAATATTGAGGGCAATTTGATTTGCAGCTTGTTCATTTTTACCCAAGAGTCCGCATACCCAAATCGCAGAAGTGAAAAACGCAACCTCAAAAAGCATTTGGAGGGCAGATGGAAATCCCAAGCGAAAGAGCTTATGCATTTGAATTTTGGAATATGCCATTTGCCATATCCCTTTGATATAATATGATAAACGTTTGTGATAGCGAATCAAAACAATCAATGCAAAAAGCATCACTAATCGAGAGATGAGTGTTCCAACTGCTGCGCCTGTCACACCCCATTCTGGAAAACCCCATTTACCAAAAATCAATACATAATTGACAAGCACATTGACCACGTTGGCAAGCACAGTGGCATACATGGAGTAGCGAGTAAGTGACATTCCATCTGTAAACTGTTTAAATGCCTGAAAAACAACCAGAGGAAAAAGAGAAAGAGAGACCCATTTCAAATACGGGAATGCCAATTCGACAACTTCTTCTGGTTGCCCCATAGAAAACATCAGGTTGCGGGAAAGGTAAACCGATAAAAACAGTGCCAAACCCAAAGCCAAACAACACAGTAAGCCATGATAAAAGATCGACTTGACCTCCTCTGGACGTTTGGCTGCGTCTCCCTCGGCAACCAGTGGAGTAATCGCAGTTGAAAATCCAATCCCAACAGACATCGCAATAAAAATAAAGCTATTGCCGAGTGAGATTGCTGCCAATTCAGCAGTCCCCAGTTGCCCCACCATTACATTGTCAATAAACTGAACAAAGGTGTGACCCAACATTCCGATTATGACTGGATAGGACAGTTTTAGGTTGTAAGAAAACTCTTTGGTGTATGCCGTAAGATTCAAATCCGTCTGATTATTTGGTTTCTAAAGGTGATCCACCCACAAGACCATAGGTGTCATACAAATAAATGAGAGAAGTTAGGGTAGCAGCACCCAATTCAAGCTCTCTTTTATTTACAGCATCAAAGGTATCGGTGGCTGCATGATGGTGGTCAAAGTACCGTTGGGAATCGGGGCGCAGTCCAGCCAATACATTGGTTTTGGTTTTGAGTGGACCAATATCTGCTCCACTCCCACCCTTTTCAAAGTAATGAATCAAATAAGGTTTAAACAAGGGCTCCCATGATTGCACCTGTTCAAATTCGTAATCTGGAAGGTCAAAATTAAATCCTCTTGGGGTAAATCCCCCTGCATCCGATTCGAGAGCGAAAATATGTGTTTCCCCTTTCAAGGCAGCCATTTCGGCATACTTACGTCCTCCTCGGAGACCGTTTTCCTCGTTCATAAACAATACCACACGAATTGTGCGCTGGGGCTTGTAGTCCAACTCTTTAAAAAGACGTAACACTTCCATAGACTGTACACAGCCCGCGCCATCATCATGGGCACCATCGCCAATATCCCAAGAATCGAGATGACCGCCTACCAGAATAATTTCATCTGGAAAGGTTGAACCGGTAATTTCACCGATCACATTATAGGACAATACATCTTCATACTGCTTACACTGCTGACGAAATAAAAATTTGAGCTTAGGGGCAATTTTGAGAAGATTACTCAATTTCTCGGCTGCATTGGTGCTTATTGCAGCAGCAGGAATGCGCTGGCTCACTGGTTGATCGCCATAGCTCATGGCTCCTGTATGCGGATAATCGTCCAAACGAAGGCTCATCGACCGCACAATTACGCCAATTGCACCGTATTGACTTGCCTGACGAGCCCCATCATAGCGTTGATTCACACAACCCCCATAGGCAGAGAAGGTGCTGATCAAATCCGCTTGCATCGGGCGATTGAAAAACACAATTTTTCCATCGATATTTTCTCGTCCCAAGACAGCGAGTTCCTCAAAATTTTGCACTTCTACCACCTGGGCTTTTAATCCAACTGATGGAGTAGCTACCGATCCCCCTAGAGCAGTAATGGGGACGTTGAAAGTCACCCCCGGCTCAGTTTCAATCAACGCAAATTCTTTTGGACCACGAACCCATTTTGGCACCAATACGGGCTGTAACCACACCTTGTCGAGAGATAGCTTTTCCAATTCTTCCTTTGACCATTCTACGGCACGTTCGGCATTGAGAGAACCCGAAAGACGTCCGCCAATTTGGTTGGTCAGATAGTCTAGCCAGTCATAAGCCTGGCCATTGAGCAAAGCCGTTTTATAAATCGATTTTAACATCAAGGAATCTCTTTGCTGCTGGGCATAGGAAAAGCATACCACAAATAAGAGAATAAAAAGCGTGAATTTTTTCATGATAATCAGTAGATTTAGTGGTTGACAAACTGTTTGACTGCGTCTGCAGTGATGCGATCATCAGAAAGAATATGGAGTCGTTCAACAACATTGCGGAGCTGCCTGACATTTCCAGTCCAATTCATTTCTGTGAGAAGCTGTATGGCCCCCTCTTCAATCGACTTAAACGGCGTCAAAGCAGCGTTGAAATGATCGATCAATAGTGGGATGTCCGATCGCCGGTCATTTAATGGTGGTACTTGTATTTCGATAACAGCTAATCGATGAAATAAATCCTCACGGAAACGTCTGGCATTAATTTCTTCCATTAGATTTTTATTGGTAGCTGCGACCACTCTCACATCAACAGAAATGTCTTTATCACTTCCCACACGCTGAACCTTGTGCTCTTGAAGGGCACGTAAGACTTTGGCCTGCGCTGGCAAACTCATATCACCAATTTCGTCTAAAAACAACGTACCGCCGTGAGCCGCTTCAAACCTTCCCTTTCGATCTTTATGTGCAGAAGTAAACGCCCCTTTGACATGACCAAATAATTCACTTTCGATAAGCTCCGAAGGGATCGCTGCACAATTCACTTCCACAAAAGGACCTTTATAACGAAGACTGTGTTTGTGAATGGCATCAGCAATTAACTCCTTGCCGCTCCCATTTGGCCCCTGCACCAAGACTCTAGCTTGGGTGGGTGCGACTTTAGAGATCAACTTATGAATTCGCTGCATAGCATCAGACTCTCCAACCATTTGTTGGGATACATTTGGTTTTTTTACTGCCCTTTGAACGGGTGCTGGCTGGGCTTTCGATTGCAGGGCACCTCTGACCGTTGATAACAAATGATTGAGATCAGGAGGTTTTGAAATATAATCAAACGCACCCATACGCATGGCCTTAACTGCTGTTTCCAGATTCCCATGACCAGAGATCATAACGACAGGTGTTGTAGGGGTGTGATTTCGAATAAAATCTAGCACCTCAATCCCATCCTTTTTTGGCATTTTGATATCGCAAAGGATAAGATCAAACTCTTGTTTTTTAACCGTTGAGATTCCCTCTTGCCCATCCGTGGCCTCGGTAAATTGATAGGATTGATTATCTTCCTGTAAAACCTTTTTTAACACCCGACGAATGCTATCCTCGTCTTCAATAAGCAGAATATTCGACATATTATGTGGAACGAATTACGCGTTGCGGAAATGGGATTTCGATCTTATGCTCTGCAAAGGCCTCATAGATCGAAAATCGAATATCACTTTGAATCGGAACGGCTTTAAAGCTGTTTTTCAGCGAAAAGATAATTTCAAAATCGAGACTGCTTTCTCCAAAGTTTTGAAACAAAACTGTAGGGGGTGGTGTTTTCAACACCGCACTGTGTTGTTCTGCGATATCGATCAATATTTTAGTGACTAGTTTAACATCTGTTCCGTAAGCAACCCCAACTGCTACACGCTCTCTGGTAATTTTTCCATTTTCTGTCCAATTGTAAAGAGTGTTTGTCAAGTAAAGATGATTCGGAATCACCAAAACCTTATTGTCAATCGTTACGGCGCGCGTTGTTCGAAGTGTGATGTTTTCAACTTTTCCCACCTTCCCGTCAACTTCAATAATATCCCCAACATGAACCGATTGATCAATCAGGATAAAAACCCCTGAAATGATATCTTGAAAAAAGGTTTGAAGGGCAAATCCAATCCCTACCAACAAGGCGGCAGAAGCAGCAAAAATTGCAGTGAGCTCAACACCCATATTTTGTAGAGCCAAAAGAATGATGATCGTGTAGATACTGTAATTGAGAAAGCCAAAAATAGGTTTAAACTTCCCTTTTCGCTCAGGCGTAAAGTTGCGAGAAACAATTCTTTTAAAGAGACGAAGGATTAATCTGGCAGCAAAAAAAACAAGAAGAAAAATGAGAAAAAGTTTCAGATTGAAACTCAAGCCGCCAAACGACAGATTCTTCGTGAAGAAATCAAAAAATCTTTCCATTCAACGAAAGTACAAAATTATTGTAAAATAAAACCCACCCTTAAAAGAAATTAAGGATGGGAAAAAATTGCTATGAAAAAGAAAAATTAACTATAGAATAATCTACCGTTGGCTCAAATATAGTACAAATTTTAATTGCTGACTGGTTTTTTTTTATGAAAACATGTCTTTTACCTTATCAAAGAAGGATTTTTCCCCTTTTTTCGGGTCCGGCACAAAATGTTCATCTGTACGCATTGACTCAAAAAACTGTTTTTGTTCTTTTGACAGGTGTTGTGGAGTCCATACATTGACATGAACAAGCAAATCCCCGGTACCATATCCATTCAAGCTTGGGATTCCTTTTCCTTTTAAACGCAAGATTTTTCCCGATTGAATTCCAGCTTCTAATCGAATCCGAACAGACCCCCCTACCGTTTCGATTTCTTTGGATGCGCCCAAAATGGCTTCTGGCAAGCTCACATATAAATCCATATGAAGATTGTCACCCTCTCGACTGAGTGATTGATGGTTTTGTACCTGTACCAAAACGATTAAATCCCCAGAAATCCCATTAGCGGGAGCATCATTTCCTTTTCCTGACATTTTGAGTTGCATTCCATCTTCTACACCTGGAGGAATATTGACAGACACCATCTCTTCTTTGTTGATCAGTCCATTTGCATCTGATCCCGATGGTCGATTGACAAGTGACTGTCCAGAGCCACCACATGCCGAGCAGGTTGATGCCGTTTGCATCCTACCGAGTACCGTGTTGGTCACACGCATGACTTGCCCTGTACCGTTACACGTTGGACAAGTTGAAAATCGCGCCTCTGGTGCTTGAATTTTTCGTTTGACTTTAATTTTCTTTTCAACGCCCAAAACCACTTCTTCGAGGGACAAATTAACGCGTACCCGAAGGTTGGTGCCTTTTACTGTGCGTCTTCCACCTCCGCCAAAACCGCCGAAACCTCCGCCAAAAGCACTGCCAAAAATGTCTCCAAATTGGCTAAAAATGTCTTCCATGTTCATACCACCACCGCCAAATCCCTGACCTCCTTCAAAGGCAGCATGACCAAATCGATCATATTGCTCACGCTTTTGCTGATCGCTGAGAATCTCATAAGCTTCTGCTGCTTTCTTGAACTCCTGTTCTGCTTTGGTATCCCCTGGATTTTTATCTGGGTGAAATTGAATCGCCTTTTTACGATATGCCTTTTTGATTTCGTTTGCCGAAGCCGATTTAGAAACCCCTAATATTTCGTAATAGTCTTGTTTCATTTTATCGTAATTATTATTAATTTCCGACAACTACCTTGGGGTAACGTATAATTTTTTCTCCGAGCTTATAACCCGTTCCAACAACATCTACAATTTTGCCTTTCAACTTGTCTTCTGGAGCTGGAATTTGTGTGATTGCCTCGTGTAATTCTGCATCAAAATCATCTCCTTGACTAACTTCCATCTTGGCCAAGCCCTGATTTTGTAAGGTGTCAATCAGCTTGTTATAGATCAGCTCAATTCCTTGTAACTGATCTTGCTTTTCTGACTTTTTCATTTCTGCCAAGGCTCGTTCAAAATCATCAACGACAGCTAGTAGTGCTGTTACAACCTCTTGTGATGCGGTTTTATAAAGCTCTAAACGCTCTTTTGAGGTTCTTTTTTTATAGTTTTCAAACTCGGCAAACAATCGTAAAAATTGATCTTTTTCTTTCTCTACTTCCGATTTGAGTTCATCGATTTTGGTTTGAAGATCCTCTTGATTCCTTTTTTTTACCGATGTGTTTTTTGTGTTTTTCTTAGAGTTGGTTTTCGCCATCACTATATTTTAAAAAATAATGGGCAAAAGTAACGCCAAAAGTAGAATTCTGCCAATTTGACATCAATTCATTTATCTTTTGCAATCAAATCGGCTACACAAGCAGAGATTTCAGGGAACTGATAAGGGTATCGACTGCCCAACAGCCGTTCTGGCTTGGCATAAATGCTATCATATACCAATTTGTACATTTTGCCCAAAGCAATTGACATCAAAAACTTTGGGATCCCAGGTAAAAACTGTGGTGCGCCTACCTCTTTGGCGATGGTTTGAATCAAATGGCGCTGACGCACTGGATTTGGAGCTGTTGCATTGATGTAACCCTCTAATTGGTTTTGCAAACAATAATCAATCACACCAACCAAATCATCGATATGAATCCACGACTGCCATTGTTGCCCATTGCCAAACCAAGCGCCTAGTCCCCACCGAGTCGGTAATGACAATGGAACAAAAGCGCCGCCTTTACTAGATAGCACTAAACCAATACGCAATATGGTTGTTTTGCAAGGTAGCATTTCAAACTGTTTGGTTTCTTCTTCCCATTGACGAACAACCTCACCATCAAAGTCGTTTGAAAAACTTGTGTCTGACTCGGTATATTTCCGTTCAAAATCACTGGGATAAATCCCAATGGCTGAAGCATTGATAAGGTGTGGTTTTTGATCGGTTTGCTTTACAGCATCAAATAATAACCTTGTAGACTGCATGCGACTCTTAAGAATTGAACGCTTGTTTTTTGCTGTCCAGCGTTGATTGATTTTTGCCCCCGCAAGGTTAATGATTGCATTGACCCCTTCTAAAGCGAGGTGATCGATTTGCATATTTTTGGGAGACCATTGAAAAACTCGGGTTTGGGCGTCATCAGTTCGCCAAGGGCTTCTTGTAGTCAAAATGTGTAGGGAATGCCCTTTGGTAAGTAAGTGACTGCACAGTTGTGTACCGATTAAACCCGTTGCACCCGTAACAAGAATTCTCATTTTTTTTTACAAAATTAAGAAGCTAACGGTTTTCAATCTACAACTTTTTGTAATTTTGTTGTAAAACTACAACAATGATAATACGCCCTATCCAAAAGTCTAAAATTGAATCTGTTGATTTCGACAACTTGTCTTTTGGGACAATCTTTTCCGATCATATGTTTGTTTGTGATTATGCTGATGGAGCATGGGGCGAGCCAGAAATTATCCCATATGCGCCTATACAACTCGATCCATCGGCCAGTGCCCTACACTATGGACAAGCCATTTTTGAGGGAATGAAGGCCTACAAAGACGACCATGGAGAAGTGTGGCTTTTTCGCCCCGATCAAAACATCAAACGCCTCAACAAATCTGCAGAACGTTTGGCAATTCCTCAATTTCCAGAGGATTTGTTCTTGGAAGGTCTCCATAAGCTAATTGATTTAGACAGAGATTGGGTACAATCAGGAACTGGAAACTCTCTTTACATCCGCCCTTTTATGTTTGCCAGTGAGGCCTGTGTGCAGGCGTCTCCTGCGAAAGAGTATCGTATTATGATCATCTGTGCGCCTGTTTCTAGCTATTACAATAGTGGTGAAGTACGCGTAAAAATCGCTGATCACTTTAGCCGTGCACCCCAAGGAGGTACTGGCTATGCCAAAGCAGCAGGAAACTACGCAGGTCAATTTTACCCCACGCAGCTGGCTATTGATGAAGGATATCAGCAGATCATCTGGACGGATGCTGCTACCCATCAATATATCGAAGAAGCGGGTACGATGAATTTGTTTTTCTATATTGGAGATAAGCTGATTACGGCTCCAACCTCAGATAGCATTTTGGATGGTGTGACGCGAAAAAGTGTTCTTGAACTTGCAAAAGATCATGGGATTGAAGTCGAAACGCGTCAACTCTCTGTATCGGAACTCGTTGAGGCATCGAAAAACAACACCTTAAAAGAGGTTTTTGGATCAGGAACTGCAGTTGTGGTTTTACCAATTCACGGCTTTGGTTATAAAGGAGAAGACTTTCAACTTCCAAAATTAGAATATTCACTCGCTTTGAAATTAAAATCAGATCTGACTTCCATTCAATACAACCGCACTGACGATCCTTATGGATGGCGCGTGAAGGTCTAATCTATTGTTTTAGAATTTTTGCAATATTTGGCTTAAAGTAATTTGGCCCTTTTAAAACCTTTCCATCTTCCCGATAGATCGGTTTGCCATCGCTACCGAGTTTACTCATGTTGCTGCGTTGAATTTCTTCAAATACCTCATCAATCACATCTTGCATCCCATGCGTGATAATGGTTCCACAGAGAATGTATAACATGTCTCCCAAAGCATCTGCTACCTCGATCATATCCTTGTTTTTTATGGCATCGAGATATTCTTTATTTTCTTCATCCATCAACGAAAAACGCAAGTTCATGGTTGACTCGTCTATATCTGTAGTGGGTATGTTGTTGATCCCTAATCCAAAAGCTTTGTGAAATGCAGTGACTGCGGAAAGTTTATTCTTCATATTTTTGTTTTGCCTAAAATAAAACAATGTTTAGCACAGGACAACTTCTTTTTGCACTATTCTTTATTGTTGGATTTACCATACTAACGGTATGGAGTTATCGGAA
>JAQWIL010000012.1 GCA_029248885.1 Flavobacteriaceae bacterium
GCAACGTCAAATGATGACATAGTTTGATTGTTTTACAAGACAAAAGTAATACGAAAGTGACTACCAATCAAACACTCTACTGATATTAAATCCAAAATGGATATCCCCCTCTGACCAATCGCCTGATGCTTCGGTCAAAAAGCTATGTTCGAGCATCGATCGGGAGTTGGTAAAATGGAGTTGAAAGACGTGTCCGCCCGTTTCAATATCCAAACCAATGGAGAGCATATTGTTGTAGTTGAGTTCTTCGGGACGATTCGTTACCAAACCATAGTCCATGTTTAAACTCAGTCGCTTGGTGAGTTTATAGCGACCCCCGGCAGCCATCACAAACTGCATATTGCTTTGCTCATCAACCTCCGTTAGGTTTTTGTGAATCAGGGTTGGCGAGAGTTGTAAGGACAGTTTTTCGCTAAACTTTCGAGAAACGAGGGCTTGAGCGGTATAGGTCAGGCGATGGTTAAAATCCAAGTCTGGATTCAAATCCAAATCGAGTTGGTTGTTGATGGTGAGTTGACCATAAGCCCCAATCGTAACGGGTGATTTCTCGGTTTGTTGGCGAAGGATACGCAACTTAGTGTGGAGCGTATAGGTCTTTTGATAAGACGAGCGCGCTGCGCCAAAATTGATATGATCGTTTAGGCCATAGATCAACTGGAGCTTGTTGGATGCGATATCAAGACCAAAAAAGTCGTCAAAGCCATTTTCAATACTGCCAAAGCGGTGGGCAACGATAAAATACATCTCTCCTTTGTCCACCATCTTGGTCGATTCGAGGTTGATGATTTTAAGCCCTTTAAAAGCAGATTCGGCATAAAGAGGGCCCATATCGAGGTCGGCATCGAGTTCGTCCAAAAGATTGTTCTGTGCCACAGCCAGCGTGGAGAACAGTAAAAAAAGAGTGGTCAGTTGTTTCATCATCGTATAGTCTCTTTCAAATATAGCGAACTGGGAATTGGTGTACAACCTAGTTCATAATCGTGGATTGGTCAAGCACCACCACTTCAAACAAATCGTCATAGCCGATACAACGGCCTTTGAGGGTGAGTTGCTGATTGAGTTGGGCAGTGTGTCCGACTTCAAACTGCGCCACAAGAGCATCGTCTAGGGTGATGCTATTGTCATCTATAAATGTAACCACACCAGAAACCGCTACGGTTTGGTTGAGAAAGGCCTCGTTGTTTTGTACAATCGAAACTTTAAGGGCGACCGCTGTATCGGTATAGACAGCTCCTTCGTTGGCAATGTCGCGGTGGTCTTTATAGGCATAGTAGTAAAGCCCGATTGCCATCAGAATCAATACCATGAACGAGAAGATGCGTTTACTTGTCATTGGCGTGTTTTGGTAAAGATATGGGTTTTGCGATTGAAAAACTTTTTCTAAATTTACGGTTGAACCGCACCAAATCTGTTCTACAACATGAAAGACCTACGGCATCTACCCTACGTATTTTGGAAGCGAGACCCCATTGGGATGTTTTACTATCGGGATACATTTGTCTTTATGCAAAAGAAAAATAAAGATGGATTAGAACTATCTGTTAACCTAAAAAATCGAAATGTTAGATAAAATTGTGGATTCAAAACCTATTGAGAGTTTAACAAATTTCTTTTCGGAAATTATTGGTAAACCAATGATAGACGGTGTAGGAGTTTTATACACTGATGCAATCCGTTTAAAAAGAATAGACAATATTCTTAAGCTAGAGAAAAAATATAAGCTCAGAAAAAGTAAAAACACTGAACCTACATCTTTAAATTTTGGTTATAAATTGTTGGATAAAGCCTCAATTGAAGAAGATGACTACATTTTAGATAAATGGGCTGATTTACTAGCAAATGCAACCGACAAGAATTTCAAATATAAAGTTAGACGAATTTTCATAGACATTCTTGAAAAACTAGAACCTTATGACGTTAAAAAATTTGATGAGATGAATAAACTTTGTTTGGGCTCACCTAATAGATATAATTCCGTTATAAAAATGATGAATCAAAACCCAAAAAAAGACCCTGAGACATTAAATGTTTTGTTGAGTTTAGGTTTGATTACTTATGGTGTAACTGTTAATCACGGAATTAAAATGGGCGGGTTACCAGCAACAACTTTTCACGGTTTAGATAGTTTTACAATAACAGACCTAGGCAGAAGTTTCTATGACTCCGTAAATCGATAAAAGATTTTCTACATTAGAACGCCTTTTAGCTAAAACACAGAAACATGCTAATAGTTTGCTGGACGACTAATAGAGAGTTTTAGTTACCAAACCCCCAATCCTTTTTGTATCTTTCATGCAGAAACAAAATTGATGCAAAAGGCTCTCCTGCCCATTCTTATATTCAGTATGATGACCGTTTTTGGTCAGTCCAAGTATATGACCAAGTCGGGGAGCATGTCTTTTGAGGCCTCCCAACCCACCTTTGAACCCATCGAAGCCAATCATACGGCCGTATCGGCCTTGCTCAACGCAGAAACTGGTGAACTGGCAGTGCTTGCACTCGTTCGGGGCTTTCGCTTTCCCCTCGCCCTGATGGAAGAGCACTTTAACGAAAACTATATCGAAAGTCATCAATACCCCAAAACGAGTTTTAAGGGGTCAATCATCGACTTTGACCAAACCACGCTAAGCGACCAACCGCAAACCGTACAACTCACAGGAGAACTCTCCATGCATGGGATCACCAAACCCATCACTGTGTCTGCCTCTATTAACCAAACAGATGACCTTATCACTTTGGAATCTTCTTTCTCTGTCAAAACATCAGACTTTGGCATTGAAATCCCCAGTTTGGTCAGAAAACAAATCGATGAAAACGTACAAATTCAAGTATCTCTCCCCTTACAACCCAAATAATCCGTTATGAAATCCTCTCTATCCCTAAAAACCGCCCTGCTCCCCCTTTTGGTGTTGGTTGGACTATTGGCCTTTAACGTCTTGGTCTATGGCGATGATGCCTTGTCAGGGTCCAACCAGTTTATTCTACTCCTTGGCGGTGCGGTAGCAGCCATGGTGGGCTTTGCCAATAAAATCTCATATAAAGCCATGCTTGATAAGGTTGCAGACAACCTCAAATCAGTGACTGGTGCGATTCTCATTCTGTTGTTTGTGGGTGCATTGGCAGGCACTTGGCTGATCAGCGGGGTGATTCCCGCCATGATTTATTACGGCTTGCAAATCCTTCATCCTTCTATTTTTCTACCGGCTTGCGTCATCATTTGTGCGTTGATATCCCTAGCAACAGGCAGCAGTTGGTCAACCTCGGCTACAGTAGGGATTGCCCTGATCGGGATTGGTAAAGCCCTAGAAGTACCTGTGGGTATGGTTGCTGGTGCTGTTTTATCGGGTGCATATTTTGGGGACAAGCTATCGCCTTTGAGCGATACGACTAACCTCGCCCCTGCTATGGCAGGAGCTGACTTGTTTACGCATATCCGCTACATGACCCATACCACCATACCGAGTATCGTTGTGACGCTGATTGTGTTTATCATCCTCGGTATTGGGTTTAGCGCGGATGGCTCGGCGAATTCACAAGAACTGTTAACAGCGATGAATGAGGTGTTTACGATTAACTTATTCCTCTTTATCGTTCCAGTGATTGTGATTCTGATGATTGTCAGAAAAACACCACCCCTTGTGGCCTTGTTTGTGGGAACAGTGTTGGGTGCGATAGCAGCTTTGATTTTCCAACAAGACCTCTTGTTGTCCTTGAGTGGGGAATCCAGTTTGAGTGTATTTGGGACCTATCAAGTAATCATCGATGCGATTACAGTTTCTACCGAAATTGAGACCACTTCCCCTGCCTTAAGCGATCTTTTTCAGTCTGGTGGTATGGAAGGCATGCTTGGCACGATATGGCTGATCATTTGCGCCATGGTCTTTGGTGGGGTGATGGACGCGATTGGGGCTTTGGCAACGATTAGCGCAGCTCTGCTCAGCATGGCCAAATCGACTTTTCAACTCTTTGCCAGTACGGTGGCATCCTGTTTGGCGATTAATATCACCGCATCGGATCAATACCTTTCTATTGTTGTTCCGGGTAAGATGTTTGAAAAGGCCTATAAAGACCGTGACCTCGCACCAGAAAATCTGAGTCGTACGCTCGAGGATTCTGGAACGGTAACTTCTGTCTTGATCCCCTGGAATACCTGTGGAGCCTATCAGTCGGGTGTCTTGGGCGTTGATGTGAGTCAGTATTTTTTCTATGCGATTTTCAACTGGTTAAGTCCCTTTATGACCTTGTTCTTTGCGGCCCTCCACATCAAAATCAAACGACTCTCTTCATGACCCAGGAGCTTTTGTCTTTGAGAATCCGTAATTTTGTTTCAATATGACCGATTCAACGTCAACATTGCGTTCTCGTCAGCGACAAATCCTTTTTGGGCTATCGATTATTTTGGTAGCTGTCGTCATCCTTTCCTCGATGGTTTCGTACTATTTCTCTTGGGAACACGACCAAAGCACATTGGGTGATTTTACCGATCGCACGGTTCAAACCGAGAATATTGCGAGTAAGTTTGGGTCAACCATCGCCCACTTTTTCTTGTATCAATTTTTGGGATTGGGCTCTTTTGTGTTGGCAATGATGTTATTGTTCACTGGTTTTCGACTCTTTATAGGTAGTCCTTGGAACAACCCACTGGGAATGTGGTCATGGACAATCGCCAGTTCGATATGGGTTTCGCTATTATTGGGCTTTATCGTACCGCAATACCCCATTTTAGGTGGTATGGTCGGCTATGAAATGTCGCGATTCACAACCGATTATATCGGGGATATAGGCTTGGCCAGTGTTTTGATTTTTGGGTGTATCGCCTTTATGGTTGTGATTTTAAAAATTACGCCTGAAAGAGTATTAACGGCTTTTTCATCTATGCAAACTGAAAAAGACGATACAGAATCCATTGAAGAGGAAAAGCCCGTTGAACCCCTCGATCTCCCTGTTGAAAAACCTGTAAGATCTATTCCCAAACCCACAAAACCAACGGCTACAAAAGCCGAAAACCCAGACGAGGTCAAGCTGACAATCGACAAGCCCATTGCAGATGAGCCAGAAGTGGAGTTAGCCAAAAAACTTGTGAAAGAGCAAGGGGAAGTCGATCCGACCTTGGAATTGAGCAAATTTCGAGGCCCTACCCTAGACATTTTAAAATCATATACCGAAGAGGGCATCACAATCAATGAGGCGGAACTCGAGGAAAACAAAGAAAAAATTGTTGAAACCCTGAGCAATTATAAAATCGCCATTGCAGACATCAAAGCCACGATTGGCCCTACGGTCACGCTATATGAGATTATCCCTGCAGCGGGGATTCGGATTTCAAAAATCAAAAACCTCGAAGATGATATCGCTCTGTCGTTGTCTGCCTTAGGTATTCGAATCATCGCACCTATTCCTGGTAAAGGAACGATTGGGATTGAAGTTCCCAACAAAAACCCGACTATCGTTTCATTCCGATCAGTAGTGGGTTCAAAAAGCTTTCAGGAAGCCGAAATGGAATTGCCCCTTGCGCTTGGAAAAACGATTAGCAATGAGACTTTTGTTGTCGACTTGGCTAAAATGCCACATATGCTGATGGCCGGTGCAACTGGACAAGGGAAATCGGTAGGACTCAATACCATATTGAGTTCGCTCCTCTATAAAAAACACCCTGCCGAAATCAAGTTTGTCCTGGTCGATCCCAAAAAAGTGGAACTCACACTGTACAATAAAATTGAACGTCACTATCTGGCCAAACTCCCCGACGTAGAGGATGCGATTATCACCGACAATCGTCAGGTAATCAATACGCTAAACTCCTTATGTATCGAGATGGACAATCGATACAATATGCTCAAAAATGCAATGTGTCGCAACATCAAGGAATACAACAAACGCTTTAAAAAACGAGAACTCAACCCGAACGACGGACATGCCTATCTCCCCTATTTGGTGTTGATTGTGGATGAGTTTGCCGACCTGATTATGACTGCTGGCAAAGAGGTAGAAGCACCCATTGCTCGCTTGGCACAACTCGCACGTGCGGTGGGAATTCATTTGATTATCGCCACCCAACGCCCCTCGGTCAATGTGATTACGGGAGTAATCAAAGCCAACTTCCCGGCTCGTGTTGCCTTTCGGGTGACGTCAAGAATCGATTCTCGAACGATTTTAGACAGTGGTGGTGCCGAGCAACTCATCGGTCGTGGGGATATGCTCTTTACGCAAGGAAATGAACTCATTCGCTTGCAGTGTGCTTTTGTTGACACTCCAGAAGTGGAAAAATTAACGGACTTTATTGGTTCGCAACGCGCCTATCCAAACGCACATCAATTGCCAGAGTACAAAGGCGATGAGCAAAAAAGTGGTTTGGACAACAACATTGAAGATCGGGATCCGATATTTCGAGAGGCAG
Organism: Flavobacteriaceae bacterium; assembly: GCA_029248885.1. GTDB lineage: Bacteria > Bacteroidota > Bacteroidia > Flavobacteriales > Flavobacteriaceae > UBA724. The sequence goes on from JAQWIL010000012.1 coordinate 6,398, forward strand.
CCGAAGTTGTTGTCAATGCCCAACAAGGTTCGGCATCTTTGTTGCAACGCAAACTGAAGTTGGGATATAATCGAGCTGGACGAATCGTTGACCAGTTGGAAGCCGCAGGCATCGTCGGGCCTTTTGAAGGGAGTAAAGCTCGTGAAGTCATGTTTACAGATATTATCGCCTTACACGAATTTTTAGAGAATGAACAATAAGAATATCAAATCCGTCTTTGTCCTATTTTTTATCGCTTTTGTTGGGTTTTCCCAAAGTGACCAACGTGCCAGAGAACTTTTGGATCAAGTCAGTGAGGTGTATGCTGATTTTGAAACCATGTCGATGACCTTTGCCTATCAGTTGGACAATGCTGCTGAAGGAATTTCACAAAAAGAAGAAGGGGCAATTCTCGTTGCCAATGGCAAGTATAAGCTCACGATAATGGGAATCCAACAACTCTTTGATGGGACTTCCATTTACACGATCGATGACTTGAACGAGGAAGTGATCATACAAGACGAATCGTCTTTAGACAATCCCCTCAACCCACTTGATATTTTTGAATTTCACAAAGAGGGCTATTTGTTGCAATGGGACATTGCGCAACGTGTGTCGGGTCGGGATATCCGCTATGTCAAGCTCATTCCAACTGAAGCTGAAAGCCAATCCAAATACCTATTACTCGGGATTGATACCGACAGCAAGCAATTGTATAAAATCATCGATTTGGGGATCAATGGAACAGATACCACCTTTACGGTAGAAGAATTTGCTGCCAATAGCCCGATTGCACCCAAAACCTTTGAGTTTGACGAGGACAAATATGTAAACTACTATATCGATAGGTTTTAGATATGCCAGTACTTGATCGCTACATACTTTTGTCGTTTTTGCGTACGTTTTTTAGCTTCTTCTTTATTTTGATGCTGATTTTCGTGGTACAGACAGTATGGGTGTTTATCGATGAGTTTGCAGGAAAGGGTCTTGACATCACCGTTTTACTGCGTTTTTTACTGTATTATTCCCCCAAATTAATTCCGCTCGTATTGCCATTAACAGTGTTGTTGGCATCCATTATGACCTATGGGAGTTTGGCAGAGCACTATGAGTTTGCTGCCTTGAAATCTGCTGGAATATCGCTCACACGTGCCATGCGAAGTGTATTTGTCGTATCCGTGTTATTGAGCGGTCTAGCCTTTTATTTCGCCAATACCGTAGTGCCTTATGCGGAGTTTAAAACCTATAACCTGCGAAAGAATCTGGCAAAAATCAAGCCCGCCTTGGCGATTTCAGAGGGTGTTTTTAACGATATGGGGGAAAGCAATATCAAAGTACAGGACAAATACGGGCCAAACGACCGCTTTTTGACCGATGTGATTATCCACCAAAAACAACCTGACTTAAAAAACACTGTTGTTGTGAAGTCTGAAGAAGGAGAGCTCAAAAATGCTGATTTTTCAGATGGGATACAGTTGGTATTAAAAAATGGCAATCGCTACGAAGAATTAAAGCCCAAACGAGCTGATCTTCGAAAAAAACGCTACCCCCATAGTCGGGTGTCTTTTAGAACCTATACGATGAATATCGATTTACGGGATTTTAACAACGTTGACTTGAGCGAGACCAAGTACACCAATACCTATAAAATGCAAGACATCGACAAATTGAGTTTTAGCATCGATTCCCTGCAAGACATATACAGCAATGATAAAGTGAGCTATGCCAAAACTACCTATATCCGAACCGGGGTGAAAGCAATTCACTCAACTGAAAAAGATGAAAAGGTCGTTTACAAAGGACTTGCAGATTATATATCATTGTTACCCGTTTATGCAAAAAAGTCGATTAGCAGACAGGTCCAAAGCAAGCTCAATACGCTGGACTCCAACCTAGAAGCCCAAAAGAAAACCTTTTTCTTTAAAAAGAAGGTGATCAACCTTCACAAAATCTGGTATTACGACAAATTTATCATTGCTTTCTCTGTGTTGCTGATGTTTTTAGTCGGTGCACCACTCGGTGCATTAATCCGAAAAGGGGGATTTGGCTTACCTGTGATTTTGGCCTTATTGATTTTCTTGAGTTATCATTTTGCAGGGACATTCTTTAAAAACAGTGCTGAAGATGGGAGCATTACTCCCTTTGTAGGGACTACCCTACCCTCGATCGTATTGTTTGGGTTGTCGCTCGTCGTCATTCGGCGTGCGCGTGCAGACAAAGGAATGTTTGGATTTAGCAACTTTACCGCAAAGTTTATAGAGCTTTGGCATATTCTTTTGCGCCAAGCATCATCTGTTCGACGTATATTTACCAAAAATTAGCCCATGCTCGATTCTGTTCGATTTGACTCTGTAGAAGACGCCATTGCCGATATCAAAAATGGCAAAATCATTGTCGTGGTCGATGATGAAAACAGAGAAAATGAAGGAGACTTTATTGCAGCAGCTGAGTGTGTCACGCCTGAAATGATCAATTTTATGGCGCAACACGGACGAGGACTAATCTGTACGCCAGTCACAGAATCCTATTGTCGAAAACTCGACCTCTACCCAATGGTGAATAACAATACAGATCCGATGGGAACGGCTTTTACGGTTTCTGTGGATTTAAAAGGAAATGGCGTCACTTCAGGGATTTCGGCCGCAGATCGATCGAAAACGGTCAAGCATTTGATTGATGAGCAAGCTAAACCAGATGATTTTATACGCCCAGGGCATGTGTTTCCGCTAACTGCTAAGGAAGGTGGTGTTTTACGACGTACAGGACATACAGAAGCTGCAATCGACTTTGCACGATTAGCCGGATTTAAACCCGCAGGTGTAATCGTCGAAATCATGAATTCGGATGGATCAATGGCAAGATTGCCCGAACTGCGTGTGATCGCTGATGAACTCCAACTCAAATTGGTTTCGATTGAATCTTTGGTCGCCTACCGAATGAAGTTTGATAGTTTGGTGGAAAAAGTGGAAGACTATTCCATAGAAACCAAATACGGATCCTTTCAATTGCAAGCCTTTAAGCAGAGTACAAATCAACAAATCCATATCGCATTGACGCGAGGGAACTGGAGTGAAAATGATAAGGTGCTCACCCGAATTCAGTCGCTGAATATGACCCAAAATATCCTCCAATCTTTACAAGGAAATGGCAAAAATGAGCTGGATAATATATTTAAACAATTGATTGATAATAAATACTCTTGTATGCTTTTTATCAACAAGATAGATGCCATGAAATCTGTTGAGTTCTTACATGAAATCAAGCCAAATAGCGCGGAAGATTCAACGCCGACCATGGACGAAAAGGACTTTGGAATCGGTGCGCAAATTCTACATCAGTTAAAGATTCAAAAGCTATCTCTATTGTCCAATAGCGATCAAATCAAGCGGGTTGGTTTGGCGGGTTATGGTTTGAAAATCGTGGAGTACGTAGGTTATTGAGAAAACCACAGTTTTAGGGCCATAAACACCACCATCAAAATCATAACGAGTTTGATAAACCCTTCTCCTCTGTCGACAGAAAATCGAGAAGCAGTCCACGCGCCGATTGATGTACCGATAGCCAAAATCAAGCCATATAGCCAATTTACATTCCCGCTCAGGGCAAAAGTCGCCAAGGCACCAATGGTATAGATGAAGGCCACGCCAACTTTAGCTGCATTGACTCGTACGAGGTTTATTCGATTAAAGATATTTAGGAAAAGCATGATGATAAAGCCGATACCGGCGTTGATAAACCCACCGTATATCCCGATAAAAAAGAACGCGACTAAACTGATTACGAGATATTTTCCAGTGGTTCTCTCTTGTGATAAGTGATTAGACATTTTCGGTTTAAATACCATAATCAGCACCACCATGATCATGATAATAGCAAGAATCCGATTAAAAACCGCCCCATCGATTTCAATAGCAATCCTTGCGCCTAGGATAGCCCCAAACAACGCAGAGATCCCCAAATAGATGCTAAAGGGATAAGTGACCACCTTCTTAGATGCATAGCCGATATTAGCCGAAAGGGTTGCAACAACAATGGCAATCCGATTGGTTCCGTTTGCTACGGCTGGAGGAAGCCCCATAAAAATCAAAAGAGGGAGCGTTAGCAGCGATCCACCACCCGCAATGGTATTGACAAAGCCTGCAAAAACACCAGCACCGATAAGAAGAAGAATGTCGTAGGCGTTTTGCATGATCTAAATTTGATGTAAAATTAGTTATTATAAAAGAAGAAGGGGGTTTTGTAAGACAAAAAAGGACTGTATATTTGCACCCACTGGAGAAATGGCAGAGTGGTCGAATGCGGCGGTCTTGAAAACCGTTGAGGGTCACACCTCCGGGGGTTCGAATCCCTCTTTCTCCGCAAAAGAAAACCAAGTGTGAAAGCACTTGGTTTTTTTTTGAGACAAACTGAAGTTTACTTCATGTTTGATGAAGAAAAAAACCAAACCCTTTCCGAAGGAAAGTTGGTTTTTATGATTGTCAAGGATACCTACATGGGATCACGGAGTAATCCCTTTTATTGACCCAAACCAAACCCTTTCCGAAGGAAAGTTGGTTTTTATGATTGTCAAGGATACCTACATGGGATCACGGAGTAATTCCACTTTTGAGATTTTAAAGTTTTTGTGTTGATTCGACTTTTTTTCTCAATTATATTATTTTATTTTCGTTAGCATATCTATATAACAATATCACCCAATGAAAAAATCATTTGTTCTTCTCAGTGCTACGATTGCTCTTCTTTTTACATCTTGTAGCACCTTACAATTTACTGGCAGTCCGATTGGTCAACTGGCTGTCCCATCCAGTGAAATCATCGACTGGGAGCAAGTCAATGAGTGGCAACATGCAGACATTATATCTGAAAATTTTCCTGGTATGAGTATACGTAAAGTTTATGACGAACTTTTACAAGACATTGAAGGGAAAACCGTTGTTGTCGCTGTGATAGACACCGGAATTGATATCACACATGAAGACCTCAATGAGTCCATTTGGATCAATGAAGATGAAGTCCCAGATAATGGCATTGATGATGATGGCAATGGATATGTGGATGATGTTCACGGATGGAACTTTCTTGGAGATTCCACTGGAGATCAATACGAACTGATTCGGCTCTTAAAAAAAGGGACTGATTTTGAAAACAAAGACCTCGCCATTGAAAAGTATGCAGAGATGATTTCCAAAGAAGGGGTAAAAGATAGCTTACCGCTGATTGAGAAAAACCTAGCAAGAGATCTCTATTTTTATGAAAATGATGTCAAACAAGCAAAACAACTCGGTTATAATGCTCGTACGACTGGAGACGATCCAGATGACTTTTCACAACACTTTTATGGCGATGGAAATGTAATGCCCAAAAGCGATGATGAATTACACGGCACTCATGTAGCTGGAATTATTGCGGCAGTTCGCAACAACAGCCTCGGTATGGATGGGGTTTCTTCAACTGCTAAAATCATGTGTTTACGTGCCGTTCCCAACGAAGGCGACGAGTATGACAAGGACGTGGCACTCTCTATCAGATACGCCGCTGATAATGGTGCGCAAATTATCAATATGAGCTTTGGGAAGGATTTTTCTCCGCACAGCGACAAAGTCAGAGAAGCCGTTGTTTATGCAGAATCCAAGGGAGTCTTACTGGTGAATGCTGCCGGAAATGATGGTGCCAATATAGACGAAGTGTTTAGTTATCCGAATGATAACTTTCAAAACGAACCAGAAGTTTCTTCTAACTTTATCACCATTGGCGCAATTGGGCCTGTTAAAAACCCATTGATGATTGCCCCTTTTTCTAATTACGGAAAGTACAATCTCGACTTGTTTGCCCCTGGAGCAGTGATTTATGCCCCGGTTCCAAGCAATCAATACGAGGCCTTGAGTGGTACTTCGATGGCTGCTCCATCAGTTTCGGGAGTTGCTGCCCTAATTCTGTCCTATTATCCAAAGTTATCACCCAAAGCCGTACGGAAAGTGTTAATGGAGTCTGTGGTTAAAATCGACTATGAGCTAGAGTTGGGTTATGACCGCCTACAAACCACGATGGATGCCATTTCAAAAACAGGAGGGGTTGTCAATGCATACAATGCACTACTCTACGCAAGTGATCACTACAAAACTTTGCGTAAACTCTAAATAAATCGATGTGCAAATGGTGATTGTCATCATTGCTGATTGAGGTCGTGTAAGCTTGTACCACCAAGAACTTCTAAGGTCTTATCTCTTATGTTTTCAAAAATGCCTTTGATCGCACAGCTTTTCTCGTCGCATTCCTCGCAGGATTGATAGTAGTTTAGCGACACACAGGGCAACATGGCCACAGGTCCGTCCATGATTCGCATAATCTCAACAATGTAAATCTCTTTTGGATCTCGCAACAACAAAAAGCCACCCTCTTTTCCCCGTTTACTGTGTAAAATCTGGTTGTTTCGAAGATTTCGCAATATACTCTCCAAAAACTTTCTCGGAATGTTTTCGTCTCGTGCGATTGAAGAAGTCAATATGGCTTTTTCTCCACTATTTTTGGAGATGTAAAGCAGGGCTTTTAAGGCGTATTTACACTTTTTTGAAATCACAATCAAATATAAAACATTAAAATTTAATATAAATCCTACTAACTTAGTAGGATATTGAATTTAAACCTTATATTTGCACCTGATTGAATCAAGAAAAATGCTAGTAGAACGCATATTTTTTAAAGCAAACACCCAGAAGCACAATATCGGAAAGGAAAAGCTATCAAGAAGCTTTTTCAAATCGGTGAGTTGGCGTATCATTGGCACAATTGATACGATTCTCATCTCCTACTTTGTTACTGGACAGATTGACTTTGCCTTGTCAATTGGAATGATTGAACTCATTACGAAAATGGGGCTTTATGTGGTGCACGAACGTGCCTGGAATAGATTTTCATGGGGAAAAACAAAGAAATAACCATGCTTGAGCGGGTTCAGTCTTTGAACAATGCTGTTGGGCAGTCAAAAGATTTGTCTGATTTGTTTGCGTTCGTTGCAGAAGCAAACTTGGGTAAGACCTGCTTTTCTTCATCGCTTGGTCAAGAGGATCAGGTTTTGACAGATTATATTTTTAGATATGATTTGGACATTGATGTATTTACGTTGGATACAGGGCGATTATTTCAAGAGACTTACGATGTTTTATCCTCAACTCAAAAAAAATATGGCAAGTCCATTCAAAGCTATTTTCCAAATAATGAAGAGGTAGAAGGATTGGTTTCTAAACAAGGAATTAATGGCTTTTATGATTCCGTTCAAAATCGAAAAGATTGCTGTTCTGTTCGAAAAATCAACCCCTTACGGCGGGCACTCCAACCCTACTCCGTTTGGGTTACGGGTTTGCGTAGTGAACAGTCGGCAAACCGATCCGATTTTACAGTCTTTGCCTATGACTCCCAGTTTGATGTCATCAAGTTCAATCCATTATTGCATTGGACATATCAAGAGGTTTTGGACTATCTCGAGTCGTTCAATGTTCCGCAAAACAACCTACACCAACAAGGCTATGTCAGCATTGGCTGTGCGCCTTGTACGCGAGCCATTACACAGGGTGAAGACCCGCGTGCTGGACGCTGGTGGTGGGAATCCAGTCACAAAGAATGTGGCCTACACAAAACAAACAACTAAGCGATGGACGTATTACAACATTTAGAAGAAGAATCCATATACATCATGAGAGAGGTAGCTGGTCAATTTGACAATCCCTGTTTGCTATTTTCAGGTGGGAAAGACTCGATTACCCTTGTCCGCTTGGCTGAAAAAGCTTTTGCGCCCTCAAAAACCCCTTTTCCTTTGGTTCATGTCGACACGGGTCACAACTTCCCCGAAACCTTAGCGTTTAGAGATCATCTTGTCAATTCACTTGGTGCCAAATTGATTGTTGGACATGTACAAGACGATATTGATGCGGGTCTATCTCAAGAAGAATCGGGTCGATATGCGAGTCGAAATTCTCTCCAAACAACAACCCTTTTGAATTTGATCGAAAAGCACAAATTCGATGCTTGTATTGGCGGAGCAAGAAGAGACGAGGAAAAAGCAAGGGCAAAAGAGCGTGTTTTCTCTGTTCGTGATGATTTTGGACAATGGAATGAAAAGCTACAACGCCCTGAGCTGTTTGACATGTTAAACGGAAACATTCATAATGGCGAAAATATTCGTGTTTTTCCGATTAGCAATTGGACAGAACTAGATGTGTGGAACTACATCCAAAGAGAGCAAATACAAATCCCGTCGCTTTATTATGCGCATAAAAGAAAGGTCTTCAACAGAGATGGATTGTGGATGCCCTACTCAGATTATATTCAAATTGGAGAGAATGATGAGGTCATTACCGCCAATGTTCGTTTTCGAACAGTTGGGGATATGACTTGTACCGCGGCAGTCTTGTCAGATGCTTTTGAACTCGACAATATTATTCACGAAATCAGCAGCTCATCATTTTCAGAGCGAGGAGCACGAATTGATGACAAACGATCAGAAGGTGCAATGGAAGAACGTAAAAAAATCGGATACTTTTAATATGGATATTTTAAAAATAGCAACTGCAGGAAGTGTTGATGATGGTAAGAGCACCCTGATTGGACGGCTTTTATATGAAACTGATTCTTTAAAGTCAGATCAGTTGGAACACATCAAAGTCAAAAGCGAATCGAGAGGTTTTGATTATTTGGATTTATCCTTAGCCACAGATGGCTTGCTCACCGAAAGAGAACAAGGGATTACCATAGATGTCTCCCACATTTTCTTCTCCACACCAACTCGGCGATTTATCATCGCGGACTCACCTGGTCATGTAGAATACACGCGTAATATGGTAACTGGTGCTTCAACTGCTCAAGCTTCGATCTTGTTGCTAGACGCTAGAAAAGGCATGGTTGAGCAAACCAGACGCCATTTGTATATCAACCGTTTGCTTGGAATTCAACATTTGGTATTTGCTATCAATAAAATGGACCTCGTCAATTTTGACCAAAATCGATATGAAGAAATCAAAAAGGAAGTAGAATCGTGGCTTCAAAATGCCTCCATGGATATAAAGACGATTGATTTTGTTCCAATATCCGCTTTGTTGGGAGACAATATTACCTCTTCATCAGAACAGATGAGTTGGTATCATTCATCGACTCTGCTTGAAATCCTAGAAAAACTCCCTACAATAAGCTCCTTGCAAGAAGACAACGTTTTGCAAGTACAACATGTCTTGCGTCCAAAAACCGAACGACATCACGACTACAGAGGGTTTGCTGGCAAGGTCAATTCTGGGTCTTTTCAAGTGGGTGATAAGATTCTGGTGTACCCAAGTGGACGGTCCAGTCAAATCAAAAGCATTGAAAAATATGGCGTTCCCGTCGGGAAGACGCAAGAAGGCGAAAGTACTACCATCTTACTTGAAGATGAAGTTGACATTTCTCGTGGAAATTCAATAGTCAGTGCTGAGAATGACCTGCAAGTTTCCAAACAGCTTCGAGCCGAAGTGTGTTGGATGCAGGATACAAATCTAATCCCTGGCGCAAAATACTGGTTGCAATTGGGGATTCAAAAGGTTCAAATCAAGATCAAATCGGTCAGTAATCGCTTGGAATTGGAAAACCTCAAACCTGAGCCCACAAGTGCTCTTGGATTGAATGACATTGGAGTAATAGATCTGATAACTGCCCAAGAAATCGTACATCAGCCCTTTCACAAAAACAAAGGACTGGGTGCGTTTATACTCATTGATTCTTTAACCAACAACACCGCTGGTGTTGGCTTTATTCGATAAACAGTGGAAAGCTTTAGAACGGAAATTGAAAACCCAGTTGTTGCCAAAGATATTATTGATCTGGAGCAAAAGATTTTTGCTTTTAAAAACAACAACATCGATGAAGAAAAATTTAGAAGTCTTCGTCTGGCTAGGGGTGTATATGGTCAGCGTCAACAAGGAGTTCAGATGGTACGAATTAAAATTCCTTATGGAAAATTCTCCTCTAAACAACTGTTGAGAATCTCTGAAGTTGCAGACCGATATTCAAATGGTAATCTCCATATCACAACGCGTCAGGACATCCAAATTCATCATGTGGATTTGGAAAAAACCCCGCAGCTTTGGGCGGAATTGGAGAAAGACGATATCACCCTCAGGGAGGCCTGTGGGAATACGGTACGCAATGTGACAGCTTCCCCATTTGCTGGAATTGACCCTGATGAGCCGTTTGATGTAAGTCCTTATGCGCAGGCATTCTTTAGCTATTTTTTACGCAATCCCATTTGTCAAGATATGGGACGTAAAATCAAAATCGCTTTTTCGAGTTCAAATGAGGATCACGCCTACACTTTTGTACATGACATTGGATTTATCCCAAAAATAAAGGATGAACAACATGGCTTTAAGGTAGTTGTGGGAGGTGGTATTGGCTCGCAACCTCGTTTGGCAGATTGTATTTATGACTTTTTACCTGCCGACCGAATCATACCCGTCAGTGAAGCAATTTTACGCTTGTTTGACAGATTTGGGGAACGAAATAGAAGGAATAAAGCACGACTCAAATTTCTGATCAAAGAATTGGGCTTTGATGCATTTGTAGAAAAAGTGCAGCAAATAGAAAGGGAAGCCTCAGTAGTCTCCTACCCGATTGAATATATTGAACATAAAATCGCTGATACCACGCATTATACCATCACTTCAAACACTGTGAAAAAATCGTTTGAAAGATGGAAGAATGCAAATGTATTTCCGCAAAAACAAAAGGGTTTAGTAGCCGTGGGGCTCTGTATTCAAACAGGGGACTTGCCTACCCAAACCGCAAGAAAACTGGCTGAGGTAATCGATACCTTCTGTGGAGAAGATGCCAGATTTACCGTCAATCAGGGAATCTTGTTACGTTCCATTCAAATCAGAAACCTAGAAGCATTATATAAAGCCCTTGTCAACATCAACTTGGATCGAATTGGTTTTGATCGGATTAATGATATTGTGGCATGTCCAGGAACAGACACCTGTAACCTAGGAATCGCCAGTAGTATGGGGCTTGCAAAAGAACTCCAACATGTCCTTGAGCATGAATTTCAACAACTCATCGACCATCACAAAATCAGTATAAAAATCAGTGGCTGCATGAATGCCTGTGGGCAACATACCATTGCTGATATCGGCTTTCAAGGAATGACATTGAAGTCAAATGGCAAAATCGCTCCTGCAACGCAAATTCTCCTGGGAGGTGGTGCTCTGGGCAATGCAAACGGTCATTTTGCGGACAAAGTACTCAAGGTGCCTTCAAAACGAACACCAGATGTGTTGCGTTGGCTATTGATTGACTTTGAAAATCATCACCGTAGAGCTGGCGAATCGTTTATGGCCTATTATCAACGTGTAGGTTCCGATTATTTTTATCAAAACCTCAAGCATTTTAGCGAGGTTGACAACCTTCAACCTGAAGACTTTATCGATTGGGGGAATGAGCAACTTTATGAAAAAGCAATCGGAGTTGGCGAATGTGCTGGGGTAACCATTGACCTTGTACAAACCTTGCTATTTGATGCCGAAGAGTTTCTTGAAAATGCAGAAAGTGCACTTGCAGACGGACAAATTTCAAATGCAATCTATTTTGGTTATTCTGCACTCATTCGGGGGGCAAAAGCAATTCTAACTACCGTTCAAGCAAGAATCAATTCTCACCATTCGATTATTGTTGCGTTTGGCGAACATTTTCCAAGTTGCGAAACAGACCTCGGGCTCTCTTTCCGTGATGCTGTAAAAGCCATAGAGAACAACGACAATACCAACGCCTTTGCCAAAGAGTATATCGCAAACGCAAAAGCCATTTTGAATTGGATTAAAAACAAAGCTGATGCCAGATAAAGGAATGCTTTCTCTTGTTGGTGCTGGGCCAGGAGATCCAGACTTGATCACGGTCAAAGGGTTACGAGTCATTGCAGATGCTGACCTGATTTTATACGATGCGTTGGTCAACAAGCAGCTCTTAGATTCAAATCCAGTTGCTGAAAAACACTATGTTGGCAAACGAAAAGGACAACACGCATATTCGCAGTCTGAAATCAACAAGCTCATCGTATCCAATGTTCAAAGAGGAAAGCATGTTGTTCGTCTAAAAGGGGGTGATGTCAGTGTATTTGCTCGTGCTGCTGAAGAGATTGAATACGCCTCATTTTTTGGTATACAAACGCAGGTAATCCCTGGAATATCTTCTTATTCTGGCATTGCAGCCCAACATCAAATTCCATTGACAAGACGCTGTGAATATGAAAGCATCTGGGTAACTACTGGACATACTTGTAAAGGTGAGATTTCTGAAGATATCAAATATGCCGCTCAATCATCAGCTACCATTGTCATTTTGATGGGAATGACAAAAATCAAAGACATCCAAACAGAACTGCTCAAACACAAATCTGAAGACTACCCTGTAGCGATTGTTCAAAATGGCACCTTGCCAAATGAAAGGCACCATATTACCAATTTGGGGAATCTTGTGCAAGATGTTGTCATACACGACTTGCAAAGCCCTGCGTTGATTATCGTTGGGCATGCGGTAGTTGACCATGTGTGCAAACTTGTATCGACAACATCAATCCCTCAGCTAGTGTAATGTCGAATCCACTTTATCCTATTTTTTTAAAAACTACTCAACTGCATATCCTCATCGTTGGAGGTGGCTATGTTGCACTTGAGAAATTGAGTTTTATATTTAAATCCTCTCCTGAAAGTAGTGTCACAATCGTCAGTCCAATGTTGCGTGAGGAAACAGCGTCGTTTATCAAAGGAAAAAAAATAAATTATATCAAAGACAAGTACAAAAAAAGTAATCTGGAAAACGCACATATTGTCATTGCAACAACCGATAACCCAGAAGTCAATCAAAAGGTATTTACGCACTGTAGAGAAAAAAATATCTTGGTTAATGTAGCCGATAGTCCGCTGCAATGTGATTTTTACATGGGGAGCATCGTCACAAAAGGAGATTTAAAAATTGGGATATCAACCAATGGCAAATCCCCAACATTTGCCAAGCGTTTGCGACAATGGTTGGAAAACTTCTTACCAGAACAAATCGATGATATTCTCAATAAGTTATACATTTACCGCTCGCAAATCAAAGGGGATTTTGAGCAAAAA
>JAQWIL010000024.1 GCA_029248885.1 Flavobacteriaceae bacterium
TCCCCTCGTTATTGCGGGGCCTTGTAGCGCAGAGACAGAAGAGCAAGTGATGGACATCGCACACCAACTCAAGGATACCGATGCCACAATTTATCGAGCAGGGATTTGGAAACCAAGAACCCGACCTGGAAATTTTGAAGGTGTTGGAGCCATCGGATTAAAGTGGTTACAGCGCGTCAAAGAAGAAACGGGAATGATGACCGCCACAGAAGTAGCCAATAAAGATCATGTGAAGCTCGCTTTAGAAGCGGATATTGACGTGCTTTGGATTGGTGCTCGATCAACGGTTAGCCCGTTTATTGTACAGGAAATTGCAGATGCACTTCAGGGTACAGACAAAATCGTACTTGTAAAAAACCCAGTAAACCCAGATTTGGCGCTTTGGCTTGGCGGGATTGAGCGATTATATACGGCTGACATCAAAAATTTGGGTGTGATTCACCGTGGGTTTTCGAGTTATGCAAAAACAAAATATCGCAACAATCCAGAATGGCAATTGGCGATCGAATTGCAAAATCGATTCCCTGACCTTCCCTTGATTTGTGATCCATCACATATTTGCGGACGCCGTGATATTTTACAAGACGTATCGCAAACAGCACTGGACTTGAATTTTGACGGTTTGATGATTGAATCCCATCGCGACCCAGATAATGCATGGAGTGATGCGGCACAGCAAATTACGCCAGAAACCCTCGTTCAAATGATGAAAGATCTTCGCATTCGAAAAACAACAGCTGATGCAGAAAGCTATGTCAATAAGCTCGACACCCTTCGTGCTCAAATTGATGTGATTGACCACAGTTTGCTTGAAACATTAGGAAAGCGGATGAATATTTCTGTCGATATCGGTACCTTGAAGAAAGAGCACAATGTAGCTGTTTTACAGTCTAAGCGTTGGAATGAGATTTTGGGAAAGATGATTCTCGAAGGAGAAAAACACGGATTGAGTGAAGAGTTTGTGTTGCGCATGTTCAAAGCGATTCACCAGGAATCGATCAATCATCAAGAGACGGTAATCAACACCTAAGATTGAAAAGTCTTACCTTGTAAGGGTGGAAGGAACGGTTTATAAATCGACAGGAAGTTGGTATACTGTGAAAACAGATACAGGGATATTTGTTTCTTGTCGGATAAAAGGTAAATTCAGAACCGATCAGATATCGAGTACCAACCCTGTTGCGGTTGGGGATCGTGTGACCATTTCGGTAGCCGAAAATCGGGAGGAAGGGGTTATCCAAGAAATCCATGATCGAAAAAACTATATCGTTCGTAAATCGGTAAACCTTTCCAAGCAAATCCATATCCTTGCGGCGAATATTGACATTGCCTTTTTGTTGATCACACTGAACAACCCTGTCACTTACCCTGCTTTTATCGATCGGTTTTTGGCAACGGCTAAGGCCTTTGGAATTGAAGTTGTTTTGTTGTTTAACAAGGAAGACACTTACTCGATGCAGGAAATGGATGAACTCCGTCAACTCAAAGCAGTTTATGAAGACATCGGATATAATTGTGTTGAAATTTCAGCACTTAATGGAACCAATGTTAATCAGGTAAAATCCCTAATGACATCTAAAACTTGTATGCTTTCTGGGCATAGTGGTGTTGGAAAATCAACTTTAGTAAACACCTTGGCTCCGCAGTTGAATATCAAAACCAAAGCCATTTCGGATCAGCACCAACAAGGTCAGCACACGACAACCCATGCCGAATTGCATGAGCTGGATTTTGGGGCTAGAATCATCGATACGCCAGGGATTCGTGGATTTGGAATGATCACATTTTCATCACAGGAGTTGGGCGATTATTTTGTTGAATTTTTTGAACGAAAAAGCCAATGCAAATTCAACGACTGTTTGCACATAGACGAGCCAAAATGCGCTATAAAATTGGCGGTTGAGTCAGGGGATATTGCGAGTTCACGATATAAGAGTTATACCCAAATTCTTGCTGGGGATGACCAACATTACCGAACCGATTTTTGGGAATCATGAGAGTGGTTATTCAACGTGTTGCCAAAGCAAGTATTCATGTCGATGGAGAGGTTGTCGGTTCGATTTCCAAGGGGCTTTTGGTTTTTTTAGGAATCACGCACGATGACCAAATGGAGGATGTTTCTTGGTTGGTTAAAAAAACACTCGGACTCCGTATTTTTAGCGATACAAACGATGTGATGAATTTATCCCTGCTAGACGTGGATGGAGATGTATTGATTGTGAGTCAATTCACACTCCATGCCCTGACCAAAAAAGGAAATCGACCATCTTATATGGAGGCGGCCAAACCAGAAACTGCCTTACCTTTATATCGCAGCTTTGTGGAACAGTGCGAAAAGGCTCTTGGAAGGCCAGTGGCCACTGGCGTTTTTGGTGCCATGATGGATGTAGAGCTTCACAATGATGGCCCAGTCACGATTTTGATGGATTCAAAAAATAAAGCATAATGAATATAGACAATGCACAACAAGCGGTTGATCAATGGATCAAAAATCATGGTGTTCGCTATTTTGACGAACTGACCAATATGGCGCAATTGACAGAAGAGGTTGGCGAAGTTGCGCGAATTATTGCCCGCCGATATGGTGAGCAATCCGAAAAAGAAAGTGACAAAGAAAAAGACTTGGGCGAGGAACTCGCCGATGTGCTTTTTGTCGTGCTCTGTTTGGCCAATCAGACTGGGGTGGATCTGACCAGTGCATTTGCCAAAAAACTAGAAATTAAAACCAAACGCGATCACGATCGACATCACAACAACCCTAAAATCAATCAATGAAAGATCTAATGCTTCGTCATCAATCGGGGACTGTACGCGGAAAAATTCAAGTCACTGGGTCAAAAAGCGAGTCGAACCGGATGTTGCTTTTACAAGCCCTTTTCCCTCAGATTTCACTTGACAATTTATCAAATTCCGATGATACCGTTGCGATGAAGTCTGGATTGGAAAGTGATAATGACTTGGTGGATATCGGCCATGCAGGCACCAGCATGCGGTTTTTGACAGCTTACTATTCTATTTTAGAAAATCAAGAAAAAACATTGACGGGTTCGCCGCGCATGCAAGAACGCCCAATAGGGATATTGGTCGATGCGCTTCGCCAACTTGGAGCGGAAATCAGCTATCTAAAAAATGAAGGTTACCCTCCCTTGTTGATTAAAGGAAAACGGCTTACTGCCAGTGAGGTACGCCTTTCAGCCAACATCAGTAGCCAATATATTACAGCATTGATGCTGGTTGCTCCAAACTTAGCTGACGGATTACACCTTCGACTTGAAGGGAAAATAACTTCAGTTCCCTATATCGAAATGACGCTTTCTCTATTGCATCAAATCGGAGTTGAGGCTACTTTTTCTGGTCAGCACATTCAGGTTTTTCCAAAAAAGGACATTGCTCAAGTTACCCACGCTGTAGAGTCGGATTGGAGTTCGGCCTCGTACTATTTTAGTATGGTAGCACTTGCCAAGGACGCAGAGATCACCCTTTCAACTTACAAAGAAAACAGCTTGCAAGGGGACAAGTTCTTAATGGAGATTTACGAGCAGTTAGGCGTCAAGTCTATGATCAAAAACAACACACTTTTTCTGCAAAAGCAAGCCTTGGGGTCCATGCCGATACAATTGGATCTTTCCGACGCGCCAGACATTGCCCAGACCATAGCCGTCACTTGTTATGGGTTAGGAGTGGCTTGTGATTTAACGGGCTTGCACACGCTGAAAATTAAAGAAACAGACCGATTGGTTGCCTTGCAAAACGAATTGACAAAGTTAGGGGCAACAATCGAAATCACAGATAAGAGTTTGCATCTGCAAAAACGCACAAATCCAATTCATTCTAATGTTTTGATCGAAACCTATCATGATCACCGAATGGCGATGGCATTTTCCCCTTTGGCTTTGTTGGTTCCCATAAGAATTCAAGATGCAGATGTCGTCACAAAATCCTACCCAGGGTTTTGGGAAGATTTAGAGCAGAGTGGGTTTTTATTGGGGTCATAATGTAAAAACATGCTCAATAACTTGACAACCCCCCTGCTGAGAATGTATATTTGCCGCCTTAATGTATAGAATGAAACTTTCACACTTTAACTTTGATCTACCAGACAATCTGTTAGCCGAATACCCTACCGATCACCGAGATGAATCAAAACTCATGGTTTTACACCGAGAAACCGAAACCATAGAACACAAATATTTTAAAGACATCGTTGATTATTTTGATGAAGGAGACATCATGGTTCGAAACAACACCAAGGTGTTTCCAGCTCGTTTGATTGGAAATAAAGAAAAAACAGGAGCCAAAATAGAAGTTTTCTTACTCCGTGAATTGAATCAGTCACAACGACTTTGGGATGTTCTTGTAGACCCTGCTAGAAAAATAAGAATTGGAAACAAGCTCTATTTTGGAGGGGGCGAAGATCTCGTTGCTGAAGTTATTGACAATACCACTTCCCGTGGACGAACGCTTCGATTTTTATATGATGGTCCTTATGAGGCCTTTCGAGAAAAGCTACACGAGATGGGTCAGACACCTCTTCCCAAGTATATCAAACGCGATGAGGAAGAATTTGATCGGGAACGCTACCAAACAATCTATGCCAAACACGAAGGTGCCGTTGCAGCACCAACTGCTGGGCTCCATTTTTCAAAGCACGTTCTGAAAAGACTCGAAATTAAAGGGGTTGATATGGCTGACATCACACTTCATGTAGGGCTTGGCACCTTCAATCCAGTTGAAGTGGAGGATTTGTCCAAACATAAAATGGATTCAGAAGAACTGCATATCGATCAGGTTGCTGCCGATATGGTAAACAATGCGAAGAGCAATAAAAAGCGGGTATGCTCCATAGGGACGACATCAATGCGTGCACTTGAAAGTGCGGTATCTTCAAACAAAACACTCAACACCTATCGGGGTTGGACGCATAAGTTTATTTTTCCACCTCATGAGTTTAGCATTGCAGACAGCATGGTTACCAATTTTCATTTACCAAAATCAACTCTTTTGATGATGGTTTCTGCTTTTGCTGGGCACGAATTTGTGAAAAAAGCATATCAAGAGGCTGTCAAGAAAAAATATCGTTTCTATTCTTATGGTGATGCGATGCTAATTCTCTAATCATGGAGAGAAAACGTCGTGATATTCGTGCCTTATCCTTGGACGAATTGCGTCGTTTCTTTATCTCTCACTCGCTTCCTGCTTTCAAAGGGAATCAGGTTTTTGAATGGCTTTGGAGCAAGGGATCCCATGACTTTTTGGAAATGACCAATTTGTCAAAATCACATCGCTCACTTTTGGAAGAACATTTTGTAATCAATCATATCGCAGTTGATCAATTACAACGAAGCGATGATGGCACGATCAAAAACGCCATTCGCCTTCATGACGGATATCTCGTAGAATCTGTATTGATCCCTACTGACACACGTTCAACGGCTTGTGTGTCGAGTCAGGTTGGGTGTAGCTTGGACTGCCATTTCTGTGCGACTGCCAAACTCAAACGAATGCGAAATCTCAACCCAGATGAGATTTATGATCAGGTTGTGGAAATCGACAAACAAAGCCAATTGTATTACAATCGTCCACTGACCAATATCGTATTTATGGGAATGGGTGAACCTTTGATGAACTATAAGAATACCCTGACTGCCATTGATAGAATCACTTCTGCTGATGGGTTAGGGATGTCACCCAAACGAATTACGGTTTCAACTTCTGGAATCACCAAGATTATTCGAGAGATTTCAGATCAAAACCCAAAGTTTAAATTGGCAGTTTCTCTTCATTCTGCAATCGAAGAAACACGAAATCGATTGATGCCGTTTACCAAGACCTTTCCGCTCGATCAGCTATTGGAAGCACTTAAGTATTGGTATAAAAAAACGAAAAGCCAAGTTACTTTTGAGGTGGTAGTGTGGAAAGACATCAATGACAAACAAGCGGACATTGACGCACTCGTTTCCTATTGTAAGCAGGTGCCGTCGAAAGTAAACTTAATTGAATACAATGCAATTGGAGATGACCAGTTTGTGCAAGCAAGACCAGAGGCGATAGCGGCATATACGACTGCATTGGAAAACAATCGAATTTCAGTTACCGTACGAAGGTCGCGTGGAAAGGATATCGATGCTGCCTGCGGTCAGCTGGCAAATAAGAACAATGAATTCACACACGATCATGATGTTTGACAATATCGAGTGAAATTGTATATTTAAATCGAATGAAAGTCACTGAGCAACTCAAACGCCCCATACGCGAGGAAATGGAACTCTTCGAAGGAAGATTTTCCAAGGCAATGTCTTCCAAGGTTGCATTGTTAAACCGAATCACGCATTATATTGTCAATCGCAAAGGAAAACAGATGCGTCCAATGTTTGTTTTTCTAACGGCGAAGCTGCTAGGTAAAACCAATGAACGCACCTATCGGGCGGCATCCGTAATTGAGCTCATCCACACAGCGACCTTGGTTCATGACGATGTGGTCGATGATAGCAATAAGCGCCGAGGGTTTTTCTCCATCAATGCCCTTTGGAAAAATAAAATCGCTGTTTTGGTCGGAGATTATTTGTTGTCGAAAGGCCTCTTGCTTTGCATCGACAATAAGGATTTTGACTTGCTGGAGATCATCTCGACTGCAGTGCGAGAAATGAGTGAAGGGGAGTTATTGCAAATCGAAAAAGCCAGAAGTCTCGATATTACCGAAGAGGTTTATTATGAAGTCATCCGAAAAAAAACCGCTACGCTTATTGCTTCTTGCTGTGCTTTGGGCGCATGTTCTGTTGAGAGCTCTGAAGAGCAGGTGCAAAAAATGCGAATGTTTGGCGAAAAAATTGGGATGGCATTCCAGATTAAAGACGATTTATTTGACTATGGTAAACAACGTATTGGAAAGCCAACAGGTATCGATATCCGTGAACGCAAAATGACCCTACCTTTGATTCACACCATTCGGCAGGCAAGTCCATCAGAACGAAGGTGGCTCAAGAGAAATTTAAAAAAGTACAATACGAATAAAAAGAAAGTGAAAGAGGTAATCGCATTTGTCAAAACCAAAGGTGGACTGGATTATGCGATCCATAAAATGCACGAATACCAAGAGGAGGCAAATTTGATTTTGGATTCATTTCCGTCTTCCGACGCAAAGGATAGTTTGCAAAATCTGGTCTCTTATGTAATTGATCGGGAGTTTTAATTGCTTTTTTTTCTATTTTTAATCTTTACAATTATCCAATTTTGATCAGTAAGTCAACCGTAGATCTCGTTTTTGAAACCGCACGTCTGGAAGAGGTTATTGGCGATTTTGTACAGCTCAAAAAGTCAGGTTCAAACTTCAAAGGATTAAGTCCATTTTCCAATGAAAAAACACCGAGTTTTATGGTTTCTCCTGCCAAACAAATCTGGAAAGATTTTAGCAGCGGAAAAGGGGGAAACGTCGTCTCCTTTTTGATGGAGCATGAACACTTTACATTTCCAGAAGCGATTAAATTTCTCGCTAAGAAATACAATATCGAAGTTGAAGAAACCCAACAAACCAACGAGCAAAAAGAAGCGGCATCTCTTCGCGAAAGTATGTATTCCGTTACAGATTTTGCGCAATCTTACTTTTCAAAAATGCTTACCGAAAGTCAAGAGGGAAAAAACATCGGGTTGTCTTATTTTCAGGAAAGAGGATTCACTGCAGAATCGATTGACCGATTCCATTTGGGATATTCGCCTGACCAGTGGGATGCCTTAACAAAAGCAGCATTAGATGCTGGATTTCAAGAGGAATTTTTGGTGTCGAGTGGCTTGACAATCCAAAAAGAAGAAAAACAGTTTGACCGTTTTAAAGGACGAGTCATGTTTCCAATCCACAGTATGTCTGGCCGTGTGATGGGTTTTGGGGGACGAATCCTAAAACAAGACAAGCAAGCGGCAAAATACGTCAACTCTCCCGAGAGTGAAGTGTATCAAAAAAGCAAAGTTCTTTATGGGCTTTATCAGGCAAAACAGCATATCGCTAAGCAGAGCAACTGTTATCTTGTAGAGGGATATACGGATGTGATTCAGATGCATCAGGCGGGAATTCAAAATGTTGTCTCGTCTTCTGGGACTGCATTGACACCTGATCAAGTTCGTCTAATTCGTCGATTGACAGATACCATAACCTTGTTGTTTGATGGAGATGCAGCAGGTCTTCGCGCAGCCATGCGTGGGGTTGATATCATCTTGGAAGCAGGAATGCAGGTTTCCATTTGCACATTCCCCGATGGAGAAGATCCAGACAGCTTTGTCAGAAATCATCAGCTCACTGAAGTCAAACAATTTTTGGAAAACAATACGGTTGATTTTATTCAATTCAAAGCAAAATTACTCGCAGAAGAGGGTAAAAACGAGCCGATTCGAAAAGCCGAAACCATACGCGAAATTGTACAGAGTATTTCCATTGTTCCAGATGCCATTCGCCGAGAGGTCTATATACAGAGCTGTGCTTCTTTGATGAATATCAGCGAAGATGTACTGTTTTCAACCCTTGCTCAATTACTTCAAAAAAAGGGTCAGCAAGCATCACAAGCTCGAAAATTAAGCGAGATGAAAGTGGTCAACGTCCCGAAACAGAAAGTTGATCCGCGCTTTGAGCTCGAACGAAATATCATTTCTCTACTCTTGCTGTACGGACAGGAAGAAGTTTCGTTTGAAGATGTCGTAATGCAGTCCGATGAAGAAGGTAAAATTGTGCATACGCCAACCGAAATTAGCGCAAAGGTGTATGAAAAAATTTATCTCGATCTCCAACAGGACGAAGTCGAGCTATCAACCCAAAGTTTTCGAGAACTTTACCATTCTTTATTGTCGATTTACAATGCTCAAAAACCTCTCGTGATGGAGACGTTTTTGCAAGAGCTTTCACCAGAGCAGTCCGAACTGGTCAGCAGTATTATCATGAATGACGAAAACAATGTTCTCCACGATTGGGAACGAAAAAACATCGTAATTAAGGACAAAAAGACTGAAATCGGAAGGTGGTTACAGCAAACCATACTGAATCTCAGGTGTTTGCTAATCCAAGAGAAAATCGGAGAATTGCAAAATCAAACCGCGGAGAGTCATATCGAAACTCATCGCGAAATTTTAGAGGAAGTTAACGACTATGTTGGACTCAAAAAGAATTTGAGTAAGCGCTTGGATCGTGTTATCTTTTAGAAGGAGTCTAATTGAATCGATTGCGCTTTTCGAACAAGTTCAACAAGATTTCGAACCCGTAATTTTTTCATAATACGACTGCGGTATGTGCTAACGGTTTTTTCGTTAAGCTTTAATTCCAACGCGATTTCTTTGTTTCTCTTACCATCGCTGAGCATTTTCAGGACTTCAACCTCACGCATAGAAAGTTTTTTGAACATTCTCCTCGGTCTTCCTGTCGACTCGTCAAATGCAATCGTTTGGGCAAGCTCATTTGTGATGAATACCCCTCCAGAGGCAATTTTCAAAATCGCATGACGAATTGCATTGGGATTGGTCTTTTTGTTTAGATAGCCAGAAGCACCCGCTTTTAATGAGGAAATGGCATAGACTTCTTCGGGCTGATTTGAAAAGATCAAAACGCGCACACCTGGGTGCTCATTTTTTATGCGCCGCAAGACTGCCAACCCATCTGATTTGTATAAGTCCAGTTCTAGGATGATAACATCAACTATTTTTTTTTCAAGAATATCAAAAAGATCATCCGAAACCAGGGCTTTTCCAGTGATTGAAATTTCAGTGGAATTCTTAAAACTGGCCTTGATCCCTTTATGGATTATTGGATGAGAATCAGCTACGACAACTTTTATCACATTCTTAGAATTATAAGAGTTCTTATTTATTGTTTAAATAAACAATAAATGAAACAAACTACAAAGAATGTAAGTAAATTCTTAATTAAAATTAACAAAAAAATTACTTTAACTGTTGTGGTATCACACAAATGGGGATGGGAATCATTTTGTGTTTATTCATTGTATGGTGTTTTTCGTAGGTTGAAAAAACGGTCTTGTCACGTCCTGTAAAATCAGCTGTGATTTTTCCGTTTTCTTGTTGTTGCATTGCCCATTCAAGTTCGTCATAGGTTGCACCAAGCTGGTCTTCATCGGTTCGATTATCGTCCAACAACCCGTCAGTAGGGGCTGCATTAACAATTGACTCATGCACGCCCAAATGGGCAGCGAGTTCTCTGACTTCACTCTTCATCAAATCCGCTATTGGACTGACATCCACCCCACCATCCCCGTATTTGGTGTAAAACCCAACGCCAAAATCTTCAACCTTGTTGCCGGTTCCAGCCACGAGAAACCGTTCTTGTGAAGCAAAATAGTATAAAGTTGCCATTCGCAAACGAGAACGCGTATTTGCCAAAGAAAGAAGGGTGTTTGTATTGTCATTTCCTGCAGCGTCCAACTTACAAAAGCTATCATACAAATCATTTAGGGGTACGACTTTTGCGCGCACGTTGCTAAAGTTTTTAGCAAGCCAGCTTGTGTGTCTATTGGCACGACTGACTTGATTGCTCTCTTGATGAATTGGCATTTCAAGACAAAGTGTTGGTTTTCCCGTGTTAGCGCATAAGGCAGAAGTGAGTGCGGAATCTACACCACCAGAAACACCGACTACAAAGCCGTCTAACTTTGACTCTTCTACATAGGCGTTTAGCCAATTTATAATATGATCAACAACGTCTTTGGTTTTCATAGCACAACTGAATTATCATCTAAAAAAATAGTAGATTCGTAAACTCTAATTTTACTTTCAAAGGTAATATTTATGCACGTATTCAAAAACAGGTTTTTGTCAATTTTAATCCTATTGATTGTCCCTGTCTTATTTTGGAGTTGCTGGAACCGAAAAACATCCAATAATGCCACTCAGTCCTATGAACTCATTCGTTTTGAAAGTATTTTTTTTGATGCTCATCCAGATTCCCTGGCTGAAGTCGCGCAACGGTTTCCTTATTTTTTTCCAAAAAGCTATCCCTTTTCCGTATGGGTCAATCGACGTACAGACAGCTTACAGCTGGCTTTGTATGAAGAAACCAAATCGATTTTGAATGCAGACATACTCGATCAACTGACTCCTTTTATGGAAGGCCTTCCGCAAGTTTTTGAAAATGCTCGGGTGCCCAAAAAAGTGATTACCATCACTTCGGACGTTGACTACAATAATAAAGTCATTCTCAACGACAGCATGGCATTGATTGCCATCGACAATTTTTTGGGTGTTAATCATCACATGTATGAGGGAATTGCCTTGTATTTGCGTCAGCAAATGGAGTTGAAACATCTATCAAAAGAACTAGCAGAATCATTTGCAAAAAATCAAATTGCTTTGCCCGAAGACCGTACTTTTTTGGCACAATTGATTTATTCTGGTAAAATCCAATTCTTAAAACAATCGATTTTATCCGATTATTCAGAAGATAGAATTTTGGGCTATACGCCTGACCAGCTTGCTTGGGCAATGACGAATGAAAAAGAAATTTGGAATTTCTTTGTTTCTAAGGAGTTGCTTTACAGTACAGATCCTGAGTTGATCAAACGCTTTATTTCGCCAGCTCCGTTTTCAAAATTTTATTTGAATATCGACGTTGACTCTCCAGGTCAAATAGGTCAATGGCTAGGTCTCCAAATCGTTAAGACCTATCAAAAGAAAGAGCGAAAATCCATTGCGGAGCTTCTCAATACCCCATATAGAGAGTTGTTTGAAAATTCAAAATATAAACCTCGAAGATGATGAAAAAGACGAGTATCACGATAGATGTTACCCTTGATGAGAACAATGTGCCAGATCAATTGAGTTGGTCTGCCCCAGACGGCGGGATTGATCAGCAAGAAACGCATGCCATGTTCTTAAGCACATGGGATAAAGAAACCCAAGAAAGTGCACGTATAGATTTGTGGACCAAGGAGATGCCTGTTGACCAAATGCGTGTTTTTGTTCACCAAACGCTTGTTGGGATTCGAAACTCTTACATGAAAGCAACGCAAGATGTTGAAATGGGCGAGGCTTTTCAGCAGTTTTGCGACTATTTTTCAAGTGAGCATAAATTGGGCAAGGCCCAAAAAACTAAAGATTCGAATTGACTGATTCGATATAGCTGAGAATTTCTTTTTTTCCTTCTCCAGTCTTAGCGGAAGATTCAAATAATGGCGGAACACTTTCCCACCCCTGCTCTATAAGGTGCGATTTGTAAACAGATATATTGTTTTGACGTTGCGCATTGGAGAGCTTGTCAACCTTAGTAAACACGATGGAAAATGGATGTTGTTGAGCTCCTAGCGTATTGATAAAATCGACATCGATGTCCTGAGGTTGGTGCCGACTGTCAATCAAGACAAAAGTGTTGACCAATTGTTTGCGTTTGGCAAAATAATCATTGACAAGCTTTTTGAGTTCGTTTCTCTCTTGCTTAGATGTTTTGGCATAGCCATAGCCAGGTAAATCAACCAGACACCAAGCCTCATTAATTAAAAAGTGATTGATTAGTTTTGTTTTTCCAGGTGTCCCCGAGGTCTTGGCGAGTTTTTTGTTGTTCGTAAGGGCATTGATTATTGATGACTTTCCAACATTAGATCGGCCGATAAAAGCGTATTCTGGAAAAGAGGACTTTGGACACTGATCAACAGTAGAGTTGCTAACCAAAAAACGAGCCGAATGAATCATGACAGCTCAATTTGAATGAGAGTTTAGCCAAGCTTCCATATGTACATTGAAAAGATCTGGATGTTCCATCATGGGAGCATGCCCACATTTTTCAATCCAAAACAGAGAAGAGTTTGGGAGTAAACGACTGAATTCATGTCCAACTTCAGGTGGCGTTACTATATCGTTTTCACCCCAAATTATGGCAGTTGGAATTTGGATTTTCGGCAAATCTTTGGCCATATTATGTCGAATTGCACTTTTCGCGATTGCGAGGATTTTAACCAGTTTTTTTCGATCATTGACGGTTTCAAACACCTCATCAATAATGTCGTCAGTAGCTACCTTAGGGTCGTAAAAAACTTCTTGACACTTCCGTTTCATATAGTCTCTATCTTCTCTCTTCGGGTAGCTTTCGCCCATAGAATTTTCATAAAGCCCAGAACTCCCTGTGATAATAAGCCCTTTGATGTTTTTGGGATATAACAAAGAAACCAGCAGCCCAATATGCCCGCCAAGCGAGTTGCCAAGCAAAGTAACTTCTGATAAGTTCAGATGTGAAATAAATTGATTGACATATTTGGCAAACTCTTTGACGTTGGTTTTAAGCAAGGGAAGATCGTAAATGGGGAGCATGGGAATAATCACGCGATACCCTTTGCCAGTAAAGTAGTCAGTAACTCCTTGAAAGTTACTTAAACCGCCCATAAGGCCATGAAGAATTACGATTGGCTTTCCAGTGCCTACTTCAAGGAATTTAAATTTCCCCGATGTTATAATTGTTTGTTTCATCTAATTGAAGCCAATATAGTGCGCAAATATAACCATTTCAAGTCAGTTGCCTTATTCATTTGGCATAAAGTCAATGCAAATGGTTTAGAATTCAAATTGTAAATCGAGTTTGCTTATTAAAATGACAACAAACTCATTATAAATGATTTAAGACATCCGAAGGCACAAGGTGTTTGAATTTATCAACAAAGTGGTAGAAAGTGGTAAAAAGTGGTAATTTATTGATATATTTGACTCAATTCAAGTCGGAAAATGCACGTAGTTGGCACGTATGAATGCAAATTAGATCCCAAGGGTAGGGTCAAACTTCCCGTTTCTTTGGTCAAGCAGCTTAAAGGGGTTGAGACCTTTGTGCTCAAGCGTTCGGTGTTTCAAAAGTGCTTGGAGCTATACACCTTGGAAGAGTGGTCAGCTATGATGGAAAAGGTGAACAAGCTCAACCGATTCAGAAAGAAAAACAACGATTTCATTCGTCGATTTACCGCAGGGGTAAAAATGATCGATCTAGATGCTGCAACCAGGTTATTGATCCCAAAGGATTTGTTTGGGATTGCTTCTTTAGACAAGTCGCTTGTGCTGTCATCGGCAATTAACATGATTGAAATCTGGGATAAGGAATTGTACGAACAAGCCATTGACGATGCTGCTCTTGACTTTGCGGAATTGGCAGAGGAGGTGATGGGAAATCATGACGAAGATGTATCATAATCCTGTTTTATTGGAAGCTTGCCTTGAGGGGTTGGCTCTCAAGGAATCAGGCACTTATGTCGATGTTACTTTTGGCGGAGGTGGACACACCAAAGCCATTTTAGATGCGATTGGACGTGACGGAAAAGTGATTGCTTTTGACCAGGACGAAGATGCAATTGAAAATTCATGGGAGGATGAGCGCTTGATATTTATTCATCAAAATTTCACCTATCTACAGCGATTTTTACGATTTCATAAGATTGAAAAAGTTGACGGGATTCTTGCAGATTTAGGTGTTTCCTCGCACCAACTTGACACACCAACTCGCGGGTTTTCTACACGATTCGACGGCCCCCTTGATATGCGAATGAGCTCGTCGGAGGGAACATCAGCAAAAGACGTGATTAATTCTTATACAAAAGAGCAGTTGAGTGATATCTTATATCAATATGGAGAACTGACGAATGCGCGCAAGATCGCATCAAGAATCGTTGAGCGCAGAGATGAAAACCCCATTGAAACGACTTTGGAATTAGCGAACCTGCTTCGCCCACTTGTTCCTGCAAAGATCCAGCACAAAGTATTGGCCCAAATTTTTCAAGCTCTACGCATTGAGGTCAATCAAGAGTTGGAAGCCCTAAAATCGCTTCTCGAGCAAAGCGCAGAAGTCCTCAACCATAATGGAAGACTTTGTGTGATCAGTTATCACTCTTTAGAAGATCGCCTTGTCAAGCGTTTTATTCAGTATGGCTGCTTTGAAAACGAGCCAGAGAAAGATGAGTTTGGGCGCTCATACAAGCCACTAAAAAAGGTGGGCAATATGACATTGCCCAAAGACATAGAGATTCAAAACAACAAACGTGCACGCAGTGCCAAACTGCGAATAGCTGAGAAAATATGAGACAAAGTGTGTTAGAAATTCTTCGAGGTTCTTTCTTGGTACAACAAGGTGCCTTGCGGAACTGGCGACTCATATTTTTCTTCTTTTTTCTGGCGGGTGTTATGATTTCATCCTCTCACAATATCGACCAAAAGGTGATGCAGATTTCGGCTTTAAACACTGAAATCCAAGAGTTAAAAAGTCAGTTTGCAGAAACGAGAACCCAAGCCATGTATATGCGTTTGGAAACGGAAGTAAAAAGCAAATTGTCCAAACGTGGATTTGTATCCTCTGTCACCCCACCCACAAAAATCATCATTGAATAAGACAAATGGAAAAGCAAAAGAGACTGATTTCTAGATTTTCATTTGTGGTCATTGGGCTTTTTCTGCTCGGGTTAGGGATCGGGTATAAAATTATTCATATTCAGTTTGTTGAAGGAGACTCCTATAAACTTCTCGCTGAAAAGACAACCGTACAAAACTTTGAAATTCAACCGATTCGCGGAAATATATATGCGCATGACGGCAGTCTTCTTGCCACTTCAGTTCCGAGATATACCATCCATTTTGATGCAGCGACAGTGACTACCAGTCGTTTTGAGAATCACTTGGATGCACTTGCAGATTCACTCGCTTCTCTATTGGGGAATACGCCCAATCATTATCATAACCTACTCCTTGATGCGCACAAAAAACAGCATCGGTACAAACGTATTGCTAAGGATCTGAGTTATGGGCAAATGACTCGCTTGCGAACTTTTCCATTGTTTCGATTGGGGGGTGTTCGCGGGGGCTTGGTTGTCGAGCGAAAGACCGTGCGTGAAAGACCTTTAGGTAAAATCGCCGAACGCACCATTGGCTATGAACAAGAGCAGCCAAATGGGAGCTATTTACGCGTTGGACTTGAAGGAGCTTTTGGAGATGGATTACGCGGGATTCCAGGGCTACAACTGCGTCAAAAAATCGCAAATGGAGAATGGAAACCCTTAAGCGATTCATATCTACAAGAACCACAAGATGGATATGATCTACAAACAACACTTGATGTCAATATTCAAGACGTCACTCACCATGCTTTGCTCGGAGCTCTTGAAAATTTTGAAGCCGATCACGGAACAGCTGTCGTGATGGAAACCGAAACAGGAGCGATTCGTGCTGTGGCAAATTTGGGTCGTACGAAAGAGGGGAAGTATTACGAAAAACTCAACTACGCAATTGGGGAGTCTCACGAACCTGGATCAACCTTTAAGCTCATGGCACTTGTAGCTGCTCTCGAGGATCAAGTTGTCGACACGACGACAGTTTTTGATACGCAAAACGGAGAACTGACTTTTTATGGCAAATACAAAGTGCGTGATTCTCGTAAGGGGGGCTATGGCAAAATTCCGATTTCCGAAATTTTTGAGCGTTCCTCAAATACCGGAATGGTACAGGCAATATACAATGAATACAACTCAAAACCAGAGCAATTTGTAAACCGTCTGATGAATATGGGGATCAGCGAACCGCTGGGATTATCAATTGTAGGCGAGGCAAAACCAGTCATCCCACATCCCGATAAAAAAGGGTGGAGTGGGATTTCTCTACCATGGATGGCTTATGGATATGGGGTGTTGATGACGCCGATGCAAACACTCACATTCTATAATGCCATTGCCAATGACGGTGTCATGGTCAGACCCAGATTTGTGGAAGGAACTCAAAACACAAGGAGCCAAATCAAAAAGCAGTCTGAAGTCGAAATCATCAACCCTTCCATTTGTTCCAAAGAGACGATCGGAAAGGTCAAAAGTATGTTGAAAGGAGTGGTGGAAAAACCCTGGGGCACAGCTCATAATATTTACGATCCCAATTTTGCGATCTCTGGAAAAACAGGAACCTGTCAGTTGGATTACAACACGGACGAGGTACAATACGTTGCGAGTTTTGTAGGATACTTTCCTTCAGACCAACCCAAATACTCATGTATAGTGGTCATTCACCGTCCTGATAAAGAAAAAGGGTATTTCGGAAACCAAGTTGCCGCCCCAGTTTTCCAAACAATTGCTCATAAGTTATACAGCTCAATTCCAAGAGAAACCAAACTGAGCCGTGATCGCTATTTGGAAATCACTGGAAATAAGACAGAGACTAACCGAAGCGTGGTCGAAGCCGATGTCAAACTCACCAAAACACAAAAGAAATCCTGATGCAACTCAAAGAATTACTTTTTGGCGTATCCATAGAGTCTGTTTTTGGAACCACATCCGTTTCGATTGATCACGTGACCGCAGACTCTCGTCAGGTCGAACCAAATGCATTGTTTGTCGCCATTCGTGGAGAGTTTCACGATGGGCATAAACATATTGATGATGCCGTAAAAAAGGGTGCTACTGCAATCCTTTACGAAGAATTACCCAAAAAGCAAGTGGAAGGAATTACCTATGTGCAAACCTTCCAATCCCGTAGTGCATATGCAGTGATTGCGTCTAATTATCACAATCGACCTTCAGCCAAACTCAGTCTTATTGGTGTGACAGGAACCAACGGCAAAACATCGATTGTTCAATTGTTGTTTGAGGTATTCCAGCACTTAGGGTATTCAGTTGGGAAGTTATCCACCATTGCCAACGCCATTAACGAGCATCACTACCCAGCCACACACACAACACCCGACCCAATGGAGATCAATTCCTTTTTGGCAAAAATGGTCGAAGCGAGTGTTTCGTATTGCTTTATGGAGGTTTCGTCTCATGGGATCGACCAACATCGTATAGAGGGGCTTCATTTTAGAGGTGGGATCTTCACCAACCTTACGCATGATCATCTCGACTATCACAAGACTTTTGAAAGCTATAGGGATACCAAAAAGAAGTTTTTTGACAAACTACCAACAACCGCATTTGCATTGAGCAATCACGATGATAAGAATGGTAAGTATATGTTGCAAAATTGCATTGCAAAGCAGCATTCCTATGCGTTAAAGAATACAGCTGAATTTAAAGCTAAAATCCTTGAGCATGACTTTTCGGGAATGCAGCTTCGGATAGACGGTAAAGAAACATGGGTGGCATTGGTTGGTGACTTCAACGCAGCGAATATTTTGGCGGTATACGCTTGCACACAATTACTGGGAGAGAACGCAGACCAGAGTTTAAGTGCTTTGAGTGCGGTAGAGCCCGTATCAGGACGGTTTAATGTTGTCAGTGGAGGGCATCCAATCCGCGCGATTGTTGATTATGCGCATACCCCAGATGCCTTAAACCATGTATTGAAAACCATCAACAAAATTAGGACTGGAAATGAGATGTTGATCACCGTCTTTGGTTGTGGGGGAGGTCGCGATAAGGCAAAACGCCCACTTATGGGACGGATTGCTTCAACATTAAGCGATAAAGTGATTTTCACTTCAGACAACCCACGCAATGAAGACCCTGAAAAGATTATTGAGCAAATCGAATCGGGTGTGCCAGCAGAACATTTTAAAAAATACATCAGTATCTCAAGCCGATCACAAGCGATAAAAACGGCCTGTCAGCTTGCCCATAGAGGGGATATCATTTTGGTGGCAGGGAAGGGTCATGAAACCTATCAAGACATCAAAGGTGAGCGTTTGGAATTTGACGACGCGAAGGAGTTAAAACAACATTTACAAAACAAGAACTAATGCTGTACTATCTGTTTGAATATTTAGAACAAGAATTCCAGTTTCCAGGAGCTAGCTTATTCCAGTTCATCAGTTTTCGAGCTTCCATAGCAATCATTTTTTCGCTACTTGTCTCTTTGATTTTTGGGAGACAAATCATTCAGCTCCTACAACGCAATCAAATGGGGGAGAGTATCCGAGATCTGGGCCTAGAAGGTCAAAAAGAAAAAGCTGGCACACCGACTATGGGAGGTCTCATCATCATTCTGGCAACCCTTGTGCCCGTATTGTTGTTTGCCAAACTCGACAACATCTATATCCTTCTTCTCATCGTCACGACGATTTGGATGGGAAGCATCGGGTTTATAGATGATTACATCAAGATTAAGCGAAAAAATAAAGAAGGTTTAAAAGGAAGGTTTAAAATCATTGGTCAAGTTGGTTTGGGTCTTATCGTCGGGATCACGCTTTACTTCCATCCTGATGTGACCATAAGAGAAAACGCTGCACTAGGACAAGAGATTGTTATCAATGAAAAATCGACAAAAACCACAATTCCATTACTGAAAAACAATGAATTTGATTATGCTGAGGCGATTACTTGGATTGACGAGTCTTGGTCTGTGTATGCATGGTTGGTCTTTATTCCTTTTGTCATCTTTATTGTGACGGCGGTTTCAAATGGCGCAAACCTCACTGATGGCATAGATGGATTAGCCGCAGGAACAGCAACCCTAATCGTATTGGTGTTGGGGGTTTTTGCTTGGGTTTCGGGCAACATTATTTTCTCAGATTACCTCAACGTTATGTATATCCCCGATGTGAGTGAACTCGTGATTTTTATCGCTGCATTTGCTGGGGGTCTTGTCGGATTTTTATGGTACAACACTTATCCAGCTCAAGTGTTTATGGGCGATACAGGAAGCTTGACCATTGGCGGCATTATTGCCGTTCTCGCGCTTTCGGTTCGAAAAGAATTACTTATTCCTGTTCTGTGCGGTGTTTTCTTCATCGAAAGCTTGTCAGTCATCCTTCAAGTTGGGTATTTCAAGTACACAAAAAAGAAAACTGGAGTTGGAAAGCGAATTTTCTTGATGGCACCTGTCCATCATCATTTCCAAAAACAAGGATATCACGAGAGTAAAATCGTGACTCGTTTTTGGATTATCACCATCGCTCTTGCGATCATTTCACTTGTAACCCTAAAAATCAGATAGCCAATGTCAAAAAATATGATTGTATTGGGTGGAGGAGAGAGCGGAGTTGGCGCAGCACTTCTTGGTCAGCACCTTGGCTATCATGTCTTTGTGAGCGATAAAGGGGCAATTGGTGAGTCCTATCAAAAAGAATTGGATGATCATCGTATAGAATGGGAACAAGGGCAACACACTTCCGAAAGGATTATAAAAGCCGATTTGGTTGTAAAAAGCCCAGGGATTCCCCCAAATGTACCAATCGTCGAAGAAATCAGGTCTGCTGAGATTCCCTTGCTTTCAGAAATCGAATTCGCCTCACTACATACAGATGCGGAGCTGATCGGCATCACAGGCACAAATGGAAAAACGACGACGGCCATGCTTACGCATCACTTGCTTGCATCGGCAGGAAAGTCTGTCGCTCTTGCTGGGAATATTGGGTCAAGCTTTGCCAAAGCGGTAACGACAAGTTCACCCGATTACTGGGTACTTGAACTCAGTAGTTTTCAATTGGAAGACATCGATTCCTTTCACCCGAGATATGCTGTGATTACCAATCTCACTCCTGACCATTTAGATCGCTATGATAACAGTTTTGAGCGCTATGTTGACGCTAAGTTTTGCATGCTGAAAAACCAAACGAATGAAGACTATTTCATCTATGATGATACAGATGATGAAATCAAGTTGGCAATCGAACGACACAAACCCAAATCGCAACGCATACCCTATACAGATAAAACAATCAAACACGAACGATTTAATACAACCGATATGATCAAGATTGACAATACCTCGTTGGAGGGAATTCACAATGCCAAAAATGCAATGGCAGCAGCGACCATTGCCCAGTTGGTCAATATTCGCAAACAAACCATACGGGAGAGTTTGCGAACCTTTCAAGGCGCTCCGCACCGATTGGAGAAGGTGCTACGTATTCTAAAAGTAGATTATATAAATGATTCCAAAGCAACCAATGTCAACGCGACATACTACGCGCTCGACAGTATGACACGCCCAACAATTTGGATTGTGGGTGGGGTTGATAAAGGCAATGACTACGCCAAACTCATGCCTTTGGTTCGCAAAAATGTAAAGGCCATTATTTGCCTTGGACTTGACAATGAAAAAATCATCGATTGTTTTTCGCCAGTTGTGAACCTTCTGGTGGAAGCAGGATCGATGTCTGAAGCTGTTCAGGCATCCTATGACTTGGCAAAGCAGGGAGATGCTGTATTGCTGTCGCCTGCTTGCGCAAGTTTTGATCTTTTTGAAAACTATGAAGATCGGGGAGATCAATTTAAACAACTCGTTCGTCAACTCTAATTTATGCGTTTTATCACAAAACATATCCACGGAGATCGCGCCATATGGGCTATAGTAGCCCTGTTGTCTGCGTTTTCGTTTTTACCCGTTTATAGCGCAAGCTCCAACTTGGTATATGTTTTGGGAATGGGTTCTGTTACTGGCCATTTGATCAAGCATGTGGCCATTGTCTTGGTTGGAATCAGTATTATGTATGCGACGCACCGGATTCCATTCAAATACTTTAGTGGATTGTCTGTCATTGCGCTGCCTATTGTTTGGGTATTGTTGGTTTATACCGCCTTGCAAGGCAATATGATAGAGGGAGCAAATGCAAGTCGTTGGATTAAAATTCCTATCCTTGGCTTGTCTTTTCAAACATCAACATTAGCTTCGGTTGTGCTGATGGTGTATGTGGCTAGATACCTCTCAATCCATAAAGACAAAGAAATTCATTTTTGGCGGAGTTTGCTCGTTCTGTGGGTTCCTGTCTTGCTGGTGATTGCGACCATTTTACCGGCAAACCTATCAACGGCAGTTTTATTGGTTGCTTTGGTCTTTGTGTTGACATTTATCGGAGGCTATCCCAAAAAATATCTCCTGTTGATGTTGGGTACAGCAGCAGTTTTTCTCACTTTGTTTATCATGACAGCAAAAGCATATCCAGATGCTTTTCCTAACCGGGTAGATACATGGATGAGCCGAATTGAAAGTTTTACAGGGGATGGAGATGCAAATACCAACTACCAAGTGCAACGTGCCAAAACGGCAATTGCTACTGGCGGTGTACTTGGAAAAGGGGCTGGTAAGAGTGTGATGAAAAACTTATTACCACAAAGTACATCCGATTTTATTTATGCCATTATCACTGAGGAGTACGGTATGGCTGGCGGCTTGAGCTTGTTGTTTTTATACCTGCTGCTTCTGTTCCGTATTTTTATGAGCGTATATAAAACAGAACACTTTTTTGGTCAACTCTTGATTGTAGGAGTTGGACTTCCCATCATTATCCAGTCTTTGGTGAATATGGGTGTTGCCGTTTCGATATTTCCCGTAACTGGGCAACCCTTACCATTGATTAGCAGTGGTGGAACTTCCATTTGGATGACATTTCTTGCACTCGGTATTGTTCAGAGTGTGACGGCAGGCCGCATGGCAGAAAGCGACGAAAAAAACCCTTTAGCAATTTTGAGTGAAGCAGTTTAAAACCATATTGTCTGGCGGAGGAACAGGGGGGCACATCTTTCCTGCACTAGCGATTGCCAACGCGATAAAAAGCGAAAATGGCTCTGCTGATATTTTATTTGTCGGAGCAAGCCAACGTATGGAAATGACACGTGTTCCGAAAGCTGGTTTTCCGATCAAAGGGCTTTGGATTTCAGGAATTCAGCGCAAGTTTTCAGTTCAAAATCTATTGTTTCCATTCAAGTTAATCGTGAGCTTGTGGCGTTCCTATTTTATTTTAAAGAGATTTCAACCACAAGTTGTGATTGGCACTGGCGGCTTTGCGAGCGGTCCATTGTTATACATGGCCACACGAATGAATATTCCATCACTCATTCAAGAGCAAAACGCTTTACCCGGGATCACCAATCGACTTCTTGGAAAATATGTACAACGAATCTGTATCGCTCATACGGAAGCAGCAAGATTTTTTCCAAAGCATAAGACAGAACTTACAGGAAACCCTTTGCGATCGGAGTTGATTCAACTGAACATTAGCCCCGTAGAAGCAAGAAAGAAGATGGGGTTATCACACAAGAAAACAACCCTGCTCGTTGTCGGTGGAAGTCTAGGCGCAAGACGAATAAATCAGCTTATGGTCAATCACCTCGAAAGGCTTTCCAAGATGGAGGTTCAAATTGTGTGGCAATGCGGTTCGCTTTATGAAAAAGAATATGTACCACTTCAAACATCACATGTTCACATTACACCATTTATTGATGATATGGCAGTGGCTTATGCGGCGGCTGATGTGATTATTTCACGAGCTGGGGCACTTGCCGTTTCGGAGCTTTGTCAGGTCGGTAAAGCGGTTTTGTTTATCCCATCACCCAATGTGGCAGAAAACCACCAATATAAAAATGCATTTGCCATAGCCAATAAGGATGCGGCTTTCGTTATCGAAGAAAATGAACTGGATCATAAATTCCAAACTCAACTTGATGTTCTTCTTTCCGATAAAAAGAAGAGGAAAGCCCTAGGGGAAAACATTAAAAGCTTGGCAAAACCAGACGCGACTCAATCGATTGTCAAACAAATTAAATCCCTTGTCAATGATTAAGCAACAGCTGTATTTTTTGGGGATTGGTGGAATCGGTATGTCCGCATTGGCACAGTATTTTATTCAGCAAGGGCATGAGGTATATGGGTATGACCGCATCGAAACAGAGATCACCGATAAGCTCATTCAAATCGGTGCAAAGGTGCATACAGATGATCGTGTTGATCGAATCCCAGCAGTGTGCAAGAAAAAGGCCAACACGACTGTTGTATTTACCCCTGCGATCCCTCAAAACTCTCCACAGCTCGAGTTTTTCAAAGCAAATGGGTTTGATGTTTTTAAGCGTTCTGAAGTTCTTGGCGAATTGAGCAAAGACCTATACTGCATAGCTGTGGGAGGAACTCATGGCAAAACCACAACATCCTCAATTCTGGCACACCTACTTCGCGAAAGTGGAAAAAAAATCACGGCGTTTTTGGGTGGAATTTCATCTAATTTCAGCTCCAACTTTATCTGCGAAGGCAACGAATATATGGTGGTAGAAGCAGATGAATTTGACCGTTCTTTTCTAACGCTTCACCCCAATATTCTCTGTATTACATCAATGGATGCGGACCATTTGGATATTTACCAGAATGCAGAGAATCTCGAAACAAGTTTTCAATCCTTTGCCGCTTTGGTTTCAAATCCAAACCTCCGCTGGGTTCGAGAAGGTCTTAACGTCTCAGGCGTAACATTTGGCACGAGCAAACAGGCAGAAGTTCGGGTCGAGCATATCAGAATCGAAAAGGGTCATTATGTATTTGATTTTCATAGTAAAGATCAAATCTTAAAGGATATTCAGCTTTGTCTTCCTGGGGAACATAATTTGATGAATGCCACAGTAGCCATCGCAATGGCATTGTCTGTTGGTTGTGATCCGAAGTCAATTGGCATAGCGCTGCAGCGTTTTCGAGGAGTTGAGCGGCGATTTAGTGTTCGAATCGAGGAACCCACGGTGGTAATCGATGACTACGCTCATCATCCAACTGAAATCAACCAAATGGCGGATGCGGTCAAGCAGTTTTATCCTTCTGCCAAACGACTCGCAGTGTTTCAACCTCACTTGTTTAGCAGGACGAGGGATTTTTGCAAGGAATTTGCGGAGAGTTTGTCTCAGTTCGACCATACCATATTGCTCGATATCTATCCAGCACGTGAGTTGCCGATCCCAGGGATCACCAGTCAATCCATTCTTAAAATGATGAGTGGATCGGTTGAAATTGTATCCAAAAGCCAATTGCCAGAAAAGGTGGCTGATGCTGGTGCAGAGGTTGTTGTGATCATGGGTGCAGGCGATATTGCTGATCAGGTGCAACCAATTGTAGAACATCTAAAACGAACGTCCTATGTGGGTTAGAGTAATGTCATTTTCTTTTTGGATTGTGCTTTCAATCGGTATGATTGTGCTGTCCTCTCATCGAAATTCTGCGAGATCAGTCCAAGGATTTCGTGTGCACATAGATGAGAATTACCCACAGATGATCTCAAAAGATTCGGTTGATAACATGTTGAAACTTGTTTTCAAAGATTCGACGAGTAAACAAAAATCTGAAATACATTTAAAGCGTCTTGAGTTGCAACTTGCTCAAAACGATTTGATCAAAAAAACAGAAGCATTTTTAACGTTGGACGACGTTCTTAACATAAAAGTCCTACCGAGGATTCCAGTGGCTCGTGTAAAAGGTAAATCAGAGTTTTATCTTGACACCGATGGCAGGCCGATTCCGCTTTCACCCACTCACGATTCGGAGGTTCCAACGATTGTCAACGATCCAGATGTCGATCGATACGAAGCCCTCTCTGCTCTCTCCGTTGCGATTGCTCAAGACAGCTTTTTAGCATCGCATATCGGAGACATCCAAGACCACGGAGACGAGGTTTCTATGCAAGTGATTGATCAGAATTACCAGATTAAGATCAAGTCGATGGATGATATTCAATCAAAATTTAAAAAATATAAAGCTTTTTATGCTGTGGCCACTGATCAAGGTGTGATTGGAAACTACAAGGAAGTCGCATTAGATTATAGCAACCAAATCATTTGTAAAAGAAACATGTTATGAAGCTAGAAAACAAAGGGGTAGGACTAGATATTGGAACCACAAAAATTGTAGCCATGCTTGGGCGTAAAAACGAGTATGGAAAACTCAAAATCATCGGAGTAGGGAAGTCCGAAAGTTTAGGGGTTCACAGAGGTGTCGTTAACAATATTACCCAGACGATCCAATCCATTCAATCTGCCGTACAAGAGGCAGAAGCAACTTCTGGTGAGACAATTCGCGAGGCGGTTGTTGGAATTGCTGGTCAGCACATCCGCAGTCTTCAACACAGCGATTATATCACTAGGCCGAATCCAGAGGAGGTCATTCAGGAATCGGATGTTGAAGAGTTGATTAACCAGGTTTATAAACTTGTGATGCTTCCAGGGGAAGAGATTATTCATGTTCTTCCGCAAGAGTTCAAAGTCGATGGACAGTCAGAAATCAAAGAACCAATCGGGATGTATGGGGCGCGCTTGGAAGCCAACTTTCATGTCGTTGTTGGTCAAATGTCGTCGATTCGCAATATTGCACGTTGTGTAAAATCAGCTGGCTTGGAGTTTGGCGGGATTACATTGGAGCCCTTGGCATCATCCTCTGCGGTATTGAGCAAAGAAGAAAAAGAAGCTGGGGTTGCGCTTATCGACATTGGAGGTGGCACCACAGATCTTGCCATTTTTAAAGATGGGATTATTCGTCATACCTCGGTAATTCCTTTTGGCGGAAACATCATAACAGAAGACATCAAAGAGGGCTGTTCGATTATTGAAAAGCAGGCAGAGCTTCTCAAAACAAAATTCGGATCTGCATGGCCAGGGGAGAATAAAGACAATGAAATTGTTGCCATACCAGGGCTACGAGGACGAGATCCGAAAGAAATCACACTAAAAAACCTTTCTAAAATCATTCATGCACGTGTTACCGAAATCATAGAAAGCGTATATGCCGAAATCAAAAACTACGGACACGAGGAACAAAAGAAAAAGTTGATCGCAGGAATCGTTTTAACAGGCGGGGGGAGTCAACTGAAACACCTCAAACAGCTTGTTGAATATATAACTGGAATGGACACCCGAATTGGATTTCCAAACGAACATTTGGCAGGGGATGAGCATGCAGAGTCAACCGCTAGCCCGATGTTTTCAACCGCTGTTGGTTTGGTTATGAAAGCGGTCGAACAAATGAGCGCATATGAGGAGTTAGCGATAGAGGACGATGAAACCGAAGAGTCATCGACAGCTGAATCTATAGAGCAACAAGAAGTAAAAAAGCGAAGATCCATCTTTGATCGCTTTACAGAGGGAATACGAGAATTTTTAGATAACGCAGAATAAATAAGCACCTATGGAATTAGATTATCAAAAAATAGATTTTGACTTACCGAAAAACCAAAGCAATGTCATAAAAGTCATTGGCGTAGGCGGCGGCGGAAGTAATGCGGTAAACTATATGTACCACTTGGGGATCAAGGGGGTTGATTTTGTGGCTTGCAACACCGATGCGCAAGCTTTGCAAAACAGTCCGTTACCCAATAAGATTCAGCTCGGGGTATCACTTACCGAAGGGCTGGGAGCAGGTGCAAATCCTGAAATTGGAGAGCGTTCGGCGATTGAAAGTGTGGATGAGCTATCTCGAATGCTTGCTACCAATACCAAGATGATTTTTATCACTGCCGGAATGGGTGGAGGAACTGGCACGGGTGCTGCGCCAGTGATCGCCAAGATGGCACGTGATATGGGAATTCTTACTGTTGGAATTGTCACGATGCCCTTCCAGTTTGAAGGTAAAACGCGCAACGATCAAGCGGAGGTGGGCTTGGCGAAACTCAGGAAATTTGTCGATTCAATTATTGTAATCAATAATAACAAACTTCGAGAAGTATATGGAGATCTTGGATTCAAACAAGGGTTTGCAAAAGCAGATGAGGTGCTGGCAAATGCATCCCGAGGAATTGCCGAGGTGATTACGCATCATTATACCCAAAACATAGATCTTCGGGATGCCAAAACGGTATTGGCTGATAGCGGAACAGCGATCATGGGTTCGGCGACTTCCTCTGGGCCAAATCGAGGGGAGGAGTCAGTTGCGAAAGCGCTAGATTCGCCACTGTTGAATGATAATAAAATCATCGGTGCAAAAAATGTCTTATTGCTTGTCGTTTCTGGCGGCGATGAGGTGACCATAGATGAAATTGGTATTATCAATGAACATATCCAACGCGAGGCAGGTCATGGCGCGAATATTATTATGGGAATCGGAGAAGACCCATCACTGGGTGAGGATATTGCAGTAACGGTTATTGCAACTGGATTTGATATCGAACAACAAGAAGTGATTGTTCATGCCGATCCTAAAAAAATCATTCACACCCTAAATGATGAGCAAACGGTCGTACACACCCTTGAGAGTGATACGACAGATGCAGATTTATTTTCGGAGCTATCACCAAAAGTTGAGGACAAAAAGCAAATGGAGGAGCTTGTAGAAACAACAGATGTGATTCGATCGATTGAGGTTTTTCACGAAGAGGTTTCGGAATCAATTCACGAACCATCTCAAGACGGTGAAGAGTTTATTATCCATGAATTGCCAAGTGAAGTCAATGAGATTGATGTTGTTGATCATAAGGAAATTGTAGTTGAGGCAAAGCCATTTGATAGTCCAATTGAAGAGACCAAACAAAAGGAGGAGCTCCTCGAAAATGAGGTTCCAGTGCTTTTCCATTTGGAAGAGCAACCCCAAAAACAAGTTTTTCAGGAAAATAAACCGATCTCAGCCTCGGTACAAGTGGTGGAAGATATAGAAACGCCAGCGGTAAAAAAGTACAATTTAGAGGATTATATAGATCCAGTTGCCGAAGAGAAGGAAATTCAAATGACTGCTGAGCCAACTCCGAAAGAAGAAATAAAAACAGAAGTTTTACCTGAAAAGGAAGAGGAGCAATTAACGCCGCTAAACAGCACGATTACCCAAGGACTGGCACAGCGTGCAGAAGAAAGGCGAAAGAAACTCAAGTCATTTAACCATAAATTTATGACAAACCGAATCGATGAGCTTGAAAAGGAGCCAGCATATAAAAGAGCCCAGGTCGATATGAATGCAGAACAAGACTTGTCTCGTCTTTCTATCGATACGGATTCCAACAACGAGATGCGGATACGGACAAACAATTCTTTTTTACACGATAACGTAGATTAATCATGAATTTTCAAGACCAATTAAATTCCAAACTCAAAGTGGCCATGCGTGAAAAAAACAAGATTGCTTTAGAGTCATTACGCGCGATCAAATCAGCCATATTATTGTTGCAAACTCAGTCGGGGGCAAAAGAAATTCCTGATGATACTGAAATCACAAAGCTATTGCAAAAACTCGTTAAGCAACGCAAGGAAAGTGCCTCGATTTTTAGGGAGCAGGGGCGAGTAGATTTAGCAGAGCCCGAGGAAGCTCAAATTGAGGTTATCAGCCAGTTTTTACCTGAGCAGCTTACTGCAGAGGAAGTGGAGAAAGTTATTGATGGGGTCATTCAGTCGGTAGGTGCGACAACGATGAAAGACATGGGTAAAGTCATGGGTATGGCAAACAAACAATTGGCAGGTAAGGCGGACGGTAAACTAATCGCTGAGATTGTCAAAAAACGCTTGGGCTAACTGTAAGATTATTCTTGTGAAAGTTAGTACATTCGCAATCGCAAAGGCCCAGTAGTTCAACTGGATAGAATATCAGATTTCGGCTCTGAGGGTTGGGGGTTCGAATCCTCCCTGGGTCACAGATTTATTACCAAGAATAATTTTTCATTTCTAGGAATATTTTTTTGATAGATTGTAATTTTAAATTAATTTTTCAAAAATCTTCCCGACAAAGCTTCTTGCCCATGTTGTAATTGTAAAAAGTAAATACCAGTAGGTAGGTCTCCAACAAAAATATTTTTTTCGTTTTCGAATCTATTTATAATTCCACCAAACATATTAAATATTTTTCTTGAAGCTACCCTCAGGAGAATGGGTACAAAACAGATGTTCGCTGGTTAGCTTTATATTTTTTTAATGGACTTCATTTGAGTCCTTAAATATTTGGTGATTTTTCCATAGGTGGAGACTGTATTAAGCTATTTTTCCCGCTGGAAGTAGTGCAGATGATACAAGTCTTTTACTTTGGAACTTCTTTAACAATTATAGTAAGTAATAAGACTATGTGATAATTATAACCCCAAGGAGATATTTAAACTTCTTATTTAACCTAATTCCAAAAAGTTAATTTGCCGGTAAATGATATTTTGAATATTTATTTTGGTATTTTGAGCAATGTAAAAACGAAAATATGTTCAAGATTCTCAAAATTAAAATTGTATATTTTATTTATATTTTACTTTCAAATTTTAGCACTTTTTATGCTCAAAACCATTTAGAATTAATTCCAAAAAAAGGTTTATTAATTACTACAAATGAAATAAACTGGGCTATGGGATCTGGAGTAAACTTTTACAAAAGAGAGGATAAATCTCATAAATACATATTTAGTTGGTGGGATCAAGATGTTATTCAACACAATCACAATCACACTAAATTAGCCATTGGTAGTAATAATACAGCAATATTTGGATATATAAGCGCAATAAAAGATAAGAATTTGGTGTCCACTTCAATCAATATTGATTGGAATGAATCTTATGATGGTACTTATGAAATCGAACACCTCAAAGTCTGGTGGCCTTATTTTAGAAAAGCAAAATGGTTTGATGGTCGGGGAAACAAAATAAAAGATTTAAAAAATTTTAAAGGGAAAAAATTAATAGTTGAATCTAACTTTGGGGATTTTATGTTTATATCAAACCATGAATTTGAATTAGATTTTAAAATTGAAAATTTAATACCAAAAAATAAATACGATTCAAGAGATCAATTTCTAATATTTAAAGAGAATTCAAAAATTATCTCTAAAAATGAAAAATTAAAAAGACAGTTTAATATAGTTGAACTTAAAAATAAAAAACACACCTCAAATCAATCTATAAAATTTAGAAATAAACTTTCAAAATATGATTCAGTTTATATAGTCCCAAAAACTAAAATTTTACCAACACCAAAAAATATAAATTTTTATGATGGTAATATAAAATTAAATAAAATCAATAAAAATTTAAATTTTGCAGAGAATTTACTTGTTGAGAGGCTTAAATATAAATTTGATTTTAATGAAAATTTTTATCTGCAATTAACATCAATTCAAGATCCGCTTTTAGGGCAGGAACATTACAAAATTAAACCAACTGAAAAAGGATTTATTATTAAGCATAATTCAATTGAGGGATTGAATTATGCAATTGAGACATTGATCTCAGTTTCATCATTAAATGAAAGTGGCGTTGTCTTTCCAATTTTTGAAGTTGAAGATTACCCTTCAATAGACTGGAGAGGTATTCATATGTTTACAGGTCCTAAATCATGGATGTTTCATAAACAGATGTATACAAATGTGCTTTTCCCATTAAAGGTTAACAAAATTATACTGCAGTGTGAGCAAGCTAAATGGTTGGCTTTTCCGCAAATTCATAACTCCATATCGATATCATTAGAGGACTTGAAAATAGAGTTCGAATTTTTAACTAGAAATAATGTTGAACCTATTCCACTCATCCAAAGTTTAGGTCATATGGAGTGGTTTTTTAAACCA
The DNA here is from genome assembly GCA_029248885.1 of Flavobacteriaceae bacterium. GTDB lineage: Bacteria > Bacteroidota > Bacteroidia > Flavobacteriales > Flavobacteriaceae > UBA724. The sequence continues at coordinate 31,120 of JAQWIL010000024.1, forward strand.
CACTCAATGAGACGCTTATCTTTAAACCCCGATTATCCTTACACACTCAATCCCTTTCTAGATGAAGCTCAAAATGCTATAAAATCAATTTGGAAAGAGGCAGTTGATCTGTTAAATCCATCAACCATTCATTTTGGTTTAGATGAAATTGGAATGATTGGATACAACAAGGACAAAAATAATCTGCTGGAAATCTTTAAAAAACAAATATCATTTCTAGACGAATTTGCAAAAAACGAAAATTTAAAATTTATGATTTGGGGAGATATGGGTCTAGCACCTGAGGATGCAATCGATGCCACTAACGGACTAAATAATAGTTTCGCACGCCAAATTAGAAAATCAATCCCAGAGGGTGTTTACATAACAGACTGGCATTACAAGCCAAGTTTGAAAAAAAGTGACTTTTCTTCTAGTTTAAAAATATGGAAAGAAAATAGTAATCTACCGATTGCATCGACTTGGTTTAACCCTAAAAATATTTATGGATTTAATCAGGCAGCAATTGAAGAAGGATATGGAACTCTTCAAACAACTTGGGCTGATTTTGAAAGTTCCGAGGGTAATATGCTCAAAAATATTGAACAATTCGGCGCTTATATACTTTCTTTAGATTACTCATGGAGTGGTAAAAAAACAATTCCGGGTGAGTTAGAATACGACCCTGTCTTAGAATGGGTAAATAGATTTTATAATCAACCCATACCAATAAACGGCCTTAATTCATATGAACTGACTAAAAACTTTAATTTTTGTGATATCAGTGATGAAAAAGTAAGATCATCATTTAGTCATAAAATTATAGAACTTGACAAAATCGCTAATGTAGATGGAATTCAAATTGATGGAAACACCAATAAGATATTACCAGAAGGTAGCTTAGTCGCAGAAATTATTTTTTTTAAAAATAATATTGAAAAATATACATTTCAAATAAAATATGGTACAGAGATTAGAAGTTTAAATGATTATAGACCATTATATTCCTCACTCACGAAATCAAAAATAAACTTAATGACTAATCTAATACAATGTACATCAACAGATAAAATAATAATTAAACAAATAAACCCTGCAGCTGGTTTAAACTTAAATCAACTAAGTATTCTTACAAAAAGGTAATTTATTTTATAAGTGTAAAAATTAAAATTATTTTAATTAATAAATTTTTTTAATAAATACATATACTTTTAAAATAAATTTATTAAGTTTGATTATTGTATATTTTTAATAAAAACATTGCAGTATCAAAAACATTTAGCGTTTATTTTTTATGGAATCATAATTTATATTTGTTCCTGCTCAATGCTTTTTTGTCAAAATAGGGTAACAGGAATAATTCTAGATTCAATAACTAAATCTCCATTACCAGGAGCAACTATTCAAAATCTTGATTTAAATAACATTGGCGTAACATCAAGTTTTGATGGAATCTTTTCTATTGAAGCTGTCAATGGAAATCGCATTCAAGTCAGTTATATCGGTTACGAGTCTTATTCATTTATTGCAGTTAATACATCACAAAAAATTGAGATTTTTTTAGAAGAAAGTAGCTTTAAAATGGATGATGTTGTTGTCACTGCTCTTGGAATTGCTAGAGAAGAAAAATCTCTAGGTTATTCAGTTCAATCAGTCGATAAGGAAGTATTATCAAATAATACAAGTGTGAATTTTATCAACAAATTATCTGGTCAAGTAGCTGGATTAAACATTAGTTCAACTTCAAATGGACTTTCCTCATCAAATAGAATTTTAATTAGAGGTAGCAGCTCATTAACTGGCAGCGATCAACCTCTTTTCGTAATTGATGGTTTAATTGTTAACAGCGAACCTGGAGAAAATTTTGGATCTCAAGATGGTGGTATAGACTATGGTGACCCTTTAAGTACTATTAACTCTGATGATATTGAGTCAGTTACAGTTCTAAAAGGACCAGGAGCAACAGCCCTCTATGGTTCTCTGGGCACAAACGGAGTTATTGTAATAACAACAAAAAAGGGGACAAAGGGCGAGAATTTAAAAGTTAGCGCTAGCTCATCATTGATTACAAATCAAGCTTTTATTTTTCCTGATTTTCAAAATGTTTACGGGAGAGGCTCAAAAAATACCTTTACTAAGTACAATTCTCAAAGTTTTGGACCTGCATATGATGGCTCAAATTTTATTAATTGGCTTGAGAACGAAGTCCCTTACAGTCCAGTTTTTAATCAGATGGAATCATTTTTTAGAGATGCCACCACTACTTCTCATAACTTGCAAATATCAGGAGGAAATACAAAAAGTCAATTTTTACTATCCTCAAGTATATATGATGCAGAAAGCATAATGCCTAATAGCAACATTATTAGAAAAACATTAAACCTTACCTATTCAACAAATATATCGGATAAATTAAAATTTAATTCAAAAATAAGCTACTTCAATCAGGATGCATTCAATCGACCTAACTTAGGTGGTTCACCAGATAATCCTGTAAGAAATTTCTATTTGATGCCACGATCGGTGAAATTGAGTGATTTGACCGATTATATTAGTGAGTCAGGACGCGTTATTACATGGGATGGAAAGACTGAAGGTAGTTTTAACCAAAATCCCTATTGGGGTATAAACTTAAATACCAATGAAGACGTTAGAGATAGAATTATTGCTAGTCTTGATTTCAATTATGATGTCTTTCCTTGGTTAAATGCAATTTTTAGAGCTGGTTGGGACGTTATTTCAGATACTAGAGAAAAAAGAATAGCAGAATATACTGTATATAAGACATCGCCAGTAGCTACATTTTCCCATAGCAAAAGTAACAGATCAATTTCGAATCTAGACTTTATATTGAGTGCTCAAAATAGCTGGGATAATTTTGATTTTAGCCTTACAACAGGGGCAAGTAGAATCAATAACTCTATTCGAAGTTTGTCCTCAAATGGAGATGATTTAGCAAATCCTGATTTATGGGTTATAAATAATTTCAAAGAAATTAATTCCACTCAAGGAATTAGTGACAAAAGATTAAATTCACTTTTCTCAACTCTTAACGGTTCATGGGATAACAAACTTTATTTAAATTTAACCTTTAGAAATGATTGGAGTTCGGTACTTCCGAAAGTAAATAGAAGCTTTTCATATTGGAGTAGTAATCTAAGTTGGATTATTAGTAATAGTTGGGACAATTTTCCAAAATCAATTGACTTTGCTAAATTTAGACTCTCATTAGCAAAAGTTGGAAATGCGAATAGTCTTACCACTAGCGCACTATTTTTTAATTATACTCCGAGTACTGGTCACCTAGGACAGCCATTTACTAGACTTCCTAGAATTGGACCTAATTCATATATAAAGCCTGAGTCAACTTTGGCTTATGAAATTGGACTAGACCTCAGGATTTTTAAAGGAAGATTAAACATTGATTTTAGTTTATATCAAAATGATTCTTCCAATCAAATTTTTACAGCTCCTGTTGCTAGTACAACTGGATTTCAAAAACAATGGATAAATTCTGGATCAATTAGAAATAGAGGTTTAGAAATAATCTTAAAGTCTGACATAGTAAAAAATTCTAATTTTAGGTGGAACTTGATTGTTAATGGTTCTATTAATGATAATAAGGTTTTAGTGCTCAGTGAGGATTTACCAATTTTAATTCTTGGTGGAAGTAGGTCTGGAATTAGTGTCCAAGCGAGAACAGATTTTAGAAGTGATTTACTTGTAGGCAGTAAATTTTTAAAAAATGGTTCTGGGCAATATATCTTGGATGAATTTAATTTACCTCAAATTGAAAGAGATGAAAATGGAAATTCGGATTTTATACTTGGTCAGGTTCAGCCAGATTATTTGATTGGCTTCATAAATTCTTTCGACTATAAAAATCTTTCATTCTATTTTTCCATTGATTCCCAATTAGGTGGAAGTATTTTTAGCTCATCATATGCTAGTGGTTCAGCTGTTGGGACATTACAACACACTATTGATGGAAGAAAAAGTTGGATTAACTCTGAAAATGCAAGAATGGAACTAGGCTATTCTCAACAAGAATGGATAGCTACAGGCGGAATACCTATTTCAGGTGTTGATGAAGACGGCAATCAGGTTTCAGGTTTTTTAGAACCTGAAAGATATTGGAGTAGGATGTCTGGTGTCAACGAGGCTAATGTATTTGACTCATCATTTGTTAGACTAAAAGAAGTCTCTATTTCATATAACTTTCCAGAGCGATATTTTGAAAATCTTTTTTTAGAGAGTGCCTCAATTAGCTTATTTGGTAGTAATCTTGCTTATATTGTAAGGGAAACCAAAGGGTTTTCCCCTCAATCATCATTATCTTCCGGAAAAGCACAAGGAATTGAATCATTTGCTTTTCCCACAACAAGGAGTATTGGCGCTAAAATCCTTATAAAAATATGATGGCGAAAAATTCACTCAAACATATTTTGATACCAGTTCTAATATTTTCGTGCCTTAGTTGTACCAAAGATTTTGATGAAATTAATTCTCCAAAAACAGGAGCTGTAACAACTGAGCCAGACGGATTATTCACTGCCGCTGTTCAAAGAGGAAGTATGACTTGGTATATGTATGACCGATTACAGCGGTATACTGCAAATCAATATATGCAATACAATACTTTAACTGGTTCAGGAAGTCTTGATCATTATGAACCCTCGTACGGGATTTTTTCTGATATATGGGATAGATCATATGGCGATCAAAGTTGGGAATTAGCACCTCTATTTTATATAAGTCACACGATTGAAGTGTGTATTGACAGGGAGAATCCCATTAAAGAAGGAATTGCTAGAATATGGAAGTCATACCTTTTTCAACGAATTACAGATTTGTATGGAGACATCCCATATTCTGAAGCCTTTATCAAACCTCTTCCAAAGTTTGATACGCAAGAATCTATATATATCGACTTAATAGATCAAATTAACATTGGTAAAAATCTCCTATTATCCAATGGAAACTATGAATCATACGGTCGTGCAGATTTAATTTATAATGGTTCTATTGAAAAATGGGAAAAATTTGCAAATGTTTTATTACTCAGAATTGCCTTGAGAATTATCAATGTTGCCCCTGAGTTATCTAAGGAGGTCATTAATAGCCTAAAAAGTGGACCATATTTTACATCCAATGATGACAATAATAAGATGCAATGGGATGAGACGTCATCTAATATATACTTTAGAAATCCAATATTAGTAACAGAAGTATTTAATAATACAAGAGTTTCTGAAAGAATGATTAATTTTTTAAAGGAAAATTCTGATCCAAGACTAATTCAATATGCAAAACCTGCAAGACTTGATGGGGAATATAGAGGGTTAAAAAACGGAATGGATCCAAATAATCAGTCAGTCTATGATCTTGAATATTACGATAGATATAGCCGGCTTGGAGAAGCATTTGTTAAAGATGATGGAGTAACCTATAATATTCATTATGCTGAATCTTGTTTTTTAAGAGCGGAGGCAGCTTTAAGAGGACTTACTAATGAAGATCCAGAAGAATTATACAATTTAGGAATCAGAGCTGCAATGGAAATGTATGGAATTAATGATGATGTAAATCAAATAGATAATTATATTAATCAACCTGAAATAAGTTATAATTCAATAATGGGTCTTGAACAAATTATAACCCAAAAATGGGTTGCTTTGTGTATGAATGGAGTTGAAGCGTGGATTGAAAAGCGCAGAACGGGCTTCCCAATATTTGAAGAATTAGAATACTCGGGCCCAATAAATAATGGTCAATTTCCAAGACGATTAACTTACAGCGCATCCGAAAGAAGACTTAACCCCCAAAATTTACAAGAAGCCATCGACAGGATGGGTGAAGATGAACAAACTACACCAGTTTGGTGGGATGATTATTAATTAAAATTTGTTAACTAAAACTGTAAATATGATACATTTTAACTTTAAGTTTATACTAATAGGAGTTATTACTTTATGCTCCTTTACCGGCTTTTCTCAAGCCGGATTCGATATCGGAAATACTTCATCTGTTTTAGATGGTTCCGATAAAGGAATCACAGGAGGTGATCGTGGATTTTCATTTAATTCCACTCATGTTTATGTTGCTAACACTAGTAAAGTAGTAACATATTACAAAATCGGGACAACAGACTCAGGGACATTAGATCCAGCTGGAATAACTGGAGGGACACTCTTTTTATTTGATGTTGTTGCCACTGAATCTGGAATTTTAGGCTCTAATCTAGCATTGGGGAATTCTTCTGGAACCGCTAAACTCAAAATTTATAAATGGACTGATAACAGCTCAGCTCCTACAGTCCTACTTGAGTTTACTGCTCCTGATGGGTCCAGACTAGGGGAAGAATTTACCTTTTCTGGAACTGCTAATGGAGACGGAACACTTCATGTTTTGGATAGGAGTGCATCAGGAAACGCTTACATTTGGAGTGTTGTTAATGGTGCCATTGCAGATCAAGCAAATCCAACAGTTATAAATTTTGCTGGTCTAGCAAATCCTGGTGCAACACCAAATATTAATGCTGTTTATTCTGCAGGTGTTAAATACTGGCTAATAGATGGTTTTGGTATTGCTCCTGTTTTATATTCAGAGGATGGGCAAACAGCTTTAACTTCATTAACAGGAGGAAATGTTTCATCATCAAGAATAGGAAAGGACATTGTTGAATTTAACAATAAGCGTTATTATATCACAACCAAAGGGAATACAGGAGCTGGAATAGAAATTTATGATATTAGTGGTGGAGCTCTTATTTCAGCTTTTAACACTATTAGTCCCTCTACAAAAATTTATTCGAGTGCATTTAATTCCAATGCAAATGGTAATGGTAATGGTATTACACATATTGAGACTCATGTTGATGTTGTAAATAATGAAGTTCGCGTTTTAAGTGGGTCAACTAATAATGGTTTTGAATTTGTAAAAATACCTGGTAACAGATCAGGTCTTGACTTTTCATCCATTAAATCTCATTTTGATGGATCTTCATTATCTGAGTTAGATTATTCTGGGAACTCAAACAGAGGGTTCTCCTTTAACTCAACACATGTATATGTTGCTGGAAATAACAAAGCTTGGTACTTTGATCACACTGATTCTAGTGCTGCCGGAACACAACTCTCTTTAGGTACAGCAGTAACCCAAGGTTTTTATGGACTAAAGTTAGCAGATGTGTTCGCTACCGAGAATGG
>JAQWIL010000034.1 GCA_029248885.1 Flavobacteriaceae bacterium
TTCCTACTGGGAAGGGTATAGCAGACTATCTCTGTTTATGAGCGGTTTGGCAATTTCATCAATATCCTTGTACTATCTGCCAAAACTCGTTGAAGCCAATACAGGACAGGAAATGTTGAAAGTTGTTCTTTGGGGTGTCAAATTCTTATTTGCCGTAGCATTCCCTGCGATGCTGCTAATCTTTTTATTTGGCAGTGATGTCATATCATTGTTGTACACGACGAATTTTTTGGAAGCTATTTTTCTGTTGAAATGGGAGTTGTTGGGTACGTTTTTAAAACTGCTTTCGTTTACCGTTTCATTTATTATGATCGCAAAAAAACTAACTGTCGTGTTTGTGTTGTCAGAGCTTTTTTCTGGCCTTTTGTTTTTGGGGTTGAGTATTTTGTTTATAAACCTCTTTGGGACTGGCGGCGCATCAATTGCCTATGCAGGAACTTATTTCTTGTATTTGTTGTGGGCGGTGATTTACTTTGGAAAACGTTTTAGATTTTTCGAAAAAGGGTAAAAAATCTTTGTGCAAGATGGCTCTGACTTGATAAGAAATACACAAAATTGCGTAGCATGGGTTGGCGGAATGGTTTATAATACTTAATGCCTGTTTTTTTGTCACTAGTCAAACTGGCGTTGTGAAGCATATAGTCGTCGTGGATTTGATGAATTTTTTTCACCTCTGTTTTGGAGTAGTTGTATTTTTTTGCAAAATATAATTTGGCTCTCAGATAAGAATCCGCTTGGTGAGAGTGAGAATCCCTGTGTATGCGATACACACTTAACACTTTTGGAATAAGACCAAACTCACTATTCATCATTAAATCTGTCAAAATTGGGTAATCTTCAAAATCAATTTGTTGATTTCTGTATTCGTCAAAGTACACATATTTTTCAATTGAAGATTTTCTGTAACAACACCCCATAAAACTCGTGCCGTAAATTTTGTGTCTTGCTATATATGCTGCTTTAGCAGACTTTAGGATCCTTTTGTTAACAAATGATTTGATTTTGCCAGATCGTTGGTAGTAACAGTCAAAACCACTATCCACAAAGCTAAAACTTGGATTTTGATCCAGTTCATCCACCAAAGTTTGAAGCGCATAGGGGTCTGACAACCAATCGTCGCCAGCAAGGTCAAAAACATACTCACCTTGGCATCGGTGAAGCGTTGTGACAAAGTTTTTTAAAACCCCTAAATTATCTTTGTTTTGATGCGGCTTGATAAAATCATGCTTTTCAGCGATAGTTGTAACGATTTGATAGGTTTTATCTGTTGAAGCGTCGTCTGAAATAATGATTTCGAACGGGAATGTTGTTTTTTGTCGAAGAACCGATTTCAGTGACTGATCAATATAGTTTTCACAATTATAGGTCATCATGTGAACCGATAGCTTTATCATTTCAATAGGTATTTAGTTCAATTCCAAATGACTTTACAATTTTCTTAAAAATGATTATTGGCTTGTAAACAAACAGTGGAGATAATAATAAAACGCGTTGCGTAAAATTCAAAAATTTGAGATCTATTTTTTTTCGAAAAATTTTCATGTCCTCGAATCTTTTTTCAGCTTTTATTTTTTGACAAAAACAGTACATATTGAAGTGTATAAACTTCTCTAAGGATGTTGGTCCGCCGAGATATTTTTCTAACAAGGGGTAAATTTTGTTTTTGGTTGAGCTCTGAGTCAAACTGCCTGATAATCCAGTGTTTTGAGTATGGCAAATATCATTACAGTATGCAAGGTTATAAACAGAAAAGCAACGAATAAAAAAATCAATATCCTCGGCAAAAGTCACGTTCTCGTCATAGTTTCCTACTTGCTGAAAAACACTTTTGTTTACCACAACACAACTTTGTGTGAGAATCAAACGTCCGAGGTTTATTTTAAAAAAATCATTCACTATTAGGGACTTTTCTTTTGAGCTAAGAGGAATTTTTGATTTCGGCTCAAATTTTTTGCCCTTCAAATTTTCTCTGTAACGAGTTGCAAAAATAGACTCGTTTGGATATTCTTTTATAAGGTTTCCGATCGTTTCCAAATAGATAGAGTCCCAGTGATCATCTGCATCTAAGAAAGCGATGTAAGAGTGTGTTGCTGCTTTTATCCCTGTATTTCTAGATGCAGAAAGCCCTTTATTTTTATTGTGTTTAATAATCTTAATTCTGTTATTATCAATTTTCTCAACTACACTTAAACTGTTATCGGTCGAGCAGTCATCTACAATGATAACTTCAAAGTTTTGATAAGTCTGACTTAGCACACTGCCTAGGGTTTTTGCAACATATGCCTCCTTGTTATATAGCGGTATCACAACTGAAAAATAGACCTCCATTTACTTTGCTTTTAAGAAATAGAATAATCTCAGCAAATCAACAAAAAGTATAGGCGCCCCAAATACATATAACACTGTTTTAAGAAATGGACTTGTGATCGTTAGGGCTAATTTCAACGGGTTGTTTAACTTGTATCTTTTTAAAAGAGAATATGTTCTTACAAGTTTGATATGGTATAAATTTAATGAAGAGTTGGAATCAAGTTTGGCATGCATCTCTCCAGATTTTTGAATTTTTTTGACAAATTCTCTGTTGTTTTCAAGTCCCAAGTGATATGCTTCGTTTTGTAAATGAACTACTTTTTTATTTAATGATTTTAGAGATGAAGACAAGTAAATGTCTTCTCCATAAGCCTTGTCCTTAAAGTTATCAAAAACTACATTAAATAATTGTTTTTTTATCAAAACGTTTCCAAATAAAATTGAGTTGTATGGATTCAACTGTCTCTTTTCGGCACTTATTTCCTCACGATTCCTCCCATACCTTAAACGGAGGTTAAATGGTTTTATTTCGTTTGCATAACAACAGCCACCAATTGCAATGTCAGCTTTGTTAAATGTGATGAAATTTGTGTATTGAATTACATATTCATCTGTCTTTGGTAACATGTCGGCATCTACAAAAAGCAGCCAATTAAAACTACTCTTTTTGGCCAATTTTATCCTTGTTGAAATACAACCCAAATTCGACGTATTTTCAAAAAAAGAAAACCCATTTCGTTCACAAGCTTCTTGATTCTTACGGACATAATCTGTCGAAAAATCATCACAGACTAAAACCTCTACAGTTTCTTCGATTTGCGCAATCTGCTTTGCCAAAATATCTAACAATGCTGAGCAATCAGTGTTATAAGTCGGAATGCAAATGGATAACAAGACTTAGGATTTTGATTTTACCTCAACCACTTGTTGATCCTCACACATCAAGGTTCTTTTGGGAAATTTTGATATCAACCCAAAATCATGCGTCGCCATCAAAATCGTTGTTCCATGTTGGTTGATTTCATGGAGTAGTTTCATCACTTCTTCGCTCGTAATTGGATCTAAATTGCCCGTTGGCTCGTCGGCCAAGATGAGCTTTGGCTCGTTGAGCAAAGCACGCGCAATCGCAATTCGTTGTTGCTCTCCACCCGAAAGTTCATGTGGGAAGAACTTGAGTTTGTCTTCAAGTCCCACAGCCTCCAATACCTTATGAATACGTTCTGTTCGTTTGTCAGCTGATTTCCAACCCGTTGCCCGCAACACAAAGTCGAGGTTTCGCTCTACACTGCGATCAGAAAGAAGTTGAAAATCTTGAAAAACAACGCCAAGTTGCCGTCGTAAATCTGGAATATGTCGCTCTCGCATCTTTAGCAAGTCACGATCAACAACTTTCCCTTTTCCCTCTCGGAGCTTGATGTCACCATAGAGTGTCTTTAGCAGACTACTTTTTCCAGTACCTGTTCTGCCAATAAGATAAACAAAAGCACCTGGATCAAGTGTAAATGAAACGTCACGTAGTACCACTTTTTTATCTTGTGAGATCGTGGCGCCCTCAAACGAAATTATGTGTTTATCCATGATTTAGCCCTCTAAATTAAAAACTATCACACAAACAATCTTAAACTTTTTCACTTATTTTTTATCTATAAAACATAAAAATTATATTAAAATTGAATTTTTAGTATAAAATAGTTATAAAAATACAGGTTTCTCTTTTAATTATATACACAAAATATATCTTTGTCAAAAAATTTGATATGTGCGGTATTGTTTGTGCTTACAATGATAAAATTGAAATTGATGGGCTACGTCCACAACTCTTGTCTATGTCGAAACAGATTCGACATCGTGGTCCAGATTGGAGCGGTATTTATGTTACTAAACATGCAATATTGGCCCATGAACGCTTAGCTATTGTTGACCCAGCATCTGGAAAGCAACCTTTATACAGTAAGAACAAACAGCTTATCCTAGCAGCAAATGGCGAGATTTACAACCATCGAGAATTGCGCAAACAAACTTCCAATTATGCATACCAAACAGGTTCTGATTGCGAGGTTATACTTGCATTATACCAAGACAAAGGTGTTAATTTTGTTGACGAGCTTAACGGGATATTTGCTTTTGTACTCTATGATGCAGATAAAAATACCTTTTTTGCTGCCCGCGATCACATGGGGATTATTCCTCTTTATATGGGCTGGGATGCCAATGGAACTCTATATTTTGCCTCTGAGCTTAAATCCTTAGAGGGAGTTTGCACGACGATTGAAGTCTTTCCTCCTGGACATTATTATGACAGTTCCAAAGGCGAGCTGACACAGTGGTATGATCGAGATTGGCGAGACTATGGGGTTGTGGAAAACAACAAAACTGACATTGATGAGTTGCAGCAAGCATTGGAAGATGCGGTCCATAGACAGCTGATGAGTGACGTCCCATATGGCGTTCTCCTATCAGGTGGTTTGGATTCATCAATCACTTCTGCATTGGCAAAAAAGTTTGCAAAAAAACGAGTTGAGTCAGACGATGAGAAGGATGCGTGGTGGCCTCAATTACACTCTTTTTCTGTTGGTCTTGAAGGTTCGCCAGATTTGGCAGCTGCCCAAAAGGTAGCCAAACACATCGAAACGGTTCATCACGAAGTAACCTTTACTGTACAAGAAGGACTTGATGCAATACGAGATGTTATTTATCACCTGGAGACATACGATATCACGACAGTTCGGGCATCAACGCCAATGTACCTCTTGGCACGAGTAATCAAGTCGATGGGGATTAAGATGGTCCTCTCTGGTGAGGGTGCTGATGAGGTCTTTGGGGGGTATTTATATTTTCACAAAGCTCCTGATGCGAAAGAGTTTCATGACGAAACCGTTCGTAAACTTGATAAATTGTATCAATATGACTGTTTGCGCGCCAACAAATCACTAGCAGCTTGGGGAATTGAAGGTCGTGTTCCATTTTTAGACAAAGAGTTTATGGATGTAGCGATGCGAATCAATCCAAAAGACAAGATGATTACACCCGAACGCATGGAGAAATGGGTACTTCGAAAAGCTTTCGAACAATACTTACCAGAGAGCGTTGCTTGGCGTCAAAAAGAACAATTTAGCGATGGGGTAGGGTATAACTGGATTGACAGCTTAAAAGAAGTCGTTGAAAGAGAAGTGAGCGACACCGACATGGAAGTTGTGCATCACCGTTTTCCAACGCAACCTCCAAGAACCAAAGAAGAATATTATTATCGATCGATTTTTGAAGAGCATTTCCCCTCAGAGACTGCGGCTTTAACCGTTCCCTCTGTGCCATCTGTTGCTTGCAGCACACCAACAGCCCTTGCTTGGGATGCTTCTTTTCAAAATATGAATGAACCCTCAGGACGCGCAATTGGAGCAGTTCACAATGACGCATATTAGTCCCTTTTTTTTCACACCTCATTGTTAATAACTTGACGTTTTTAGGGTCCGCTCTATCGGTTAATTTTCCTCAATAAAAAGTATCTTTGATAGATTGTGATTTAGTTAAATAAATTGCCAAAGAACTATGAGTGAAAACAACCAAAAAAATCAATATTCAGCAGATAGTATTCAGGCTCTAGAGGGCATGGAACACGTTCGAAAACGACCCTCCATGTACATCGGGGATGTGGGCGTTCGTGGATTGCACCATTTGGTCTATGAAGTCGTCGATAACTCTATTGATGAAGCCCTAGCTGGGCACTGTGATGAAATCACGGTAATTATCAACGCTGACCAATCATTAACTGTCGAAGATAACGGTCGAGGTATTCCCGTTGGTATTCATAAAAAAGAGGGCGTTTCGGCTCTTGAAGTTGTCATGACAAAAATTGGTGCCGGGGGAAAGTTTGACAAGGATTCCTATAAAGTTTCTGGAGGTCTTCACGGGGTCGGTGTATCGTGCGTTAATGCGTTGTCAGAACATTTGCATGCAACCGTTCATCTTGATGGAGAAATTTGGGAACAAGAGTATGAACGTGGAAAGGCGCTTTACCCAGTTAAAAACACTGGCAAAACAGACAAAACAGGTACTGTAGTCACTTTTCGGCCAGACTCGACCATTTTCAAACAAACAATTGAATTTAATTACGATACCCTCGCTGGAAGGCTTCGTGAACTCGCATATCTAAACAAAGGGATCTCAGTTCATCTGATTGATTTACGAGGAAAAGACCCAAATGAAGAGGGTGAGTTGTTTCACTCCAAAGAGGGGTTACGAGAATTTATACGTTTTTTGGATGCGAATCGTGAGCCATTAATCGCCGATGTGATTGCCATGGAGGGATCAAAAAACGATATTCCTGTTGAAGTTGCGATGGTTTACAACACCTCATTCAATGAAAATTTGCATTCATACGTCAACAATATCAATACCCATGAGGGAGGTACACATTTATCTGGATTTCGAAGAGGACTGACTTCAACGTTGAAAAAGTATGCAGATGCTTCTGGAATGCTTGATAAGTTGAAATTTGAAATTTCAGGGGATGACTTTAGAGAAGGATTGACAGCAATTGTCTCTGTTAAGGTTGCAGAGCCCCAGTTTGAGGGTCAGACCAAAACAAAACTTGGGAATAGAGAAGTTAATTCGGCAGTTTCTCAAGCTGTTTCTGAAATGCTTGAAAATTATTTGGAAGAAAACCCGAACGATGCAAGAATCATTGTTGAGAAGGTTATTCTTGCGGCGCAAGCCCGACACGCTGCTCGTAAAGCACGGGAGATGGTACAGCGAAAAACGGTAATGAGTGGAGGAGGTCTGCCTGGAAAATTATCAGATTGCGCTTCTCAAGACCCCGCAGAATGCGAAGTTTTTTTGGTTGAGGGTGACTCCGCAGGTGGAACCGCCAAGCAAGGTCGGGATCGTCATTTTCAAGCGATTCTTCCCTTACGAGGTAAAATTCTCAACGTCGAGAAGGCAATGCAACATAAAGTCTTTGAAAACGAAGAGATTCGCAATATCTATACCGCTTTGGGCGTTACGATAGGAACAGAAGAGGACAGCAAAGCGTTGAATTTAGAAAAGTTGCGCTATCACAAAATTGTGATTATGTGTGATGCCGACGTTGATGGGAGCCATATTTCAACCCTCATTTTGACTTTTTTCTTCCGCTATATGCGTGAGCTTATCGAAAATGGATACATCTACATTGCTACACCACCGCTATACCTTGTTAAAAAAGGTGGAAAACAGCAATACGCTTGGAGTGATGACCAGCGCGAACTATTGCAAAATGAGTTTGGTCAAGGAAGCTCCGTTCAGCGTTATAAAGGTTTAGGAGAGATGAATGCGATTCAGTTATGGGAAACCACGATGAACCCCGAGCATCGAACGCTTCGACAAGTTACGATCGATAATGGTGGTGAAGCAGATCGTATTTTCTCAATGCTGATGGGTGATGAAGTACCCCCACGTAGGGAGTTTATCGAGAAAAATGCAAAATATGCGAATATCGACGCCTAAGGAAAAAACAAAGACATAATAATAACCGATACATTAACATAAAATGAAAGTAACCATTGTTGGCGCTGGTAATGTCGGTGCCACTTGTGCAGATGCAATTGCCTATCAAGGCATGGCGAGTGAGGTTGTTTTACTCGATATCAAAGAGGGGTTTGCAGAAGGGAAGGCCCTCGATATGATGCAAACAGCCACTACCTTAGGATTTAACACCAAAATCACTGGTACCACCTCAGATTATGCAAAAACAGCAAATAGCGATGTCGTTGTTATTACTTCTGGGGTCCCTCGTAAGCCAGGAATGACACGTGAGGAACTCATTGGTATCAATGCAGGAATCGTCAAGAGTGTTGCCGATCAAGTACTGACTCATTCCCCTGATACCGTAATAGTAGTTGTCTCAAATCCGATGGACACCATGACCTATTTGACGCTCAAAGCCACTGGCTTGCCGAAAAATAAAGTGATTGGCATGGGCGGAGCTCTAGACAGCAGCCGCTTTAGAACCTATTTGTCTTTGGCTTTAGAAAAGCCTGCCAATGATATTCACGGCATGGTCATTGGTGGCCATGGCGATACAACTATGATCCCGCTAACCCGACTTGCTACCTACAACGGAATTCCAATTTCGACGATTCTCAGCACAGAAAAATTAGAAGAGGTCGCTGCTGCAACGATGGTTGGGGGAGCAACATTGACGAAGTTACTTGGCACTTCGGCATGGTATGCCCCTGGTGCATCGGTTGCCTATCTTGTCAATAGTATTTTACACGATCAAAAACGAATTATTCCCTGTTCAGTGATGCTCGATGGGGAATACGGTCAGTCGGATATCTGTATCGGAGTTCCAACTATCATCGGGAGAGATGGATGGGAAAAAATCATAGATTTAAATTTAAATGATAAGGAGTCAGCTAGTTTTGATAAAAGTGCCTCAGCTGTGCGGACGATGAATGAAGCACTTTCAGGAATTCTCAAGTAAAACAAACAATTATAGATGTATCAGAAGTAAGCGTTATATTTGCTTGCTTTTTGATTAAAACAAACGATCATGCAAAATAACGGACTGGTTAAATTATTCGCCGTATTATTTGTGTTGGTAAGTATTTATCAACTCTCTTTCACACTTATTGTCAATCGAACCGAAGACAACGCTCGTGCCTATGCCTTAGAAAAGGTCGATGAGAACACACCAAACTATTTTGATGCTCTCAACGCCACAGAACGTCTGTATCTCGATTCTGTTTCAACAGATCAGCATTTTGGGTATACCAATGCTAAGGTCAGAGAACTCAATAAAGGCCTTGACCTGAAAGGGGGCATTAATGTGATCCTGCAAATTTCTGTGAAAGATATTTTAAAAGGTTTAGCTGAAAATACACGAAGTCCGTTATTCAATCAGTCGCTTGCTCAAGCTGATGAACTTCAAAAGTCATCAGACGAAAGCTATGTTGAAAGCTTTTTTACAGCGTTTGAATCTCTTAAAGGTGATCAAAATCTGGCTAGCCCAAGCATTTTTGCGAATCGAACCTTGAGTGACGACATTCGGATTGACATGACCGATGATGAGGTAAGGCCAATTATCCGCACTAAAATTGACGAGTCCATTGTTTCTGCCTTCGAAGTTTTGCGTAAGCGAATCGATAAATTTGGCGTTACCCAGCCGAATATTCAACGACTAGGGAATTCTGGGCGTATACTCGTCGAACTTCCGGGAGCACGTGATATTGAGCGTGTCAAAAACTTATTGCAAAGTACTGCACAACTTGAATTTTGGGAAACCGAATCAAAAGATAAGTTGACCTCATTTTTGTTCCAAGCAAATGAGCTTTTAAAGCAAACGATTGTTCAGGATACAGCCGAAAAACCACAAGATGACAATTCAGAAATCGATGATTTGTTGGCTGATATTGAGACACAACAAGATTCGGTATCTGTTATTCAAAACCCCATTTTTGACCTAGTCGTTGATATCGATTTTCCTGGACCTGTTCTTGTTCGTATTGCAGAAAAAGACAAAGGAACTTTTGATAGCTATCTCCAGCGGTCAGAGGTGAGAAATTTGTTACCAGCCGAACTTAGGTTTACAAAATTTTTATGGAGTAAAACTGACTCCAACTCCGAACTCATCGACCTGTATGCTATTCGATCCAATCGTACAAACACACCTCCATTAGGCGGTAGTGTGATTGTTGATGCGCGAAGTACCTATGACCAATTCAATTCCCCAGCGGTAAGCATGCAAATGAATGCAAAAGGAGCTCGTACTTGGGAGGAAATGACAGGTAAAGCTTTTCGTGAAAACGGAAACATCGCCATCGTTCTCGATAACTTGGTCTACTCTGCACCAGGAGTTTCTAAAGGTGCTATTTCTGGTGGGCGTTCCGAAATATCTGGTCAGTTTACAGTTAATGAAGCAACCGACTTGGCCAATGTACTGCGTGCTGGTAAACTTCCAGCTGCAGCTGAAATTATCCAATCTGAAATCATCGGCCCATCTTTAGGTGCTGAAGCCATTAAAAGTGGAATCAACTCTTTTGTAATTGCTTTACTTCTCGTTTTGGTGTGGATGATGTTTTATTATGGTCGCGCAGGACTTTATGCAGACATAGCTCTGACATTAAACCTCATTTTGATTTTCGGTATCCTTGCCGGTTTAGGAGCTGTACTGACTCTACCAGGTATTGCTGGTATTGTGTTAACTATCGGAATGTCTGTTGATGCCAACGTACTAATTTTTGAGAGAATCAGAGAAGAGCTGACAAGAGAAAAGGGATTGAAACTGTCCGTTTCTGATGGATTTCAAAATGCCCTTTCATCCATCTTAGATGCTAATATTACAACTGGCTTAACCGCATTAATTTTATTCTTATTTGGAACAGGTCCGATTAAAGGATTTGCAACAACCCTATTGATTGGTATCGCCACCTCTTTGTTCACAGCGATCTTTATCACAAGAATCTTAGTTGACTCTCGAGTTGCAAAAAAGAAAGCACTGCATTTTTCTACCTCTGTAACTAAAAATTTGTTTCGAAATTTGACAATCTCTTTCCTAGAAAAACGAAAATTTTCCTATATCCTTTCAGGTTTACTCATAGTCATTGCAGTGACTTCTTTGTTTACCAATGGTCTGAACCAAGGGGTAGATTTTGTCGGCGGGAGATCTTATACTGTGCGATTCGATAAAGCCATCAACTCAGCTGAAGTGCAGTCCGACCTCGTTGCGGTCTTAGGAAATGCCGAAGCGAAAATTTTTGGTAACGATAACCAGTTAAAAATCACCACAAATTACAAAGTCGATGTCGAAGGTGCTGACGTAGATGATGAAATCCAACAGTTGATGTACGGTGCTTTACAAACCTATCTACCTGACGGTACAGACTATGACAGTTTTGTAACCACGAGTGAAGAAAAACAAATCGGGATTATGTCATCTATTAAAGTCGGACCGACAATTGCCGATGACATCAAAAACAATTCCTTCTTGGCTGTATTCGGTTCGCTTATCGTAGTATTCTTGTACATTTTATTGCGATTCAGAAAGTGGCAATTTTCCCTTGGAGCGGTTGCTGCCGTATTCCACGATGTGTTGTTGGTTTTGGGGATATTCTCTTTAACCTATACGTTTATGCCATTTAATATGGAAATCAATCAGGCTTTCATCGCTGCCATACTTACCGTGATTGGGTATTCTCTAAACGATACCGTTGTTGTATTTGACCGCATTCGTGAATACGCAAAAGCACATAGCAGTTGGCCGTATAATCAAACGGTCAATGGCGCATTGAACAGCACCTTAAGTCGAACATTGAACACTTCGTTGACTACACTAGTCGTGTTGCTTGCTATTTTTTTGTTTGGCGGTGAGGCGATTCGTGGATTTATGTTTGCTTTGATTGTTGGTGTCATTGTTGGTACCTATTCTTCGATGTTTATCGCAACACCTATTATGTTTGATACACTCAGCAACAAATCACTCGAAGAAAAAAAGGAGGACTAAGCTGATTTGACCTTTGACTGAGCTCTTTTTACGAGGTAAAACCCAATAAGAATAAGTGGGATGCTCAACCATTGCCCAGTTGACAGGAGTCCAAGTGATGTTTCGAACCCACCTTGACTTTCTTTTACATATTCTGTGATAAATCGCACACCAAATAACAAGATAAAAAAGGCGCCAAAGAGGTAGCCAGTTTGATCTTTTCGATTCGTCTTCCAATACAAGTGACGAAGAATAAGAAACACAATCAGGTAGCCAAAAGATTCATAAAGCTGCACAGGATGTCGTGGAAGTATCTCACCTCTGTTTAGAAAAACAACTCCAAAATCACTCTTGCTGTACAGCCCAACAATCTCAGAGTTAAAGAAGTTTCCAATACGGATAAAAATTCCTGCAAATGCTACTGTAATGCCCAAACGATCCAAAATCCAAAGCAAAGGCTTATAGGAATATTTTCTTTGATACAAATAGAGAGAAGTGATTATCCCAATGGCAGCACCATGACTTGCTAACCCTCGGTAACCAGTAAATTCCACCCCTTCAGGAGTAACTTTTATTGGCAAAAGAATTTCGGCCAAGTTGTTTTGATAATAATCCCAATTGTAGAAGAATACCTCACCTAGACGAGCTCCAAGCAATGTACCGACGATGGTAAAAACAAACAAGGGCTCGAGATATTCTTCAGAAACTTTTTCATGGCGATAAAATTTTCGCATCATGTAGTAGCCAACTGCAAAAGCAATGACAAACATCAAGCTATAGTAATGAAGACCAAACGATCCAATTTTGAAAATGGTTTCACTAGGCGCCCACTCGAACTTGTATAAAATCATAACTGGAATTTTTGTAAATATACTATTTTGGAGCCGATTGATTAGGGTACAGGGTCATAGCCTTTTCCACCCCATGGATGACATTTTCCAATCCGTTTGATCGATAAGCGGAGTCCCTTCCACAACCCGTGTTTTTGGAGTGATTCAAAGGCATAATGCGAGCAACTTGGATCGAACCGACATGTTGCTGGAAAAAAAGGGGAGATCGAAGTTTGGTAAATTTTGATACAGACCAAGAATGGAAAAATCAAAACTCTTTTCACTATTTCAGGGTAAAAGTGGTTTCTTGAGTGCCATCTTGTAATACAATTCCAGCTTTTGAGAGTTCATCGCGAATTTTGTCAGAGGTAGCAAAGTCCTTACGTTTTCTCGCATCATTTCGAAGTTCAATCAGCAGGTTTAGCGCGTCTTCTAAATAATGATCACTTCCCTGTTCTTCTTTGGTTAGTCCGAGCACATCATACACAAAGTTATGAAGTGTTGTCTGTAGGGCACTTAAATCCTCTTTGGTAATGGTCTCTCTCCCGTCATTGACATTTTGTACAAATTTGACCGCATCAAACATATTAGCGATAAGGATAGGCGTATTAAAGTCGTCATTCATGGCATTGTGGCACTTTTGCCTCCATTTATCAAGGTCGAAGCCAGTCGTTTCCTTAGCAGTATCGAGTGAATCGAGAAGGGATAGCCCTTGCATCAATTTTGAAAACCCTTTTTCAGACGCAAGCATGGCATCATTGCTGAAATCAAGGACTGATCGATAATGCGCTTGGAGCATAAAAAATCGAGTGACAGTGGGGGAGAAAGGACGCTTCATGATTTCATTTTCTCCACTAAAAATTTCATCAGGTAAAATGTTATTTCCTGTACTTTTTGCCATTTTTTTACCATTCAGGGTCAGCATATTTGCGTGTACCCAATAATTGGCGGGAGAACAATTGGAAACGGCTTCACCCTGTGCGATCTCGCACTCGTGATGAGGGAATTTAAGATCCATACCCCCTCCGTGGATATCAAATTGTTTGCCAAGATACTTGGTGCTCATCGCAGTACACTCCAAATGCCAACCTGGAAAACCATCGCCCCATGGCGAAGGCCAGCGCATAATGTGTTCGGGTTGTGCTTTTTTCCATAACGCAAAGTCTTGTGGATTACGCTTTTCGCTTTGACCACTTGTCTCGCGGGTATTGTGGATCATATCTTCAAGCTTTCGCCCACTGAGTTTTCCGTATGTCGAACTTTCATTGAATTTCAACACATCAAAGTAAACCGAGCCCTCTACTTCGTAAGCAAAATCAGCATCCAAGATCTGTTTGACCAACTCGATCTGTTCGACAATATGTCCAGTAGCGGTTGGCTCAATACTCGGCGGGAGGGTGTTGAATTTGGCAAGTGTTTTGTGAAAATCAACTGTGTATTTTTGAACCACTTCCATGGGTTCAATCTCCTCAATTCTCGCTTTCTTAGCAATACGGTCTTCCCCTTCATCAGCGTCATTTTCCAAATGCCCTGCATCTGTAATATTGCGTACATATCTCACTTTATAACCCAAGTACTTTAGGTATCTAAAGATGATATCAAATGAGATAAAGGTTCTGCAATTTCCAAGGTGAACATTGTTGTAAACGGTTGGTCCACAAACATACATCCCAACCATATTCCCGTGAAGGGGCACAAATTCCTCTTTGGTTCCGCTTAGGGAGTTGTAAAATTGAATACGCTGTTCTTCAATGGATTTCATGATCGTTTAGAATGCGGTTTCTAGCCGGATGTATTCTAAAAATTCTTTTTTGACTTCTGGCTTATTGAATGCGCCACCAAATTCTGCAGTAATTGTGCTGCAATCCACATCGCGAATCCCTCTCGAATTGACACACAGGTGTTTTGCGTCGATTACACAAGCCACATCTTTGGTTTCAAGGGCAGACTGAAGCATGTGCACAACCTGACGAGTGAGACGCTCTTGTACCTGGGGTCTTTTGGCAAAGAAATCAACAATTCGATTCATTTTGGATAGCCCAATCACAGTCCCGTTAGAAATATAGGCAACATGCGCCTTTCCTACGATGGGTAATAAATGGTGTTCACAAGTCGAGTAAAGCGTAATGTTTTTCTCTACCAACATATGACCATACTTGTACTTGTTATCAAAAGTGGATAGTTTAGGAGAGTTTTTGGGGTTAAGGCCTCCAAACACTTCTTGGACAAACATTTTTGCCACTCGCTTTGGCGTTCCCTTCAGACTATCGTCAGTCATATCCATTCCTATCGTTTCCAAGATATTTGCAACATCTTTTTCTATACGAGAGATTTTTTCTTCATCGGATAGCTCAAAAGCATCTTCACGTAAAGGCGTCTCTGCCGAACTGCTTTGGTGGTCGTTCGCGTCAAAGTCTTCTAAGGTTTCTTGTAGTAATTTGTCAAATTTCATTGCATCCATATAGAATACAAAGATACTTATTTATAAGATTACGTTGACAAGGCTTTATTTCTGCTAAAACTTGAAGTTCCAACTCACGGTAAATTGCTGTGAATCGATGTCATTACCCGCACGATCAACCAGCCCAGTGTCGTAGAGTTGATAGCTTCGACGTTGCTCACTGTTTAGCACAGATAAATTGATAACACTCGACTTGAAATTAAATCCTATTCCGAAAGAATATCCTGAGCGATCTCCTAGGATGTTCGTATTGGTGTATGGGGTCTCTTCAAGATGGTAACCTGCCCGAAGACTCACACCGCCTTGTCGATATTCACCCCCGATTCGGTAGCTTGATGTTGAAGTCCAGTTTTGATCGATTTGATCATTGAGAGCAATAAACACATCATTATCGTTGGGCCCAATATGTGTGTTTTGATAGTTCTTTAAGGTATAATCAAATGAGATCAACCCCCTTGTGCCAAAAATATATGCCAAACTTCCACGCAGTTCACTTGGCGTTTTGATGGTATAATCTTCGTAAACATTTACGGTATTTCTCAAGTCGATGACATCATTGAATGATTTTCCATCAACATCATTTGATTTTGTTTCCAAAAACTGTGAAAACTCATCTTTCAACGAATACCAAGTCGGCGATTTATAGCTGGCTCCCAATCGAATGTTTTTGTTTGGCGTGGCAATGGCACCAAATTGTAAAGAAACGCCACCACCATAGGTATAAAGCTCGTTTTGAAAATAGGTTTCAAGCAAAGGGGAGTCTGCGTCATAGCCACTTTCTGTTGTTGAACTGATTTGGCGGTATTCAATTCCAGAAATATTCATATTTGCTCCCAGGTATAACCAATCATTATATTGCCCCGAAAGGGTAAATGCCATATCCCATTTGTCTCCACTTGTCTGAATTTTGTGATTGTGTTGAACGGAAGAATAAATCGCATTGGAAACAAACTGACCTTCTTCTTCCAAGTAATCAAAGATATACCCTTGGTATCCTAAAAACGCCTGTTGATATTCAAAACCATGCCCAGTAGACTCTCCAAAAAATTGATAAACACCTCGGACTGTTTCGTCATCATTTAACCCAAACACGCCCCCATCTTTTCCAGCTGCATAATCCAGAAAATAGGTATCCAAACCATTCTCAGAGTTCGTGCCGTTAATTTGAATCGTATTGTTGTAAGAGCTTTGCATTTGTGCGTTAAATCCAAAGGCAATTTTTTTCCATGCCATTTCTGAATTGTTGTTTTTCAATAACAATACGCCACCAATCTGGTTGAGTCCACTATTTCGGTTTTCAGTGGGAGTAGAAGTGCCGAAATATGAAGTATTGTTTGTGGTTGATTGTGTAGAGGTACTCAAGCCAAATTGATTGGCATTGAATACGGCACTCGCTGCAGGATTGGTATGAATTGCAGAGAGATTGCCTCCCAATGCGCCAAAAGCACCTGACATCGCTTCAAAACGTGAGTTTCCACTGATGTTCTCCTGAGTGATGTTGTAAACTAAATCGAGATTTTGAGCGGGTAATGTCCAAAAACTCAAAAATAAAGTGATAAAAGGAAATATTCGGATTTTCATTAATAAGGAATTAGTTTATTTATCTTCTACCACTACTGGATGACCTGGACGATGATCCACTTGAACTTCTTGAGCTACTAGATTTCCTAGAGTTGCTTGAGTTTCCAGAACTGTACGATCGATTACTTGAACTAGATGTATTGTAATTATCATTCGATGACCTTGTCCGTTTAGATTGGTATGAATTGTTTGAGTCAGAGAGGTTGCTGCGATTCGAACTCGACCTATAATTCCGCTTGGTTGAGTAATTTCGCGTCATAAAATCAGATGCATTGTTTTGTTGACTCTCTTTTGCTGTCGAACTCGGTGCGCTGCTCGATGTACGCCGTCCTACATTATAGTTTACTGTGCTGATGCTACCATTTGGAGAGCGTCGTTGAATGCTATAGCCGTCTTCACTCGACGAGTTTATGGAATTATTTCTCAAGTTAGAAGTTCCTCTTACTGGGGCGCCACGACGACCGCTACTTGCTACATACTGATTTGGATTTGTGTAGTAACTCGATCCGTAAGAATGGTAATAGGGGTTGTATCCGTAGTAGTAATAAGGGTTATAAGCGTTGTAAGGGCTGTGATACGACCACCCGTAATAATAAGGCTCGTAGTAATACGACCAAGAATGCCAAGGTCGATATCGATTATGTCTCCACCACGGCCGATAATAATAGTCGTTCCAATGATAGTTGTAATCATGATAAACCCCATGCGATCCATAGCCATATAAATTGATGTTGATATTGTCTATATTTCGATTGCTTTGTGTGGGCGATGAAAGCGAATCTATTTCCGCATCTTGGTTATTGTCAACTAATTCTTTTGCTTTATCTCCAAAATACTTTTTATAATACTTACCATCAGTATTGTTACTGTATTGTTTTTTTGGAGGAGGAGCATCGCCATAAATCCCGTCATTGTAGTATCCAATTGGACTGAAAGACCCACAACTAGTGATTAGAAACAAAACAGCAAACAAGGGCAACAAAATAAATGGGGTGTTGGAAACTTGTGTTTTCATAATGACAGGATTGCGGGTTAAACTCTTCAAATTTAATTAGCTTTGCTAAAATTAACATTTCAAATTCTATGCCAAACTAAAAATGGGGCAAAATTTAACAACACGGAGCCAAGATTATTCTAAGTGGTACAACGAACTTGTTGTTCGAGCAGATTTAGCAGAAAACTCAGCTGTCCGCGGATGCATGGTAATTAAACCCTATGGCTATGCGATATGGGAACGTATGCAAAGAGAGTTGGACAAGATGTTTAAAGACTCGGGACATTCCAATGCATATTTTCCTTTATTTGTGCCAAAAAGCCTGTTTGAAGCCGAAGAAAAAAATGCAGAGGGCTTTGCGAAAGAATGTGCAATCGTTACCCACTATCGTTTGGAAAACGACCCTGACAATGCGGGAAAACTACGTGTTGATCCAAATGCCAAGCTGGATGAAGAACTTATTGTAAGACCCACAAGTGAGGCAATTATTTGGAACACCTATAAAAATTGGATTCAGTCTTACAGAGACCTACCGATTCTTCTCAACCAGTGGGCCAATGTAGTTCGTTGGGAAATGAGGACGCGTTTGTTTTTACGTACAGCTGAATTTTTATGGCAAGAAGGTCATACAGCACATTCAACCAAGGAGGAGGCAGTTGCTGAAACCATTCAAATGAATGAAATCTACGCAAAGTTTGTTGAAGATTTTATGGGCATTCCTGTGATTCAAGGAACCAAATCGGAGAGTGAACGCTTTGCAGGTGCAATCGAAACTTATTGCATTGAGGCCCTTATGCAGGACGGGAAAGCTTTGCAAGCGGGAACGGCCCACTTTTTAGGCCAAAATTTTGCTAAAGCATTTGATGTGAAATTTGCAAACAAAGAAGGCGGATTAGAATATGTATGGGCGACTTCTTGGGGCGTATCTACACGATTGATGGGAGCATTGATTATGACTCATAGCGATGACAAGGGTTTGGTGCTTCCACCTAATCTCGCTCCATTTCAGGTTGTTATCGTGCCAATTTATAAAGGAGAAGACCAGAAAAACATGGTGTTGAGCCAAGCCAAAAAACTTTATGAGGATTTAGATGCAGCAGGCGTCCGAGTTAAGCTCGATGATCGTGACACCCACACTCCTGGTTATAAATTTAATGATTATGAGCTTAAGGGAGTTCCCATTCGACTGGGAATTGGACCAAAAGACATTGAAAAAGGTACAGTTGAGCTGGCTCGCCGAGATAATTTGACCAAGTCTTTTGTTTCTCAAGACGATTTAGCTTCACATGTCAATAACCTTCTTTCCGAAATTCAGAGCAATTTGTTTGATCGGGCACTTGCGTTTCGCGAAAGTCATACCACAGTTTGTGATTCTTATGAGGACTTTAAAAAGATATTAGAGGACAAAGGGGGGTTCATTTCAGCTCATTGGGATGGAACTGCAGAGACAGAAATGAAAATCAAACAAGAAACCAAGGCGACCATTCGCTGTATTCCCATTGACACTGAGAAGAAGGAAGGCAAATGTATTTATTCTGGTAAACCCTCAAGTCAGCGTGTGCTTTTTGCAAAGGCGTATTAGAGCTGAATTGTATGTTCTGTGTTCTCCATCAAATTTGTATAGTTTAACCTTAACCCATTCTTATTTTTCAATATTGTCGTCATGCTCACTGTTTGGATATTATTATTCCTCTTCAGGTATATTGGATGATTTTTGTAAAAAAAATACTTTTTATGAAAGGTTGAGGTCCTGGTTTCAATCTCTGATTTGTTTGCAATTAGAGAGTTGAATTCAGCTTTCAATTTTTTCTTTATCGCATTTTCATATAAACTGTTAGAGCATAAGATAAATGGAGTGGACATTATACGTTTGTTCCGTTTGAGATGCAAACCGTCCCAATGATTTTGTGTGATGACTTGCGTGTGCAAACAAAAAGATAGAAGTGTAAACGGGGCGATATCATGCAGTTCGTTTTCGTAAAGATTTGCTTTGCCTTGGATTAGCTGATAAATAAAACAGTTACCCCTGCTATTTGATGGAATTTTAGGTGATCTTCCCTTCGCATTTAGTATGCACCCAACAACAGACTTTGTTACGTTAACACCGATCCAAGAGCCACCAGATTTTGTGTCTTTTGGAAATATAAGTTTTTGATTGTCAACGATGTATTGCTCTGGCGGTTTGGCTACTCGATTGTAAACTTCGTCTCTGTTAAAAGTCAACACAAAACCATCATTTGTTGGGGCATAACTGAGAATACACATTAGGATTTACGGTGCATTAGGGTGGAAGGAGCAATGCCAAAGTCTTCGTGAAGATAATGTCCGAGTTCAAGAGAAATCAGTCCGATTTTGATAAAATATTGATGATGTATGCAGTGGTCTAGGCAATATACCAGTTCTCTTTTGTAAGAAGTTGTAATTCCACTGAACTCCATGTCAGTCTCAAGATTACAATTTTCAAATCGCAGCGGTTTTGATTCGAAGTCTGATTCGAATTCATCTAGTTGAGCCAAAATTTCATCTATGGCTAATGCACAAGATTTTGGATATTTTTCAATCAATTGATTCCGTGTTCGTAGGTCGTAGTTAATGACTTGTCCTTGCTGTTGGGATAACAAACATGTGTAAAACTCAACGATATGTCTCATGTGCTGACCGATGCTACTTCCCGATAAGATGTCTAAGGGTCTGGAGTAGACCTCGTCGGAGAGTACAATGGTTAGTTTTTTGATTTCAAGTAGTGCTGATTTGTGGCTTTGGAAGTTCATTAGCAGATATTTTTTTGGGTAATGATTGTGTAAGATCCTTTTAGAAAATCAGAAAAGGAGTAGGGGGTTTTTATTTGTTTTTCTTTGCTTAGTTGATAAATCACGTTCATGTGATAAAAGATGCTTTTATATGCTTGATCTATACTTTGATTCTCATCATAGATATGAATTGGCTCTGCGTTTACCCCATTGATTTCAAGGATTTTGATGCCTTTATCATTTTTAAAGGCCTCCCAATTCGCAATTTTCATATCAATTCGACCATAATCAAATTCAGGTAAATACGACATAAATGTTTTTAGCCATCTGTAAACATCTTTGTTGATGCGGTGATTTGCGTTGCAAAAACGAGTTCCAAGGTTATGATTTCCAATTGGTTCAATAATTACAGTTTTACCTTTTTGCAAAACATTGTTCCACTCGTCTTGATACTTGGTTTTAAAATATGGAATCCGATGTGCGACTCTGAAATCTTTAAGAATTAAGTTACCTAACGTACTTTTTCCATTTCCTGTAACACTGCAAAATGACTTTTCACACATGGATGTAATGTGTAAATCCCCAGTCTGGGTTTTATATACTAAAATTCCCAGTTCAATCGGATAGGAGACAAATTCCTGAATGAGATAGGTTTGCTGTTTGATTTTTTGAATAAAACACTTAAGATCATTTTCATTTTCCAATTTGTGCACCCCTTTTCCTCTCTCTGCATTATCTGGCTTTGCAATGATTGGAAACGCAATCCTCTTGAAGAGTCTGCATTGATTTATCGATTCAAATGAATCACTAGGATTTATCAAAATTGTTTTGGGAATCAATCTGTCTGGCAGCTTTGATAGAATTTCGATTTTGGAGCTTAGTATCGCACCGCCAAATTTCATTCCAGAGTTGAGTTTGGTGAAATAAAGTATCGATCTTGATTTGATTGCCAGAAATACATAATAAAAATACGCTGGTATGTAGAATAGCCAAAATGGCCAAAATTCATAATTTGTTGTACGTATCCAGTACCCTCGTAAAGTCATTGCTATTCCATTCGCATTAAGTACTGCTTTTTTCAATACCCATCTCGATTACACACAAGATGATCACTACGACACCCATAGCAAACAGTTGACCTCCATCATTTTGTCCGTTCCAGCGAACAACAATCCCCAAGGGAGTGAACAAATGAGCACCGATAGCGCCAATCATCAACAAACCTGTTAAGGTGTTGGCAATACTTTTCGTCATTGGAAGAAGTATTGCAATTGCCAGCACGAGTTCAATGCCACCGAGAAGAAATCGGCCCCATGGCTCTACACCAAGGGTTGAAAAAATATGAATGGCTTGCTCGTGACCTCCAAACTTAAAATATAGAGATTGCAATAATATGGTGGCGACAATGAGTCGTATTGTAAATGAGATTTTATGTTTCATGATATCAATGGGTTTAATGAATAATTTTTTGCCAGTTTTTTTCAGCACTTTGTTTTAATACGTCGTGATTTTTTATCCACTTTTCTCTTGTATCATTAAAGTATGATTTATAGAAAAGATATAATTCCCCATTTTCGATAGTGTAGGAAAGTGGGTCAACGTCAACTTTCTTCGCATAATCCCCAATTGCGTATGCACACCAACCGCCATATTTTGGTAAATATTTTGTTGGATCGTTGATGAAGAAGTCTTTATTCTCTTGGGATGAAAAATAAAACAGAAGACCTTGATATTGACTCGAAATCGATGACTTTCCTTTGACGGGCTTGTTTTCGGAAAAGTAGCTTACCAAATCATAGCCATCACCAACGAGTTTTTGACTTGCGGTGTTGAAGTGGGCGATGTAGCTATCCTTTAGCTGTTTAGATCCAAAGGAATAAAAAAACAGTATGCAGAAAATTATGGGTATTGCTTTTTGGGGCATGTTATGGGGATTTGTGTAAATGTAGAAAAATTAATGAACATTCTCAAAACGACTTTATTTATCGTTTTAATACAAAACATATTAAAATTAATTGCATTATCATTTTTTTCAATTAAATTTGCCACCTAAAATAAAAAAGGCCCGTTCGTCTATCGGCTAGGACGCCAGGTTTTCATCCTGGTAAGAGGGGTTCGATTCCCCTACGGGCTACAAAATATAAATCACTATGGCTAACCATAAGTCCGCTTTAAAAAACATACGCTCTGACGAGACAAAACGTCTTCGCAACCGTTTACAACACAAAACGATGCGCAATGCGTTGAGAGATTTTCAGGAGATTAAAACGAAGAAAGCTGCTACCAAAGCGCTCCCTTCTTTGATTTCTAAGATCGATAAGCTTGCTAAACGCAATATCATTCATGCGAACAAAGCTGCTAACATAAAATCGAAACTAACAAATCACGTAGCTTCTTTGTAAGCTGTATACATACCAAAAAAAAAGGGCTTCCATTGGAAGCCCTTTTTTTATGTCTGTTTTTTTTTAGTTATTCATTGAGATCAAAAATTCTTCATTATTGAGCGTTCTCTTGATTCGATTTTCAATAAACTCCATTGCCTCAACGGGGTTCATGTCAGCAAGGTATTTTCTCATCACCCACATTCTTTGAACGGTGTTTTCATCGAGGAGCATATCATCTCTGCGTGTGCTTGAAGAAACCAAATCAATCGCAGGGAAAATCCTTCGGTTTGAAATTCTACGATCAAGTTGAAGCTCCATGTTACCCGTACCCTTAAACTCTTCAAAAATAACTTCATCCATCTTCGAACCAGTTTCTGTCAATGCGGTTGCGATGATCGACAAAGACCCTCCATTTTCGATATTTCTCGCAGCCCCAAAGAAACGCTTTGGTTTGTGCAATGCATTGGCATCAACACCACCACTTAAAATTTTTCCTGAAGCGGGTTGAACTGTGTTGTACGCACGAGCCAAACGAGTAATTGAATCGAGAAGTATCACCACATCGTGGCCACATTCCACCAATCTTTTTGCCTTTTCAAGAACGATATTCGCAACCTTTACGTGTCTGTCAGCTGGCTCGTCAAAAGTAGAGGCTACGACTTCCCCTTTCACGTTGCGTTGCATATCGGTTACTTCTTCTGGTCTTTCATCAATCAAAAGAATGATCTGATAGACCTCTGGGTGATTTGCAGCAATGGCATTAGCAACATCCTTTAGCAACATGGTTTTACCAGTTTTGGGTTGCGACACAATCATTCCACGTTGCCCTTTTCCAATGGGGGAGAACAAGTCCATGATTCTTGTTGATATCGTGCTCTGCTTTTCGGCAATATTGAATTTTTCGTTTGGAAACAATGGGGTTAAATGCTCAAATGAAACGCGATCGCGAACTACATTTGGGCTTAGCCCATTTATTGTGCTTACCTTGATTAGGGGAAAATATTTCTCTCCCTCTTTAGGGGGACGCACATGCCCAAGAACGGTATCACCTGTTTTTAAGCCAAACAATCGAACTTGCGACTGAGAGACATAAATATCATCTGGAGAAGAAAGATAGTTGTAATCTGAAGACCGCAAAAAACCATAGCCCTCAGGCATCATTTCCAGCACCCCTTCACTCTCGATGATTCCTTCGAATTCATAATCGGGTTGTCGGTACTTGTTTCGAGTGTCTTTGTTGTGAGTATCTACTTTCTTATTGTGTTGAACCTTGTGGTTTTCGTCGGATTGCTGATGTTTGCCATTGTTGTTTTGGCGTTGTTTAACAGCTTTCGGCTTTTCGTTTTTAGCTTTGTCGGGAGTGTCTATTTTGGTGGGCTTTTTTGTTTCAGGATCTGCTTGTTTTTCCTTTTTTGCATCTGGTTGACTAGCAATGTGATCAATGATATTATAAGCAAGATCCAATTTCTTTTGTCCTGCAATGCCTTTGATTCCTAAATTTTTTGCAATTTCTTGTAATTCAGGAAGTTTTTTTGATTTTAATTCAGCGATTTCTAACATTATGTAGTTGAGAATAAATAATATGGAAGTAAAAAAATTGGAATGAAGTTTCTCCAATTGCTTTACAAATATACAACTATTTTTTACTTTTACTAAAACTTTGTCGGTGTTACAGCGAATTCAAACCATCTATCTATTATTTGTTTTTCTCATTCAGCTTGCGGGATTTATCTTCCTTTCAGACCGTCTGTTGTATTCTGGTGTTTCTGTCGAACTCAATCAGTCTTATATCTTACTCATATCCAACCTCTTACTGATTGTTGTTCCGTTTTGGAATATTTTTCAATTTCGGAATAGAAAACAGCAATTTGTTTTGAATCGAGTCCTTTTGCTAATTACACTTGGCGTATTGTTCAATCAATGTATCGGCTATTTCAATGCAGATAATAATGAAACTCACCAGCTTTTGGTTTGCGTTGTTGCGATGCTTACAATCATTTTTCTCTCCCTTGCCAACAAGGCCATTAAGCGCGATGAAGATTTGGTCCGATCTGCCGATCGCCTTCGCTAAAGTTTACCGCGTGACTTCGATAACTTCCATATTCTTTATCTCTCCTTTAGAGAGTTCGAACCGTACCATTGTCCGAACCTTGTGAAACCCTTGTTTTCCCATTGCTCCAGGATTGATAAACAAGACTTGATGGGTTTTGTCAAACTGAATTTTTAATATGTGAGCGTGCCCACAAATAAAAATTTTGGGCTGGACGGACTTGAGTTGTTGGCTAATTCCCTTTGCGTATCGACTAGGCCTTCCACCAATATGAGTCATAAATACACGAACTCCTTCACATGTAAACACCAAATCTTTTGGAAAGCTTGTTCTTAGTTCAGCACCATCAATATTGCCATACACAGCACGAAGTGGTTTACTGTTGGATATCGTGTCTGTCACTTCAACTGACCCAATATCACCAGCATGCCATACCTCGTCTGACTGATTTACATACTCCATCATATGGTCGTCGATATAGCCATGTGTGTCAGAAAGCAAGAGTATTTTTTTCATTTGCGATGAAAGCAGTGGTGATAGAAACAATATCTTTGTCAAACAAAAATAATACTCCTTGCGTTATTTTATAGAACTATCTTACGATGGTACTCCTTTTGTTGGCTGGCAACGACAACCAGCGGGCGATAGTGTACAGTCATGTTTGGAAGATGCTTTGTCAATTTTATTTCGCAAACCGCTAAGCATTGTTGGTGCTGGTCGCACCGACGCAGGGGTACATGCGCATCAATTGTTTGCTCATGTTGACCTTGATGAACATGTCGATCAGGACTTGACGTTTCGACTCAATAAGCTCCTTCCAAAAGAGATTGCAGTCCGCAACATTATCGCTGTTGCTCAAGATGCTCACGCACGCTTTGATGCGGTTAGCAGGAGTTATCGTTACCACATTACCACACAAAAAAACCCCTTTATGCAAAAACGATCCTATCAATTTGCCAAGCCCTTAGATCTCGAATTGATGAATCAAGCAGCTAAAACCTTAATCGATCATGAGGATTTTAAATGTTTTTCAAAATCAAAAACAGACGTCAAGACGTATATGTGTGATATCCAGCATGCGCACTGGCAACATAATGGAAGTGAATTGGTTTTCTTTATACAGGCAAATCGATTTTTGAGAAATATGGTTCGGGCTATTGTGGGTACGCTTATAGAAGTTGGTTTGAGAAAAATCAGTATTTCAGATTTTGAAGCAATACTTGCGAGTCGCGATCGGAGTCAAGCAGGATACTCTGTTCCAGCCCATGGTCTATATCTCGAAAAAGTAAATTATCCAAACCATATATTTGCGGTATGAGTACTAAAGTAACAGGTTCTATTTTAGATGTGTCTCTATTCAAGAGACTCATGCAATATGTCCGTCCATACAGGTTTACATTTGTTTTTGTTCTTACTGCAGCGATTTTGCTCTCTGTTTTTTCAACCTTAAACCCGTATTTGTTAAAAATAACAGTTGATGACTACATCACGCTAAAAGACTACGATGGTATGCTGGTATTAATTGGTATCATGACGGGAGTGTTGTTTTTAGAGGTTTTTTTCCAGTTTTCATTTATTTATTATGCAAACTGGCTTGGGCAGCGAGTCGTTTATGACCTCCGTAAAGAACTGTTTAGAAGAATGATTGGATTTCGGATGATTTTTTTCGACAAGTCAGCAGTTGGTCGATTGGTCACACGTGCGGTCAATGACATCGAAACCATTGCCAGTATTTTTAGCCAGGGCTTGTTTATGATCATTGCCGATTTACTCAAAATGCTGATCGTAGTCGGGGTAATGCTAAGTGTGAGTTGGAAACTGTCTCTTATTGTTTTTGCAGTTCTTCCGGTGATTTTGTTTGCCACACGAAAGTTTCAAAAAGCAATGAAATTCGCATTTGATGAGGTGCGAACTCAGGTCGCTAATCTCAATACTTTTGTCCAGGAAAGAATTTCGGGTATGCATATTGTTCAACTTTTTGTTCGTGAACAACAAGAGTATCAATCCTTTCAGGAGATCAATGAGAAACATAAAAAGGCTTGGCTGAAAACGGTTTGGTATAACTCCATTTTCTTTCCGATAGCAGAACTTTCTACTTCGATTACTATCGGACTGCTGGTTTGGTATGGGGGCTTGAGCGTTATTGCGCAAGAAAATGGGATCACTCTGGGGTCGATCTTTTTATTTATTCAGCTTACGCAAATGTTGTTTCGACCCTTGCGTCAAATTGCGGATAAGTTTAACACTCTGCAAATGGGTATGGTCGCCGTTCAGCGCGTCTTTGCCTTAATGGATACGGACAGCCATATTGCTGACGATGGCTCTGATGAGGCAAAACTTATAAAAGGAGAAATTTCATTTCAGAACGTGGTGTTTTCATATAAAGAAGGTGAGACGGTAATCAATGACATTTCATTTGATGTGAACGCAGGAGAAACCATAGCCATCGTAGGAGCTACTGGTGCTGGAAAATCAACAATCATCAAT
The DNA here is from genome assembly GCA_029248885.1 of Flavobacteriaceae bacterium. GTDB lineage: Bacteria > Bacteroidota > Bacteroidia > Flavobacteriales > Flavobacteriaceae > UBA724. Next base: position 27,305 of record JAQWIL010000034.1, read on the forward strand.
CTGCTCAGTCGATTTTATGATATTAATCAGGGAAGTATAAACGTTGATGGCAAGAACATCAAATCCTATAAGCTTTCGTCATTGAGAAACGCAATTGCTGTTGTTCTTCAAGATGTGTTTTTGTTTGCAGATTCGATTCAAAACAATATCAGTATGTGGGATTCAGCGATCAGCGAGAAAGAGGTGATGGAAGCCGCCAAGCACATCGGGATTGATAAATTTATATCCAAACTTCCAGGAAAACTTCAATATGATGTCAAAGAACGCGGTGCCATGCTTTCTGGCGGTCAACGTCAACTCATTGCCTTTTTAAGGGCTTATGTGTCCAACCCTTCAATACTTGTCTTGGATGAAGCCACCTCATCCGTTGACGGAGAAACAGAGGAGTTGATTCAGGTTGCAACAGACCGATTGACTAAGGGGAAAACAGCAATCATAATCGCACACCGTTTAGCGACTGTTCAAAAAGCAGATCGTATTATCGTGATGGACAATGGGAAGATTGTTGAAATGGGCTCCCATGAGAAGCTGCTACAAATTGAAGGTGGGTTTTATCAAAATCTGCACAATGTGCAGTTGCTTCAAAAGCAAGAAACAATCTAACTTAAATCTTCTTCAATTATTTCGATGAGGTTGTCATTGCTGGTGAAGGACACAAACTCTCCATTTTTGATATAAGAAATTTTTCCAGTCTCCTCAGAAACAACAAGAACAGTCGCATCTGTTTTTTCAGATATCCCAACTGCTGCACGGTGTCTAAGACCATATCGAACTGGGATATCAGACTGCTCACTAATCGGTAAAGCGACACGTGTTGCCACAATGCGGTTCCCGTCAATCACAATTGCCCCATCGTGTAATGGACCTCCTTTGAAGAATATGCTTTCTATGACTGGGGTTGAAATATCCATACTCACTTGATCTCCAGACTCTTTAAAAATGTCCAGACTGGTATTGCGTTCAAAAACAATTAATGCTCCGATGTTTTGTGCGCTCAGTTCTGAACAGGCATTCACCACAATTTTGGCTTCCGAATGATTGCTGCGCTCATTATTGGTTAAGATATTCCAATAGCGTCTGAAGTTCTTCGGGTTTGCCAGGTTTGTTGATCCCACAGTAAGCAATAGTTTTCGAATTTCTTGCTGGAAAACGACAATGAGCGCAAACACACCTACACTGATAAAACCTCCCAAAATATTACTCAACACGTTCATTTGAAGGATGTCTGTGAGCTTCCAAATCAAATACACAATTACAATTCCAGTGAAAATGTTGATAGCGGCGGTACCTTTTACAAGTCGGTAGATATAATACAACAGTATGGCTACAAGGACAATGTCGAGGATGTCAATGATGCGGACTTGCAGAAAATCGAGTGGGTTCAAATGAATTTTTTTATAAAATTAAGTAAAATTCATCAAGTTTAGGTTGTTGGGGTAGATTCCTGTTGGTTCAAATAATTCACAAGTTGAAAAACTTGTACGGCTTCTTTCACGTCATGTACACGAAGTATGGAGGCGCCTTTCTGTGCAGCAATTGTATGGATTACTGTTGTGCCGTTTAATGCGTTTTCGGCATCTACATCTACAATTTTTTGAATCATCGACTTTCTAGAAACACCGACTAAAAGAGGACAACCAAGTGAATGAAATTTCTCAAGTTGGTTTATAAGCTGATAATTGTGGGAGAGGGTTTTTCCAAATCCAAAACCTGGATCGAGGATCAGTTGTTCAATTCCCAATTGCGATGCCCGATTGCAGAACCGTTCAAGAGCAGCAAATACATCGCTCACTACATTTTGATAAGTTGGGTTGTTTTGCATCGTTTTTGGGGTTCCTTGCATATGCATGGCAATGTAAGGCACACCAAGTGATGATACGGTCTCTAACATTCGTTTGTCGGCCGTGCCAGCAGAAATATCATTAACAATTGCAGCCCCAGATTCAACAGCTTTCTCAGCAACTATGCTTGAGGTGGTATCGATCGAAATTACAACTTTGGGGAAACTTTTTAAAATGGTTGAAATGGCAGGAACAACACGCTCGATTTCTTCTTTTGGAGATACTGGATCTGAGCCTGGTCTTGAACTTGCTCCTCCAATATCGATAAAACTTGCCCCTTCGTCGAGCATGCGCTTTGTCTGCGTTAAAACTTTCTCATCCTCCATGAACTTTCCACCGTCATAAAAAGAATCCGGGGTGATGTTTAGCACGCCCATTACGTGCCCTTGTGAAAGGTTAATTGATGTTGAATTACAGTTGATAATCATTCAAAAATGAATTGAGAAAGAATAGATTTTTTAAAAAATTTGACCGAAATTTACACAAAAGTTTTTCATCTTGGCGACTACAGATAAGCAGTATGATACTGCAGTGCTAATATGCAGGGATTTATTTGAGAAAAAAATGCATGATTATGGCTGTGCATGGCGAATTCTTCGTGTGTCGTCGTTAACCGATCAAATTTTCATCAAAGCCCAGCGAATTCGCACCTTGCAGCAGAGCAAAACGCAACGAGTAGACGAAGGTCAATTTTCAGAATTTATTGGCATTGTGAATTATTGCGTGATGGCCTTGATTCAAATTGAAAAGGGGATAGCAGATCAGCCCGATATGTCAGCGGAAACGGTATTGTCTCATTACAACGCTCAAATTGGCATTGCGAAGTCTTTGATGCAAAACAAAAACCATGATTATGGAGAGGCCTGGCGCGATATGCGGGTAAGCTCACTGACCGATCTTATTCTTCAAAAATTACTTCGTGTCAAACAGATCGAGGATAACGACGGGCAAACTTTAGTGAGCGAAGGCCTTGCTGCCAATTATCAAGACATGATCAATTACGCGATTTTTGCTCTCATACATTTAGAAAATTCATGAATTTTATAAAAAGAATATCTTCTGTAATGATCACTCTTTGGGGTGTAGCCACGGTCGTTTTCTTTTTGTTTAGCGTTCTTCCTGGTGATCCTGCCCAAATGATGTTGGGCCAAAACGAAAACAGCGAGGAACTCATCTTGATCCAACAAAAATTTGGTTTTGATCAACCAATCCTAAAGCAGTATACCAACTACCTGAATGATTTGAGTCCAATTTCGATTCACCCTCAAGTTCATGATTTTAATGGCCTGTCAACGAAGCAATACAGCTATATAGGTATTTTCAATTTGGGAGAGAGAACACTTGTCTTGAAATGGCCTTACCTAAGAGAGTCATATCACAAGAGTGGCGTCAAGGTCAGTCAAGTGATTCAGGACACCCTTCCAAATACTGCAATACTCGCAATGGCTGCGCTACTGATTGCGATATGCTTTGGGCTCTTATTTGGAATCTTGTCAGCCATATACGTGCATAGCCCTATGGATCGCATTTTGCAACTGGTCAGTACGATTGGCATGAGTTTACCTTCTTTTTTTAGTGCGATTCTTGTCGCTTGGATATTTGGGTTTTTATTACATCAATATACATCATTTGATATGACAGGAAGCTTATATGTTCTTGATGATATGGGGGAATCTTATCACATTGCTTGGAAAAACCTAATTCTCCCTGCATTTGTATTGGGCATTCGCCCTCTAGCTGTTGTTACTCAATTGATGAGAAATGCCTTATTGGATGAATGGAATCGTGCTTATGTCAAAACCGCTCGCGCAAAGGGGTTGTCAATGCCTGTAATCATTTGGAAGCATATGTTAAAAAACGCATTAAATCCCGTCATTACAGCCCTTTCAGGATGGTTTGCGAGCATGCTGGCAGGAGCGGTTTTTGTCGAATATATTTTTGGATGGAACGGAATTGGTAGGGAAATTGTGAACGCCTTGAATGTTCTCGATATACCAGTCCTTATGGGGTCGGTACTTACCGTTTCATTTTTATTTATTGTGATTAACCAAGTTGTAGATTTACTCTACGCTTATCTTGATCCCAAAGTACAATTAAACTAAATTAAATTATGAGAAAACAAATCGTTGCAGGAAACTGGAAAATGAATAAAACCGAATCGGAAACGACTCAACTTATCGAAGAGCTCAAACAAAAAGATTTAAAGAGCGGCGTCGAGGTCTTTGTCGCCCCAACTTTTGTAAATCTATCTGCGGCAGTCAAAGCTACCAAAGGAAGTGGGATTCATGTTGCAGCTCAAAATATGCATCAATCGGTTAGTGGTGCATTCACAGGAGAAATCTCATCGACTATGCTCCTTGATATTGGTGTTCAACATGTGATTTTGGGTCATTCAGAGCGTCGAGCTTATTTTGATGAAACCGATGAGCTTTTAAAAGAAAAGGTACAAGCTGCTTTGCAAGCAGGTTTGCATGTTATTTTTTGTTTCGGAGAGGAACTTAAAGAGCGTAAATCAGAGACACATTTCGATGTCGTCAAACAACAGTTATCTACTGCCTTATTTGATTTAGATGCAACACAGTTTCAACAAATTGTGTTGGCATATGAACCCGTATGGGCAATTGGAACTGGAGAAACAGCATCGCCTGAACAAGCACAAGAAATGCATGCCTTTATACGTTCCCTGATTCGCGAAAACTATGATAGCACTTGTGCAGATGCAGTGTCCATTCTTTATGGAGGTAGTGTAAAGCCAGCCAATGCAACTGAAATTTTTGAACAAGCTGATGTGGACGGTGGACTGATAGGTGGTGCTTCCCTTCAAGCTGAGGACTTTGCAGCCATTGTCAATGGATTCTAATGACATTTATATTGAGATTGACTTTTATGTTTCTCCTTCTGATGATGGAAGGGATATTCTTCTTGCCGTCTTATCGGAACAGCAGTTTGAAAGTTTTTTAGAGACCAATACTGGTCTTCGTGCTTACATAAAACAAGCAGATTGGAATCGTATTGATGTTCAGCAGGCGTTGTCCCTTATGCCCTCTGCGTTTGTTGTTTCTCACCAAATAAATCAAATTCCTATTGAAAACTGGAATGCCCATTGGGAGTCATCATTCCATCCCATTGTGGTAGGAGATTATACGGTTCGCGCCCCTTTCCATTCGCCAAAAACGACAACTCATGAATTGATCATTGAACCAAAAATGTCTTTTGGAACAGGTCACCATCAGACCACGCAGCTAATGATGATGCAGGCATTGGAGATTGACATGGGAGGTAAAAGCGTACTTGATATGGGTTGTGGCACGGGAATTTTGGGAATACTGGCTGCTGATCTCGGCGCAAAATCAGTACTGGCGATTGATATCGAATCTTGGTGTGTAGAGAACACCCAAGAAAACGCAGAGCGAAATCAATGTAATCATATCGTGAAAGCAATCAGGGGAGATGTTGAAATAGTTGCAGAAACCTATGACTTGATTTTTGCTAACATCAATCGCAACACACTGATTCGCCATATTCCACACTACGCAAAACGACTTCAAAGTCAAGGCGTATTATTGCTCAGTGGGTTTTATCAAACTGATTTTTTGGCAGTTACCCAAGTGTGTAAAGCAAATGGTTTAACCTATCAGTCAAATACCAAACTTGATGATTGGGTTTGCGCAAAATACGTATATTCAAGCTTGTGAAGATTCGATTTGACCAACATAAAGAACAAGAGAGTCAAGATGAGGACGTTCTCATTGCAACCGAGCGTGAATATGAAATCATTTTGTATAATGATGATGTCAACACATTTGACCATGTCATCAAAACACTAATTACGGTGTGTGAGCATACCCCACAGCAAGCCGAACAATGTGCGATGATTGTTCACTACAACGGAAAATGTGCGGTGAAGTCAGGAAGCTATAAAGAACTCGAGCCGAAATGTACACGCTTACTCGATGCTGGCTTAAGTGCTGAAATTGTGTAAAAGGCTTTTTGGTTATCATTTTTTTGAGTTTACTTACCTTTGGGAAAAAAGATTGCACATGAAGACAGAAAAAATCATACTGGCTTTGCTGTTTGGCGCCTCTACAGCTTATGCCCAGACCGACCAGCTAAATAACAGTATTCACCAATTTGTTGTCACAGATATCGATGGGAATCCTTTTCATTTTAACAGTTTAAAAGGGAAAAAGGTTATGGTAGTCAATACGGCTTCAAAATGTGGTTTGACGTCACAGTATAAAAAACTTCAAAGCTTGTATGATAAATACGGAAGAAACAATTTTGTGATTGTTGCATTTCCATCCAATAATTTTATGTGGCAAGAACCTGGCTCTAATAATGAAATCAAGGTATTTTGCGAAAAAAACTACGGGGTAAGTTTTCCTGTGATGGAAAAGATTACGGTTAAAGGTAGATCAAAGCATCCCGTTTATGCCTTTCTAACCGATGCGAATAAAAATGGAGTGAAAAGCTCATCAGTCACATGGAATTTTCAAAAATATCTGATTGATGAAGAAGGTCAACTTGTTGATGTAATATCTCCGCGAACACAACCCGACGACCCTAGAATTGTAGATTGGATTAAAAGTTAATGGCAAAACAACTCGACATATTGGCATTTGGCGCACATCCCGATGATGTTGAGCTTAGCTGTGGAGGTACTATTGCTAAGGAAGTGTCATCTGGCAAAAAAGTAGGGATTGTTGATTTGACTCGAGGTGAGCTGGGAACTCGGGGTAGTGCTGATCTTCGAGATAGAGAGGCAAAACAAGCAGCATCCATATTAGGTGTATCGATAAGAGAAAATCTCGGTTTCCGTGATGGGTTTTTCAAAAACGATGAAGCACACCAACTCGAAATCATCAAGATTCTTAGGAAATACAGACCAAAAGTGGTGCTGTGTAATGCGCAAACGGATCGTCATATCGACCATGGACGTGCGGCATCGCTTGTTCATGACGCCTGTTTTTTAAGTGGTCTGCTTAAGATTGAAACTGTTGTAGATGATATGCCGCAGACGCCATGGCGCCCCAGCCAGGTGTACCACTATATGCAATGGAACAATGACCCTTGTGATTTCGTTGTCGATATCAGTGAATTTATCGATAAGAAGATGGCAGCGATTCTTGCTTACGCCTCCCAATTTTACGATGAAAAGTCGAAAGAACCAAAAACCCCAATCAGCAGTCAGCAGTTTTTGGATAGCATTCAGAACAGAGCTGCGGATTTGGGAAGAATGATTGGTGTTGGCTATGCAGAGGGTTTCACGACACAACGTCAATTGGCCGTTGCTCAGATTTCAGATTTGATATAGCACAAAAATCTTTTGAGTCAGAAAACAAAAACTCGTACATTTGCGTGCGAAAATGGTGGTTGTAGCTCAGTTGGTTAGAGCGCTAGATTGTGGTTCTAGAGGTCGCCGGTTCGAGACCGGTCTTCCACCCTTGAAAAACCCTTCGAGAAATCGAGGGGTTTTCTTTTTTAAACCAACTTCGCTATTAAGTCTGAACTCAAAGCTAATTGATACTTAAATATACGAAATTTTACCCTGTTCTCGGCACTAATTCGGCACTTTTTTAACTCTGCCGAGATATTGAGTTCAGCCTAAAAATTACAACGGCTGTGTTTAAGTAGTGTTTTCCAACTGCTTGCAATTTCATCCGCCATTCACTAAATTAGACGCTCATTAAAATATATACTGTGAAAAAAATATTTAAATTACCACTATTAGTAATTATACTTACACTTATTTTCTCTTGCTCAAGCGAAGACTCTGCAAGCTGTGAGCAAATAATGTGTTATAACAATGGAACAGCGAATTCTGATTGTGGTTGTGATTGTCCTTTAAATTATACAGGAATGGATTGTAGCGAACAGAGAGAGCCTAATGAAATTATCATTACAAAAGTAACTGTTGAAAGATTTCCAGTAGATAACGATGGCAGTTGGTGGGATTTTGATATAGATGATGATATTTTAGCTGATGTATATTTTAAAATTTTCGAATGTGTTGATAACACCTGCTCTACCACCTCAGAATTTTATGATTCACCTGAATATTTCGAAAATGCTCAAACCTTACCATTGGTCTTTGATTATGAAAACATAGTTTTTGAAAGTTATAGTATAAACAGACTTTTTTATATTCAATTATTTGATTTCGATAACTTATCTAATGATGACCCAATGACAAATCCTTCGGATGGGGTATTTAATATCTATACTGAAAATAATTCTTTCCCTGAAACATTAAGAATTGTTGGTAGTGATTTTATTGTTAATATGGAATTATCCTACTATTTTTAAGACACTAATTAGCATCAAATTTGAACATTAAATTAGCATCTCTAAAAACAATACGATGAAGAAGCTAATGCTACTATTATTATTTATTCCACTTGTTAGTTTTGGTCAGCAAAATGCTCAAATAGAGGAATACTTTGACAATGGGAATAAGGTAATTGAGAAAACTTGGGTAGATGGTAATCAAACAAAAACTTTGATAGAAACCACTTATTCAGAAGAAAAAGGGTATAAATATTTCATCCATGAAGATGGTGTAGAAGTTGGGTTAATTTTAGACTATGTTAGGGAATATGGCAGGTATTGGCGATTGAATGTTTCAATTGTAAATAATTCAAAAAGCAGAATCGATTTCATACCAAATGACATTTATGTAAAAGCAAATGGTGTTGAAAAAAATCAAGATAAGTATGTTGCGCTTTCTTATGAAGAATACACAAAAAAAGTAAAGAGAAGACAGAATGGAAATGCTTTTTTAACAGGTTTTGCGATGGGCTTGTCAAGTTATAATGCAGGGAATACTTATTCAGACAGCTATACATATGGCACGAATGGAAATTCCTATACTTACACCAGCTCATATTCTCCAACCTTAGCCAATTTACAACATCAACAGAACTCAGAAACCCTAAATGAACTTGCTGATTCACAGCAAGAGAACATGAACTATATTAATGAAGGTTATTTGAAAAATCATACTTTATTCCCCAATACAACATTAGAAGGGTACATATTAATCCCATTCAATAAAAAAATTACTGATATTGATGTTTCATTTAAAATTGGGCAAATGCTATTTGATTTCAGTAACAATAAATGGCACTATTAAATTAATCTTTTCGTCACCAAATACAAGTTTTAAGGCGCTTTTCTCAATAGGAAATCCATTTTCATACAAGTGATTCACAAGTACGTTTAAATGCCTTCTAACAGTGTTAAATGAGGTGCTGTTGTTGTGTCTAAGCATTATACTATCAATGAATTCAATAGGGATACTGCCAGAGCTTTCTAACTCGCCTCTTAGCTTAGACGCCAAGTCCTGTAAAGTTCTCTTGTATGCTTTGTTTAAAGGTTCATCAAGCTTTTGAGAAATGAGTCTATCAAACTCTAATAACTCAGGGCGTCTCTCTATCTTTTCAAAGCTGTAATTATTCTTCACCAAGTAATCATAAACCATCTTGGCGAGGCTTTCAGTCTCTCATCTGCGTTGTTTGTCAGGATAAGAGTTAGGTTTAAAATCAACTCCTATCTTCTTGGCGTTAAATAGTCTGTAACGCTTCTTGTTTAAGTAAAAATCAATGTAATATCTACCATCGTTTTTTAGGCAGACTATTGGGTAACTAATATTCATATCGGCACTTTTTCGGCATTAATTGAAATTCTAATTTTTCAATTAGCCGTAAGTGACTTAATTTCAGTCAATTGTGTGACTTGAAGTTGGTTAGAGCGCTAGATTGTGGTTCTAGAGGTCGCCGGTTCGAGACCGGTCTTCCACCCTTAAAAACCCTTCGAGAAATCGAGGGGTTTTTTGTGCGATCAGTTTACCAAAATTGAGTTGTCAATCTATTAATTCTAAATAATATTCTATATTGTAGATTAAACAATAAAAAATGAAAACTAAACTCTTTCTTGTATTCACGATATTATTTATGACCAGTTCATGTGTGACGAAATCATCCAGCGAAAATTCAGAAAACGAAAATGGACTTGTCGCATTTGAAAATGGAGACCTGATGACAGCAGTGTCTGTTGATCCCATGGGAAATGAATTTCAATATCCTACTGGAGATGCCGCCATCACAAGCCAAGTCAAAGTTTGGAAGTCAGGATTTCAATCTCCATGGCATTACCACCCTTATACTGGTGTAGCTTATGTGTTGCAGGGTGAATTAACAGTCAATTTTGATACAGAAGCAACTCTGGAAGATAATGCTGTCGAAAAAACAGTGAATTCTACCCAAACCTTTAAGGCAGGTGACAAAGCATTTCTAGGGGTGTCCAACACCTGGCACTACTCCGAAAATGTTGGAGATGAAGACTTGATTTTTATGGTGACCTGGCTTGGTGAAAAGGGCGAACCCATCGCTGTACTCGAGTAGTTTTTTGAAATTCTAGTAATAAAGTCTAAGAAGAAAAAAAAACTCAATGTTCAGCAGGTGTGTAATTGATTTCAACTAAAATTTCATTGCGTCGATTCATGACTTTATAGGGACTGTCATAAGACAAAACGACAGGGTTGGATATCGCTTTAAGGTTGTGTTTTTGCATTTCGCCCATCAGTCGATCGGTGTGTACTTTAACTTTGGAGGCATTGCTATATCCACCATAGCGGACTGCAGCAAAATAGCCTGGCTCGGACTGGTAGATCTCAACGTTAGATTGTGAAGGAATAGGTGCATCTTGTTCCATGTATTTTTTTGGCAATACAAACTCCATTGCTGAGGTGCCATCCTCTGGATACATATAAACAGGGGTAGTCATTTCAATTTTCTCTTTGTTCTGATTGCTTCCAGAAATGTAACGAAACAGGGTTGAAAAGGGACTTCCAGTATTTGCCTTGGTTTTTGCCATCATAGCAGGTGGATAAAACCGAATTTCAAGATCATCCAGACTTTGAAGAACTTCATAGGGTTGTGACTCGTAACGCTGACCCATTATCCAATTTGAAATTAGTGATACAAAAACAATTGCAAAAATCTTTAACTCAGTCATCACTTGGAATCTCGCTATCCTCTTTAAGAGTTAATCGCTCTTCTCTATTGACAATTTCCCATGCGGTATGAAATATCAAACGCGTGCGTTTTTCAAGTAAAGCGTAATTGATTTTTTCTACCGTATCTGTTGGTGCATGATAGTCTTTGTGTGTCCCATTGAAGTAGAAGACAGCTGGAATGTTGTTTTTGATAAAATGGTAGTGATCAGATCTGTAATAGTATCGATTTTCACGCCATCTCCCAAACTCATACACGAGTGTCGTTGGGTCGTTGTAGCGGTAATCAATTGTCAATCCCACATAGTCCTGATTTGCTTTCTCTGAAACATCATGCAAGTCATCGGATAAAATATCAGAGCCAATCAAATAAATGTAGTCTGGCTGCTCGATATGTAAGGAATCAACTCGACCAATCATGTCGATATTAAGGTTGGCGACCGTGTTAACCAATGGATAGATGGGGTTGTCCGTATAATATTTTGATCCCAAAAGGCCTTTTTCTTCAGCGGAAACATGTAAAAACAAAACCGAGCGCCTCGGACCATTTCCGTCTTCTTTCGCCTCAATAAATGCTTCTGCAATCTCCATCATTGCAACCGTTCCAGATCCGTCATCATCAGCTCCGTTATTGATTTGTCCGTCTGCCTCTACGCCGATATGATCGAGGTGTGAGGTAATCACCAATACTTCATTGGCTTTGTCGGATCCCTCAATATAGCCAAGAACATTGTAGCTATCAATGGAATTTCCACTTCTATCGGTAACTGTCATTTCTTGAAAGTACGAACCGTTAGTAGATCCACCGGAAACACCAGTAGATTCATAATAATCTTTTAAGAAATTGATGGCTAAAGTTTCCCCCTCAGTGCCTGCTTCGCGACCCATAAATTCGTCAGAAGCGTATGTGTATAAATGAGTTTTTAATTCCGTTTCAGTAATGCTTTCTGCATAATCAACAACACTTTTTTGGGCTTCAATGCCACAAGAAAACACGAGGAGTAGCAAGCATATGTAGGATAAATTCTTCATAATGGTAAATGATTTATGATCATAAATGTATTAAAATCAAATTAAATTGTTTCTGCAATGGCATCCCACAACTCAATCCTGTTTTCAAGCGCTTGTTTTGCTGCATGAATAGACTCTTGTTTTTTGGTATGATCTCCTTCGCATAGCTCCTCAATCATTTGTAGAGCCATCGGGCCGTGCTCATCACCATCGATTTCAATATGACGTTCTAGGTAGTACACCAGGGTTTGTGCCCCAGAATGCCCTTTTTCACTCAACTCGCGCACAATTGAGATAAACATGTCTGGAATCAAATCTTCACGCCCATAGGTAAATACACCTGCAACGACATGAACGGGAGCATACTCAACACAGGACATGGTATTGCGAACAAATTGAACTGCGGCCTGACTCGCACCAGAGTTCACAAGGGCGTTTTCCCAAGACTCGCCCTGCTTTAATTGTTTGATAAAGGAGGTGATAGCACGAGTGTCTGCGCCAATATCTTCCATAGCTTGAAGATACAATTCAAAGTGACTTACAGCATAGCCGTTTTGATCCACATCACTTTCTTCACCAAATACAATTTCGTTGATCAGTCGTCGAGTAATGGGATTCCCAACGGGAATCCAAGGAATGGACGTACAGGTAAGTTCGAGCTGCAAGCGCTTAAGTAATGACATAAAGTCCCAAACCGCGAATACATGGGTTTCCATAAATCGCTGAATAGCGTCTACCGAATTGATTTTGTTATACAGGGGGTGGTTGACTAATACAGAACGATACTCATCTAAATGAGTTGTAGTTTCTATCATCGGATTTTAATTTTTCTTTTTCAGCTGTAAAATTACATAAAATCCCATCGAATACCTAAGGACTTTTGTGCTACAATTCTGTACATTTGAAATATGATAACGCCTAAAATCATTGAATGCCCCAGAGATGCAATGCAAGGTATAAAATCTTTTATTCCAACCAATGTAAAGGCGAACTACCTTCAGTTTTTGCTTCAAGTTGGTTTTCATTCTCTTGATTTTGGGAGCTTCGTTTCCCCGAGAGCAGTTCCGCAAATGCGAGATACAGCGAACGTACTTGATCAACTCGACATGTCAAAAACCAAAACCAAACTATTGGCAATTGTTGCCAATTTGAGGGGAGCAGAAACCGCACTCAACTTTGAACAAATCGAATATATTGGATTCCCATTTTCGATTTCTGAAAATTTCCAAATGCGAAACACCCACAAAACGATTGCGGAATCTCTGCATAGTCTTGAACGAATTAAAGAACTGACGGATAAATCCAATAAGATATTGGTTGTGTATCTGTCCATGGGGTTTGGAAACCCGTATGGAGACCCTTGGAGTGTAGACGTTGTTTCACAATGGGTAGAGCGACTGGCACAGATGGGAATCCAAATTATTTCACTTTCCGATACGGTAGGCCAGGCAGTACCAGAGGATATTACCTATTTGTATTCCACATTAATACGAGCATTCCCCGCAATCGAGTTTGGTGCTCATTTTCACACCCATCCAAATAGAGGATATGAAAAACTTACTGCTGCCTTCGATGCTGGATGCCGACGTTTTGATGGTGCAACACAAGGCTTTGGTGGTTGTCCAATGGCGAGTGATGCCTTGGTCGGAAATTTGCCTACAGAAAAGTTAGTCACATTTTTTAATGAACGAAGAATTCATACAGGACTTTGTATGACAACCTTTGAATCTGCTATAAATAAAACTAAAGAATTATTTTCTGAATTCAACTAAGTTTTTAATTTATTTAAAATTATTCTAAATAAACTTTGTCGTTACATTTTTCGCTTGTATATTTGTCTTATATTTAATTATTCTAAATAAACTTAAATGAAAAATTTACCACTTTTCTTACTATTTCTTACTTCTTCTGTGCATGCCCAAGATCAATACAACAGTGCAACAACACAATTGAATAATCTCAACTCTATTAACAAGGGTATTTCTATTGGTGGTTATGCTGAAATCACTTATAACAATCTCGAAGGTTCATCAACACCAGCTGAAATTGATGTGCAGCGCTTGGTTATGCTTTTCGCCTACAAATTTGATGATAGGACATCATTTGTAACCGAAATTGAATATGAGCATGTGAAAGAAGTGTATGTTGAACAAGCATTTATAAATTACTCGGTAGCTGACGGGATTAATCTGCGGGGAGGGTTGATGTTAATTCCTATGGGGATTATCAACGAGTATCATGAGCCAACAACATACAACGGAGTTGAAAGGCCAAGCTTAGATAGTAAGATTGTCCCTACAACTTGGCGTGAAATGGGGATTGGTGTGTCGGGGCGTATCAATAATGCCTCTATTCGTTATCAGGCCTATCTCATGAACGGTTTTCTATCCTATGGTGAGAGCCACAAAATCAGAGGATTAGATGGGCTTCGAAAAGGCCGTCAAAAAGGGGCAGAATCGGTTGGAACAGATGTGAATTTTGCTGGTAGAATTGAATATTATGGTATACCAAAGCTTAAACTCGGTGTTTCGTATTACACAGGAAATACCCAAACCACAACACCTGAAATCAGCAACACACAAATCGGTTTATCAATGTTTGGTTTAGACTATCGTTATGTAAATGGCAGACTATCTTCAAGAGGGCAATTGATCTCTGCCAGCTTGAGCGACACCGAGGCCTACAATCTAGCTGGGAATACAGATCTTGGATCGGCTATGGGTGGTTATTATGCTGAGGGAGCTTATAACCTGTTGCCTCTTGACAGTCGCCAGAAGTTAGACATATTTCTGCGTTATGAAAACTTTAATACGCACCAAAAAACAGCGGGTAATTTGATTGCTAATGATGCGTTCCATCGCAACGAAACCACATTTGGATTATCCTATCATTTGGCAAATGGTGCCGTTTTCAAAGCGGATTATCAGTCAAAAGGGACAGCAGTTGAAGGCTCTGATGCCGTCGGTCAATTTAACCTAGGGCTTGGCGTTTTCTTTTGATGTATATTTGCGGACTTAAAAAATGGCTTTGAGATTCTTTTATATTCTTGTTTTTATTTCTTTTCAGCTAACAGCCCAATCACCTCGATTGTTGAAGAAAGCCACAAAATTGATTGAAAAGACATACGCTGTTGACGATCTACAACTTGTGTACAAAGAATTTCAAACCAAGTCTGTAGTTGGAAATTTCTATAAAATTTTTGATTCAGATCAGCTTTTGGGCTTCGCTTTCATAGGCACTGCACCCAGCAAAACGGATACCTTTGAATATCTTGTTGTTTTCGACCAAAGTTTGATAATCAAAAAAGTGAATGTGTTGGTTTATCGTGAAGATTACGGCGGTGAAATTGGTAGTAACCGCTGGCTCAAACAGTTTGTCGGTAAAGCACGCAGTACAGAATTGGCAGTTGGGAAGAACATTGCTGCTATTTCTGGCGCGACAATCTCTGTTTACTCCATGACCAATGCTGTCAATCAGTTGTTAAATGAAATAAATAATTTCAAGCAAATATGATACCAACAATTGACACTTGGAGCTATCCATTGCGCTTGATGACCGCCTGTTTTTTAATTGTTCTTTCGATTGGTTTTTTTACTGGAATTCGATTTGTGAGTGAAACAGACAGTGCGTCTCCAGATGGTCTTGTTGAGCACTACAATGGCAACGAGCAGGACGAGGATGTTATGGTGATGAAATTCAAAAAAAGTGCGCAAGAAATGCTCACGATTGTTCACACCCACATTTTGAGTATGTCGATGTTGTTTTTCCTCACAGGGTTTTTATTGGCACAAACCGCCATTCACCAACGTCTTAAACTTTTCCTGATCATCGAACCTTTTGTTTCTATTCTTCTCACTTTCGGGGGTTTGTATCTCATTTGGTTTGGGGTAGAGTGGTTTCGATATATTGTGATTTTTTCTGGAATTGCAATGACACTGGCTTATTCTGCAGCGGTAATCATTATTCTAAAGCATCTTCACTTATTTAAAAGCTGATTTGCCCATTAATTTAGTATATTTGCATGCAACTAATTGTAAACTAGTTGCTATGTCAAAACAGCCATCGAAAATCACTGCATTGGGTTTAACTTACGATGATGTTTTGCTGGTACCATCCTATTCCGAGGTGCTGCCACGCGAAGTAAATATCCAATCAAAATTTTCAAGAAATATCCCTTTAAACGTTCCTATCGTTTCTGCTGCGATGGATACCGTAACTGAAAGTCAAATGGCCATTGCTATGGCTCGAGAAGGGGGGATCGGCGTGCTCCACAAAAACATGACTATCGAAGCCCAAGCCGAAAAAGTTCGTAAAGTCAAGCGTGCTGAATCAGGAATGATTATTGATCCGGTGACTCTGCCCACTACAGCTCTCGTTTCTGATGCGCAAAAACTTATGACAGAATATCGTATTGGCGGAATCCCGATCGTTGATTCAAATAGGAAGTTGGTAGGCATCGTTACGAATCGAGATTTGCGTTTTGAAAAAAATGAAGCACGCCCAGTCATGGAAGTGATGACATCTGAAAATCTGGTTACTGTTCATGAGGGGATTTCGATGCCTGACGCAGAAGAAATTTTGCAGGCACACAAAATCGAAAAACTTCCCGTTTTAGATAAGGACAACCGACTTGTCGGTTTGATTACATTTAGAGATATTACAAAAGTGAGTTTAAAACCCAATGCCAATAAAGACAGTTATGGCCGCCTACGCGTGGCTGCTGCGGTTGGTGTTACATGGAATGCTGTGGAACGCTGTGCAGCTTTGGTAAAAGCTGGGGTCGATGGTGTTGTCATCGACACAGCTCATGGCCATACGCAAGGCGTTGTTAAGGTATTAAAACAAATTAAAAAAGAGCACAAGGATTTGGATGTCGTTGTTGGCAATGTTGCAACAGCTGACGCCGCCACTTTCCTTGTTGAGGCTGGGGCAGATGGTGTGAAAGTTGGTATTGGACCAGGCTCGATTTGTACCACCCGTGTGGTTGCAGGGGTCGGTTACCCTCAGTTTTCGGCTATCCTCGAAGTTTCAAAAAGTTTGTTTAAAAAAGGGATTCCCTTGATTGCAGATGGCGGGGTAAGATACACTGGGGATATTGTAAAAGCGATTGGAGCTGGCGCACAATCGGTCATGTTGGGTTCCATGTTAGCTGGAACCAAAGAATCGCCTGGAGAGACCATAATTTTTGAGGGAAGAAAATTTAAATCTTACCGTGGGATGGGGTCTGTCGAAGCCATGCGAGAGGGAAGCAAAGACCGTTATTTTCAGGATGTAGAGGATGATATCAAAAAACTTGTGCCAGAAGGGATCGTTGGTAGAGTTCCTTATAAGGGTGAGTTATTTGAAAGTATTCATCAGTTTGTCGGAGGACTTCGTGCTGGTATGGGTTATAGCGGTGCAAAGGATATTCCTCAACTTCAAGATAAGGCAAGTTTTGTTCAGATTACCTCTTCAGGAATTCAAGAAAGTCACCCACATAACGTGGCCATTACAAAAGAAGCACCCAATTATTCTCGATAACCAAATGAAGTTCATATATTTCTGTTTGTTCCTGCTGTTTTCTGCGTGTAGTTTTCCGACAAACGAAGAATCTAATGCAGTGGCTCGAGTAGGAGAAAACTACTTATACCCCTCTGATTTGCAAGATCAAATTGGCCCGATGTATAATGGGGATAGTTTGCAAATTGCAAATCGTGTGATTGACGATTGGGCAGAGCAGTTGTTATACCTCAAGAAAGCAGAAATCAACTTAAGTTCTTTCGAAAAGAAACAGCTCGATGAATTGGTAAAGACTTATCGCAACGACTTGTACGTCAAAACCTATAAGGACAAGGCAATTCAATCTCAGTTGGATTCTGTAGTTGAGCAAGCTGAAATTCAGGAGTATTTTGAACAGAACAAAGTGAATTTTAGAACCAATAAAGATTTGTTGCGTGGTCGTTATGTTCGGGTTCGAAATGAAAACTATAATTTGCGCACAATTCGTCGTGGTCTTCGACGTTTTAACGATGATGACAAGATTTTTTTAGACTCAATTGCCCTTCAGTTTACAACCTACTCAATGAATGATTCAATATGGGTTCAGGCATCCCAATTTTTTAATCGTTTGCCTTCAATTAGCGATAGACGTTATAAAAATTTCTTAAAAAATGACACTTTCTTTGAATTACAAGATTCTTTAGAGGTATATTTGGTGATGGTTGAAGAAGTTGTTTTGCGCAACGATTTGGCTCCGTTGGAATATGTCACGCCAACGTTAAAGCAAATTTTAATCAACAAACGGAAATTAGAATTAATGCGCCAATTTGATAGAGAAATTATTGAAGAGGGATTGCGTCAAAAGACCTACGAAGTATATGAATAATCGGTTTAGCACTCTGTGTGTATTATTTCTTTTTGGCAGCTTTCTTTCGAGTTATGCCCAAACAGATAGTATCTCAAAACCCACTAGAATTAAAATCGATGGTGTTGCTGCTGTCATTGGAGATTATGTGATTCTTGACTCTGATGTGGACAAGGCCTATATTGACCTAGAATCTCAAGGAATACCAACATCCAATATTGAAAGGTGTAGTCTTTTGGGTAAATTGATGGAGGACAAACTCTATGCGCATCATGCCGAACAAGACAGCTTAGAAGTGAGTGATGCAGAGATTAATGATTACGTAGGCAGAACCATAGACTATTTTGTGCAAGAACTTGGAAGTATGGAAAAGGTTCTTGAATTCTACAAGAAAAAGGATGAGCAAAGCTTTCGAAGTGAATTGTTTGACATCAATCGAGTGCAACAGCTCTCGCAAAGGATGCAAGCCAATATCGTTGAAGAAATCGAAGTGACACCAGAAGAAGTACGAACTTTTTTTGACAAAATACCAGCAGACCAACGTCCTGTTTTTGGTGCTGAACTTGAAATTGCCCAGATTGTTGTTGAGCCAACTCCTACGGAAGTAGAGGTTGAAAGATCAATCCGCATGTTGGAAACGATGCGCAACGATGTATTGGAAAATGGTTCGAGTTTTGCGTCTAAAGCAATTTTATATTCCCAAGACCCTGGCTCTCGATCTCGTGGCGGAAGATATACTCTCGACCGCAAACGTCCAGTCATGGTGAAAGAGTTTAGGGATCAGGCATACCGTCTTCGTGAGGGAGAAGTATCCCAGCCGTTCCAAACAGACTTTGGATGGCACATCGTTACGGTAGACAAAATTCGTGGCCAACTCATAGACGTTCGCCATGTTCTCCTTGTTCCAGAGATTTCTGCTAAGGAACTCAAAGATGCAAAAGACAAACTCGAACTGATTCGAAAAAGAATTCAAGATGGAGAGATTACCTTTTCTGATGCTGCCCTTGAGTTTTCAGAAGACAAAGACACTGCTGCTAATGGGGGCGTTTTGATCAATCCCGCCTCTGGAGACACCAAATTTGAGCTGACCAAACTCGACCCAACGATTTACAATCAAATTTTAAACCTTGAGGATAATCAAATTTCTCCACCGGTTATTGATGAAGATCGATCTGGTAACAAAAAATACAAAATTCTAATGGTAACCAATCGCTACGACCAACACCAAGCTGATTTTGCAACAGATTATGTGAAAATTAAGGATTTGGCGCTAAAGGAAAAGCAGCTCGATGCCATACAAAAGTGGATGGGTGAGAAAATCGATGACACCTTCGTAAATGTGAATCGCTCATACAGAAGTTGTGACTTCTCAAATAAGTGGTTTCAGTAACGAGAAAGCATTCGCGATTAAACGGGCTTTACATTCGTTTGTTCACCTGTCTTTTTCGAAGATTCTTGTCCGAACCAGTTCCCCATCAAAACCTTGATTTACAGTAGGATAATTGTCTACTATGCCTTAATTTTGAAAAAAAAATAAGCTATGGAACAAGCCATGAAGTTGTTGCGTTTTTTGTTTTCAACTCGGCTTACAGCCATATTGTTTATCGTGTTTTGCGTTGCGATGGCTGTGGGTACTTTTGTGGAAAGCATTCACAACACAACTACCGCTAGGATTTGGGTCTACAATGCTTGGTGGTTTGAGGCAATCATGGGTGTTTTCATCTTAAATTTTATTGGTAACATCAAAAAATACCGTCTTTTGCGATGGGAAAAATGGCCCGTTCTTCTACTTCATCTGGCTTGGATTTTAATCATTTTTGGTGCTTTTGTTACCCGTTATTTTGGTTATGAAGGGGTTATGCCTATTCGCGAGGGAGAAACTACCAATACATTTTTAAGTGAAAAGACCTATGTCACCATTTTGGTCGATGGCGAAATGGATGGAAACCTCCAGCGAAAAAAGCTTCAAGATGATTTTTTGTTTGCCGAAGTTACCAATAATTCTTTTCGTTGGAAAAGCACTTTCGATGCACAAGACTTTTCAGTAGAATATGTTGACTTTATGTCAAATGCTGCAGAGGATTTGGTCGAAGATCCTGACGGGGAGTTTTTTCTTAAAATTGTAGAGGCTGGTGATGGGAATCGCCATGACCACTTTATCGGATTTGGAGAGATTGTAAATATTCACAACGTTTTATTCACGCTCAACAATCCAACTGATGGGGCAATCAATATTGAATGGGATCAAGTCAATGATCACTACACGATTGACACGCCATTTGGAGGTACAAGCATGCAGATGGCATCGCAGACTCTTAAAGAGGTGCCAGTGGACACACAATTACCGCTCCACTTTCGGTCACTGTATTCCCTTGCTGGTATGCAGTTTGTGTTTCCCGATCCAGTGATTCAGGGATCCTATCAAATTGTGAAAGATGAAGAATCTTTTCAAGATGCACTAACGCTTAAAATCACTACAGAGGGCAAGTCGGAAACCATACAAGTTCTGGGTGCAAAAGGGTTTACCAACGACCCCAAACAGATTTCCCTAGGTGATTTGGATTTTTGGGTTCAATATGGGTCATTACAACATGAGTTGCCGTTTGCTTTAAAACTCAATGACTTTATTGCCGAAAAATATCCTGGAACCGAAAAAAGCTACAGTAGCTTTATGAGTAGAGTTAGTGTAGCAGATTACCCTCCATTTGATTACGATATTTATATGAATCACATCTTGGATCACAAGGGGTATCGTTTTTTTCAAGCTTCATTTGACCCCGACGAAAAAGGAACAGTACTCTCTGTAAATCATGACTTTTGGGGAACGTGGATTACCTATATTGGCTATTTCATTCTTTATATTGGCTTGCTTGGGATCATGTTTTTTGGAAAAACGAGATTTAAATCTCTCTCAAAAACTCTTGAAAAAATAAGATCAAAAAAAGCTTCATTGACAGCAATTGTTCTTTTGTTTAGTGTTTCTGTATTCTCTCAAACTCACCAACATGAATCAACAGCAATACAAGACCTCGATTCTACTTTGATGCGTCAAGCAGTTCCGGTTGAACAAGCTGCTAAGTTTGGAAAACTTGTCATTCAAGATTTTGGTGGCCGAATGAAACCTGCGAATACCTTTGCCTCTGAGTTGATACGAAAAGTGAGTAAGTCAGATACCTATCAGTCTTTAAATGCAGATCAAGTTTTGTTATCGATTCAACAAAACCCGTTGTTGTGGTATCAAGTCCCTTTTATTTATTTAAAAAGAGGGAATGACAGTTTACGAAGACTCGCTGGGGTCGATGAAAAAGCAAAATACGCATCATTTGTTGATTTCTTTGACAAGGATGGAAGCTACAAGCTCGCCAAACCCTTAGAGGGCGCTTATAAAGCTGCTACACCAAACCAGTTTCAAAAAGATTTTATAGAGACCGACCGTAGGATTAATCTTCTGTATAGCGCGATAGAAGGTAAAGTTCTTCGAATTTTTCCAGTTCCAGATGATGCAAAGGACAAGTGGGTTTCTTTTGTTGAGGCACCTGACTTTTCTTTTCAAGGAGTTGATTCCCTTTATGTGGCCAATGTCATGCCACTATACATCGGAGCGTTGCGACAAGGCGCCTATAACCAAGCCGATGAACTTTTGGAAAGCATATCTGGATTTCAGAGAAAATATGGCAATGACATCATGCCTTCGCAAGAAAAGATTGATGCAGAAATCATGTACAACCAATACGACATCTTCAAAAAGCTTTTTGCCTGGTATATGTATGTAGGAATGCTTATGTTTTTGGTGCTTATTTTTCAAATTCTGTATGATACACGCATTTTTGGCTTTGTTGTGAAGCTATGTATAGGTCTTATCAGTTTGCTGTTTGTTGTGCAAACGGTTGGGATGGGAGCTCGATGGTACATTTCGGGTCATGCACCGTGGAGTGACGCCTATGAATCGATGCTTTATGTGGCATGGGCAACCGTGGGTATGGGATTGGCTTTTGGGCGAAAATCCAAACTGACAATTGCAGCGACTGCTTTTGTAGCTTCCATGGTGTTGATGATTGCTCATTGGAATTGGATGGATCCTGAAATTGCAAACCTCGTCCCTGTTCTAGACAGTTACTGGTTGATGATTCATGTTGCCGTAATTGTTGGAAGCTATGGACCATTTGCCCTAGGCATGATTGTCGGTTTTATCGCAATGATTTTGATGATTTTAACAACTGAGAAAACAAAAAAGCGAATTCGATTAACAATTGATGAACTGACAGTCGTCAACGAGCTTGCACTCACTGTTGGAGTGGTGATGTTGACGATCGGAAACTTTCTCGGTGGTCAATGGGCCAACGAAAGTTGGGGAAGATATTGGGGTTGGGATCCTAAAGAAACTTGGGCACTAATCAGCATTCTCGTTTATGCTTTTGTTCTACACATGCGACTAATTCCTGGGATGCGAAGCAAATGGTTGTTTAACCTTATGTCAGTCATCGCTTTTGCCAGTATTATCATGACTTATTTTGGTGTAAATTTCTATCTGGTTGGCTTGCATTCTTATGCAAGTGGCGATAAGGTGATTACGCCAAGCTTTGTGTATTATTCGATCGCCATCGTTTCTGTGGTCGGATTGGTTTCTATCTTACGATATAACAAATACTTTGGAAAAAAATCTACATAAAAAATGGTTTTGGTACGCAATCATTGGGCTAATGCTTAATGGCCTTGGATTGAGCATGGTTGGAGAAGCAATTATTGCCAAGTCAAATGGCGAGGCATGGTTTTTGTTTGGCACATTTGGACTTATTCTTGTAAATTCGGGCTTATGTTTTTTTGGTACAGCAGTTGGTATTCGCTACGCAAACCGTTCCTGATTTGCATTTTTTTTGCTGGTTATTTTAGTTCTTTTGGGCAAGAAAATCAGGGAGAAACTCCTCTTTTTTCAATACCCAACAAACCGATTTTGGGCATAATGACCAATGAAAAATCAATTGATGATTTTTCGTTTCTCAACAAGAAAGATGAGCCCAACAAGTCCCTTTTTGCGAAAGAAGAATATTTAGATTCATCTGCTCCTTATCTAAAAAGATTGCGCAAAAGAGAGGAGGATAACGCCAACATGGGCTATTTGGGAGACACCTATTTGGGGGATGTCAACACAACTTCCAACAAAGCTATTATTGTATGTCGTGATTTTGAATATGAAGACGGAGACCGTGTTCAAATTTTACTTAACGATGAAGTGATACTTCCAAACTTATACCTTAAAAATCAATTCTTTGTTATGCAAATCGATCTAAAACTTGGATTTAATAAGTTTGATTTTAAAGCCTTAAATCAGGGTTCTTCTGGTCCGAATACCGCTGAATTGAGAGTCTTTGACGAGGATCAAAAACTACTCTCATCCAATCAATGGAATTTGTCCACTGGCGCAACGGCAACTTTTATTGTCGTAAAGCAGATGTAATTAACAAATATTCCAAAAAAAAAGGGGAGTGAATACTCCCCTAATAACTAGATTTTAAGCTGTTATTCTTCTGAAGATTCTTCTTCAGTTGCTTCTTCAGTTACTTCTTCAGTTACTTCTTCAGTTGCTTCTTCAACTACAACTTCCTCTGTTGTTGCTTCTGCTGACACAGTCGCTTCAGAGCTGTCTTTTGTGAAAAAGTATATGGCCATTGCTAGGGCAATAAGCACAAATACCCATAATTTATTCTTCATTTTGAGTGTGTTTTTATATGGACAAATTTAATTATTCCCATTGAAATAACGATCATAAACCAAACTATTTCTAGTTGTTGCGTGTTTGAAGCAGATGTTGAGTTACTTTTTTTAAGGTAAAGCCAACTTGTTTAAACAATACCAATCATCTCGCTTTGAAAATCACACAAAGACAGGGATTACGTTGTGATCCTCCAAAGCTCCGCTTTGAAAATCACACAAACAAAAAAACGCTCAAGCAAGCTAGGCGTTTTTTCTTATTGTGCGATTTATTCGTGATCGCGATAGGATTCGAACCTATGACCGTCTGCTTAGAAGGCAGATGCTCTATCCAGCTGAGCTACGCGACCTGATAAAAAACCCCTGTAAATCAATTACTTACAAGGGGTTGAGCGGAGAGACTGGGATTCGAACCCAGGCAACACTTTCGCGTTGACAGATTAGCAATCTGCTCCATTACCACTCTGGCACCTCTCCTTTGGATTACTAAATCGGACGCAAAAATACACTATCAGCCGAAAATCGACAACTTATTTAACAGTTCAATTGCTGCGGTTGTCAAAGTCATCGTTTTGTCGTTCGTTGTATTTGATGATTGCCAATACAACCAATGCAATACCAACCGCCCCATAAAAGATAATGGTCATTTATTTCAATTTAACAGCCGTTCCATAGGCCAACATTTCAGAGGCTCCTTGCGCCACTACTGAAGTCGTAAATCGGAGATTGACCACTGCATCGGCTCCAAGCTTTTGCGCATCATTAACCATCCTTTGTAGTGCTTGCTCTCGAGCATCTGCCTGTAGTTTGGTGTATTCTTCAATCTCTCCACCGACGATGTTTTTGAGACTCGCAAAAATATCTCGCCCAATGTTTCGACTCCTTACTGTGCTTCCACGTGCAATTCCTAGTGTTTCCGTAATCGTTTGGTTCGCAATGGTTTCTGTATTGGATAGTTTCATGGGTTTAGATGTTTTTAGTCAGTGCCTTTACAATTTTATTATGCGCATAAAACTCTTTAAAAATGACTTTTAACGCTGTATATGACGGAACCGCGATGATCATTCCTAGAGGGCCAAATAAGAGCCCGCCAATCAAAATAACAATAAAAATTTCGAGCGGATGAGATTTTACAGAAGTAGAAAATACATAGGGTTGTGTCAAAAAGTTATCGATCAACTGTCCAATGGTAAATCCAATGAGTACATAAATCGTTTTGGGAAGTGTGACTGATGCAAAACTTGCATCGAGGTTACTTGTCATGGTCAAAAAGATAATCAAAACCGTACCAATAATTGGACCCAAAAAGGGGATGATATTGAGAAGGGCACAAACAAGTGCAATCGTTACCGCATTTGGAATTCCAAATATCAGAAGGACTAGGGTGTAAATGATAAATAAGACCGTGATTTGGACGAGTAATCCGATAAAATACCTAGATAGTAAATTCTTGATTGATAAAATTGACTTTTCAACTCCTTTAACGTTTTTGTCTGTCACAAAAACCATTACCATTCTTTCTAGTAAACCACTGTCTTTCAAAAAGAAGAAGGAAATAAAAATCACCGAAAATACGCCAATTGTGAATCCACTTAGTCCATTGAGAACGGTATTGATCGCATCGGGAAGAAAACTATAATCAACTTCTGCCAAACTACGATCGACCCAACTTTGCAGGTCAACCCCATAATCACGGAGATAAATACTAAGTTCGTTGATCAACTTTGTCGCCGTGGCTTCAAAAGCATTTACATTCAGTAAGGATAGATTTTTGGCCTGCTCAAAAATTACTGGTAGGAGTAAGGAAACAATTCCAAAAAATGTGGTCATCAAAATTGCTATGGTCATGACAGATGATAAGGTGTTGCCAAATTTCACTCTCTTTAATAATTGCGCAATTGGGCGTCCGATTAGGGAAACGACTGCAGCAATAAGAAGGTAAAATATTACCGATTGGATGGAGACGACCACTTGATAAAGTCCGATTAGCAATACAATGATAAGAAATGCCTGCACAATCGCTCTGGTAAGTTCTTTTGGATTCATAGACTAAAGATAAGTTTTTTACGGATATAATAATGATATACTGTGACAAGCGATAATACCAGCGGTTTCGGTACGTAATCGTTTTTCTCCCAGTGTGATGGCAGTAACATTCGCATCGACTGCAGCTTGGATTTCCTCAGGTGTAAAATCGCCCTCAGGTCCAATGAAAATCGAAATTGATTTTTCTTTAAACGATAGCCTGTCGATTGCCACTTTATTCGTGTCTTGACAGTGTGCGATACAGGCTATTCCTTTGACTTCACTTAGCGATTTGATAAAGTCACATGCGGGGTGAATAATGGGTAAATAAACTCCCAAAGATTGTTTCATAGCCGCAATTGCGATTTTTTGTAACCGCTCATGTTTTACCACTTTTCGATCACTTCTTTGACAAATGATAGGAGTGATGGCATGAACACCAATTTCGGTGGCTTTTTCAACAAACCAATCCATGCGGTCATTATTTTTTGTGGGCGCAATATACATATGCAATTGATAGGGATCTGGACTGATTTCTTCACAATGGACTATGGCTGCTGTACAGGTTTTGTGATCGACAGATGTTAATGTTGCCATAAAGCGATACCCAGCTCCATTGGTAATTGCGATGGAATCCCCAATTTTTTTCCGAAGGACTTTAAAGAGATGTTTGCTTTCATTTTTGTCAAAATGAATTTCTGTATCGTTTTTAGACAAGGATGAAAGATAAAATTGCTGCATTACAAAGACATTCTCGATTTTGCTTGGCGATCCAATACGCCAAAGTTGTTATTTCGATATTTAAAATCTCCAGCAACTGCAATCATCGCAGCGTTATCTGTTGTGAATGATAATGGCGGAATAAACACATTCCAATCTGTCTGCTTGGTCAAAGCTTGCCGAAGACCAGAGTTTGCCGAAACACCACCCCCAATGACAATTTCTTTAACTCCCGTTTTGATGACTGCTTTTTCAAGTTTTTCCATCAATATATTGACAAGGATGTGTTGCACGGATGAACATAAATCATTGCGGTGATTTTGGATATAATCCTTATCCATTTGCTGTTGTTTTCTTAAAAAATACAGCACATTGGTTTTAAAACCGCTAAAACTGAAATCTAAGCCAGGAACTTTTGGCATGGAAAAGGGGATATTGGGTTCTCCCTTTTGCGCGTATTTATCGATAAACGGCCCAGCTGGATAGGGTAGCCCAATCATTTTTCCGGCCTTGTCAAAGGCCTCACCAACGGCATCGTCAAGTGTTTGTCCAATCACTTCCATTTCAGTTGGACTGCTTACAAGAACCAATTGTGTATGTCCTCCAGAAACCGTAAGACCTAGGAATGGAAAAGAAGGGTCTGGAATCGACTTTTCAAAGTGAACAAGCAAATGCGCTTGCATATGATTCACCTCAATAAGCGGAACACCCAATGACATCGCCAGTGACTTGGCAAACGAATTCCCAACAAGTAAGGAGCCTATCAGTCCAGGGCCTAACGTATAAGCTACTGCATTTACCTCTTTTTTGTCGATATTTGCTGTTGAAAGAGCTTGGTCGACCACAGGAATGATATTCTGTAGGTGCGCGCGCGCAGCCAGTTCGGGGACAACACCTCCGTACTGCTCATGCACTTTCTGATTGGCAATTATATTCGAACGAATATGCCCGTCTACGAGTACAGCTGCTGCCGTATCGTCACAAGATGATTCGATTCCGAGGATTACAGGCATGATTCTTGTTTAG
>JAQWIL010000001.1 GCA_029248885.1 Flavobacteriaceae bacterium
GTTCGAGCCCAAGAGGGGGAGCTTGATAGTCAAGCAGTTACAATGATATTTGTGACTGCTTTTTTTATTTGAATCCCCATTGGAATCCCCAATTTCTTTCTCTCTCCTCCTTAAGCCAAAAAAACGCATTGGTTAATTATATAGTTTTACAACAGATTAAGGGAGACACCTACATATGACTCGCCTTAACCCTTGTATTATCCTTAAATGAAAAGCCAATGAGTGTCTTAACGCAACAGTACGCAACCTTTCTACAACAGTTCAGTTGGAGTTACTTTCTAACAGCTAGAACCCCATATAAATTGAATCTAAATACTCCAATTAACTGGTCAAACAGGTTATTGTCAAACGATAAAGTAGACAGAGTGTTCTATTCAGTTGAAAGAGATAAGAGTGACTGGACAAATAAGCATGTGCATATGCTAGTGGGAACCAACAGACCTATGAGTTACAATGAGACAAGGTCATCACTTGGAAACATAGCTGTAGGGGACTATGAGCTCATAGAAAACCCCAAGGCTGTCACAAATTATGTCACAAAGTTTGTAGACCGTGATTGTGAATATGATATTTATTTCAAATTAAAGTAAATTATTGCTTTTCAATAATCTTCTTCATCATAGACTTAAGCTCATCTAGTTCAGATTGTTGCTCTGATAGAATCCTCTGCTGTTCCTTCATCATAACATCTTGCTCTTTAAGAGCATTAATAAGCACAGGAACAAGCCCTTGATAGTTTACAGACTTTATACCATTACTTTC
Source organism: Flavobacteriaceae bacterium (assembly GCA_029248885.1). Classification (GTDB taxonomy): domain Bacteria; phylum Bacteroidota; class Bacteroidia; order Flavobacteriales; family Flavobacteriaceae; genus UBA724. Next base: position 763 of record JAQWIL010000001.1, read on the forward strand.
TGATACAAGCTCAGGAAATACTTTCTCTATGTCTTGTGCAAGTAAACCTATATTTTGTTTCTCACTCTTGTCCTTTTTCATTGTATAGCTCTTACCATCTATTTGTAAAAGTTTGGCAAGTGTACTGCCAAGAGACACAATGTTTGCTTTAAGGCGTGCATCTGAGTTTATATTAAGATTTCCTGCAAGAGTAGCATCACCATTAAACCATACTGTAAATGCATCAGAACGTGTCAACTGAGCATTATCAACGTCGTAAAACCCATTTCCAATTACAAATGCTCTATTATTTTGATTCCATTGGTCTGCAATAGCACCATCATCAACTGTATTTGCTGAACCAATAGCAGTAGTGTTATAGCCATCGGCATATGCATTATTTCCAAAAGCAAAACTTTGTTTAGCAATACTCTCACTAAATAAACCAAGCGCCATAGAGTAATCCCCTGTAGAAATATTGTTTTCTCCTATTGAAGATGACCCTATCCCTTGTGCTAAATTATCATTTCCTATACTGAAAGATTTAAACCCTGTAGATTTATTCCTGCCTCCAATGACAAAAGACCTTTGTTCTAAAGCTTCATTTCTGTAGTAAGGTGTTCCTGTCGTTCCCTCTGAAGCTGGTCCATAACCAATTGCAAATGAATTTACCCCACTTGCTATTGACTGATATCCCATTGTTGTAGAATAGGCTCCGCTTGCTGTCGTGTTATAACCTAAAGCAACAGAATTATTGCCATTAGCTTCACTTAAATGTCCTATTGAATAAGAAAAAGTTCCAGTTGCCTGTGCGCCATTTCCAAGAGCAACACTTGTATCTCCTGAAGCAACAGATGCATAACCTCCTGAAATCGAATGAGCGCCTGAAGCTGTTGAATCAAGGCCAACCGCAAAAGAGGATTGACCCGTAGCGCCTGTAGTTGTACTTGCAGAACTTTGATAACTTAAATCAACAGCAGTATTGCCAATATCTCCATGATTAGCAGCATTTGCAGAAGAAAGTCTTACACCAGTATTACCGCCTTCGGTAATAGATTCGACAACCAAAGGCAAACTAGTTAGTCCGCTACCATCACCAATAAAAGATGAAGCAGTAACGCTTCCCGCAACAGTTGTAGTACCATCGAACAGTACTTTAAAGGCATTTGATCTGTTTTCTTCACCCCCAAGATAATTTGTAGCCGTAGCATCCCATCCACCATTACCAATTACAAATAGCGGCCATTCATCCCCTTCATTAAGTTCATTCCATGTACCAATTACTAAAGAAGATGCAGATTCAGATACTGTATGAAGCCCCATAGCAGTAGAAGATGTACCAGAGGCAGTGGTATTAAGTCCTAAAGAGGTTGCTCGATTTCCAGAAGCAGTCGTTCCGTAACCAGCAGCTATGGATTGCTCAGCACTCGAGGTTGTATTTTTTCCCAAAGCCAATGAAACATAACCTGATGCTGTGGTGCTTTCTCCCATTGCAGTAGAATAAAATCCACTTGCACTGGTTAAATAGTTTAATGAAACTGAACTATTTCCTGAAGCAGAGGTTGCTCTCCCCATTGCAAGAGCGGCATATGCACTAGCATCAGTTTGCACTCCAAAACTCATTGAATATAATTCACTTGCTGTGGAATTTTCGCCCATTGCAATAGAAAAATTCCCCAATGCTGTTGTTTGATGACCAATTGAAGTTGCTGATTCGCCAGATGCAGTAGAAGCTCTCCCCATTGCAATTGCCGCATACCCACTTGCATTGGTTTGCACTCCAAAACTCAAAGAATATAGCCCACTTGCAACAGAGTTTTCTCCCATTGCAACGGAAGAATTTCCACTTGCTGTAGTGTTATTTCCCATTGCTACGGCATAATCTCCAGTTGCTGTTGAGTTTTGTGCTTCCATAGCCCAATTAGTTCCAGGATATGACCATTGTGCATTTATACTAAATGATATGGTTAATATTAAAAGCAAAAGAATTTTTTTCATTGTTTAATAATTTTAAATGATTTTGTATTGTTATTGTCTGAGGTGACCTTGAGGATAAACGATCCGCTTCCAATGTCACTCATATCTATTTGTTTTTGATTTGTGGCTTTTACTTTTCTGCCTCTTAGGTCAAAGAGTTCCGCTTGCAAAACGTTTTCTGCTTGTATGTAGATTCTATTGGCTGTAGGGTTAGGATATACTGAGATCCCACTTTGGGGTTGTAATATATCTTCTACCGTAAGAGTAGCTCCAGAAGCACTAGCTGTTACAGCTTTAAACGATACGGCTTCTGTAAATGTATAACTGACAGTATTGTTAGCTTGATCAACAGTCCCCACATATGTCGTCCAGCTGTCATCATCTGCTTGAAGTTCCATAACTAAGTCTCCCTCAGCAATTCCGTTAAGCTCTCCATCAAGATATGAGAAGGTAAGTGTTCCTGTAAACCCAGAAAGTAAAGCAGATGTGCTGTAAACTCGTAAAACAGAATTATTACCTCCAGCTGTGGCTGCAGTGATGGAGCGAGACACATCGTTGGCTCCGCTTATAACATAAGTATCAGCAGGAGCAATTTCCAGTCCATCAAGATTTATGGAACTACCAGATGCAACGGAAACAGATGCTCCTGTATTTACAGTTAATATTTGACTAAAAAGAAGGGGAGAAAAGAAAAGCCCAAGGACAGTGAGTAAATATTTATTCATAAATCTGAATGTTTCAATTTCTAAATTTACAAAAATCAGACAACTACATGTAGTCATCAATGGAATCTTCTCCTAACCACTCATTTCCATTTTTAATTGTCAATTCTTTTCGCGCCCCAATTATCGTCATAAATGTTCCATGAGCGATGTGATTAAATTGACCTCCGCTGTATTCAACTTCCAAAAGACCATATCTCCAGCCTTGTATTTTTGTTATAACCCACAGCTTCTTTTTGTCTATTGTGATACAAAAATCTTCAATCGTGGATTCGGAGTTTTCATATCTCACTGCCTTATTAAATACCTCACCGATTTTTAAATTGTCCAAGTAGTTAATGATTGGTTCTTTGGAGACATTTTCAGGGCAAAGGGTAAATCGTTTATTAACGTTTTGTTCTGTGATTGTATTTGGATTATCAGCATTTGGAAAAGTTCCTACTTCATGATTACGAATCCCATTTCCGCTTAAAATTCTATCGATACCATCAGAAGTCCATGAATATTTGCTGTATTTGTTCACTGACTCATCATCATTATAGATTTCTTCATTGATGTCGACTAAAATTCCAGCAGTTGAATAATCCCCAGAACAGTCTAAATCATTTTGTTCTTGGGGGGTCTTCATTATTACTGCACGACAATAAGAATAATAGAAAGAATAATTTTAAAAAAGATTTCATTTTAGTTTTTTAAACTTAGACCCCAATGAATCAAAATAGTTTAACATAAACAAGTAAAACTTAATTCACTAAAAGAAGAAGTTGGGCTGCATCTTTGAATAACAGGGGGAGCAAGACTAACCGCTACACTACACATTCTTAAAGCCCACCATAATAGGTGGGTTTTTTCTTGGTGCTTATACAAGTCAAATTTAAACAAAATACCCACTAACTGGCAGTTAAATGACAGTAAATTACCAGTTGAGAGTAGTGTAATTACAAATAAATTAACTGACCATAAAAAAACCCACCTATTATGGTGGGCTTTTTGAATCTTGAGTTAAACTGAATACAATTCAAACTTAAATCATACGTTTAATCAAAATAAATAAACTATTCTTCACTTGGCATGACTGACATAACTAATCCAGTCGCATCACCAAAATCACCACCTTCAGTAATTTTTCCATTTTCATCAAATGTTAAATAGTGATACCATAATCCCTTGAAGCTTTTTCCAGAAACTGAGTGAGTCCCAGACCAATGGCCATAGGTTCTAACACTACCATTTGGAAGACTAGTTTCAGGATCTACACCAGGAAGATAATTTTGAGCTTCCCAAGAAATATTCTCCATATTATCCTGCCATCCTTTCAAATACTCTCCAAGTTCTTCTTTATTCATTAGAGGACCTCCATAAAAGGCACTTTGATATTCAACATTATCTGCATAAAAATCCATTGTAGCATCAAGATCTTCTGTAACAAAAACATCAAACCACTGCTTGGTTATTTCAAGATTTCTTTCATAGTCAGGATGTTGAAAGTTAGAACAAGAAGTAAAAAATATTATTGAAAATAAAAATATTAGTTTTTTCATTTTTATTGTTTTTTATTTTAAGTGTATAAATAAACAACTAAAAATTTAATTCAATTCTAATTTCAGAAAAATATAAAATAAATCCCTAGGTTTTTTGTGAAATTAAAAAACCTTACACTCTTAAATTATTAATTTCCACCTGACAGTCCATTTCTATCACAAAGATGAATTAGTAATCAGTGTTAATTCACTAAAAGATTGAGTTGTGCTGCAACTTTGAATAACAGGGGGAGCAACATATAATGATAAAACGGTTATACTTTTATAGTGTAACCGTTTTTTAATTAAAAGACTTCGTTCAAACACTCTCAAAGATTAACAGAAGATCCTCCAGAAATTATTAGACCGGTCCAAAATAGTATTGAAAAAAGTTTAATTTTATAAAGAACTTATTTTTTTATTTTTGAATAAAAAGGATAAACGAGAACAAAAGTTCCTGTTTTCTAGTAAAAGATACTTATAAATTAGGAGGTTTATTCTCCATATAACAAGTTGGTGGTAAAAAAAAATCTGTGACATATAAGAATATCTATAATCAATATAAAAACTTGGTATTCAATCTCGCATTGCAGTATTGTCCAAGCAGTTAATGATTGGTTCTTTAACATTGTTCGGAATATTAATTATAGCATTCTCTGATAAAATGGAAGAATTAACTTCAATCCCCTTTTTAATTATAACTGCTATTGCTTTTATTTTGCTCTTAATTCCGCTTTATATCTGGATTAGTGGTTGGTTAAAAAGTAGAAAGCAAAATCTTTAAGAGTTAGTGCTTTTAAAGAATCTCTCCCATTCAGTTTGTAAGGAATGTGCTTCCAACAGCTTCCCTTGAAATCACAGTCATAAGGGTCTGAATAAATATAGAGTTCTTCTCACTAATTTTCCAAGAAAATCCCTTGCAAAATATATTCCAGTTAAATTAAACGTTGCTTTTTAAAAATATAAATCAGTTTGTAAAATCTAAACCCAAGCCCATTAAAATGGCTTAATACCAATTGAAAAACAGAAACGACTTTTTTTATTAATGACAATTGTGAATGGACTACTAATTTAATGGATGCCCACAGTTTCAAATCATAAACTTCGCTAAATTTATTTTTGAAATATTTTGCTTCGAATACAAATTGTTTTGAATTTTTTGATATGTTAGAAATTATATACAAATAACTCATCACCACATATTGATCCAATGCTTCTTTGCAATTTCCATAATAATTACTTTGTAGAACCAAATTAAGGGGATTCACAATCATGTTTTCAATTAGGTTATCAATCTTTTCTTTACTCATAGAATTGGTTGCACTTTGATTTCTTCTGATATAATTGTATAGACATTTCTCGATGTAAATCACCTTTGAAATAGGATTTTTGACAAATAGTTCAAAAATAAAGGGCTTATCTTGACCAATCCCTTTATTAAAATTCAGGTCTTTAACTAAATCGCTTTTAAATATCCTATTGAATAGACTCCCATAATCGTCACCATTTAATAGATGTAGAATAGATTCAATCTTTGACGAGGCTTCTAATGAAACTAAATGAGGTCTAACTTTGTCTTTTGTAATGATGTTGAAGCCACAACATACAATATCGGCTTTTTGTTTTTCGATTTCTCGATACATTTCTTCAAGATAGTTTGACTCAACAAAATCATCAGCATCTATAAAACAAATATACTTTCCCTTAGCATATTTTAAACCTAAATTCCTGGCCATGCCCTGACCTTGATTTTTTTGATGAAAAACTTTAAAACGTTTATCTCCTTTTATTATGGCCTCAATCAATTCTATAGAATTATCTTTTGTTCCATCATTTACAATAATGCATTCAAAATCATTGAAAGATTGATCAACAACGCTTTTGATGCATTTTTCTATAAATGAACTGACATTATAAACTGGGATAATGATTGAAACGTCTATCATGCTTTTTTGAATAAAAGCTTAATCATTTTTTATAAATTACTTAATTTAATCAATTTGAAAAGAGATAAAATCCAACCGAGGAACCAGATGTAAATAAATGCTTATATCCATTATTTATTAAATGGATATATGAATTTTCATCTTTTAAATAAAAATTATGATCTTCAAAACAAATTAATTTCGGTTTGTATATGGATTTGAAATCAATTGAATTAATGATTTTTTCATCCATTCCTTCAATGTCAATATTAACAAAATCAAAATCTTCTTTTTTTAATAAATCATTGATTTTTAAAGTCTTTATTTCTTTTTTCAAATAATTTATATTTCTCTCCATCTTCTTTTCTTCAGCGAATTCTTCTGATAGAGTATCTATCTCGGAAAAAGGAAGTTCAAAAAAACAGAAACTTAATTTTTCCTTTTTTTCATCATTTGATACAACAGCTCGATTTATTGTTTTTATATTACTTCCTCTTTTTCTTTTAAATATGTTTAGTTTGAAATCGGATGTGTCAACTACATATCCACACCAATTATTTCTGTGAAGTAAATGTGTATTTGATATCATTATTGGATGATATGCTCCAATATCTAAATAGTTTTTTTTGTAGTCTTTTATCTTCTCAAAAAAATTATAAATTATCAAGTCTTCGCCAAATTGGGAGTATGATTTTTTAAAATAAAAATTGAACTTAAAATTGGTTATTGTTCTAATTTGTTCTTTAGATAAAAAAGGTCGGATCAATTTTCTGTATAAAATTCCCATTTATAAATAATTAAGTTTTATTAAGCAGGTAAACGAACTTTAGCAATAAAGGTTTATTTTCTCTAAGATTAATAGGCTCTTTTTTCATTAAACAGGCATGTTCAAGTGCTAATGGAGTTGTCTTTTTTAGTTTATTGTAATTCAAAAACAACGTAGTAAATTGTTTAATTCTTTTAGATTTAAACATGGCTTTTTGATTTTCAAGAAATGAAAATAGTTTTTTTTGACTTACACGATTATCGATTATTCTTATATTCTCCATTTTAGATAAGTATTTTAAACTCTCGATACTCTTGTAACATCTCATTTTATTAACGTAAAACTCCCAACTCTACAATTCGAACTCTTGCATTTTCAAAATGAAAATTGAACTCAAAAATAGGGCACTTTTCATTTTTAAATGCCTTAAATAAAAAATTATATCGCAATAATTGAGAAAATGGGATTACATCAAGAACTAAAAGTATTCTGTTTAAATAAACTTAATCCATTAGTAGATTCAGTTGTGCACCAAGTTTGAATAATAGGGGAGCAACATATAATGATAAAACCGTTATACTATAAAAGTGTAGCGGTTTTTACTTTTTTTGACAGAAAAAAAACCTATATTTAATTGACTGTAAAAAACAGACATAAATGGAAAAAAATATTTTTAAAGTAAGAGCTCATGATGCTATTGTGGGGGTACTCTATTTAGTAAGTGTTGGTTTAACATTGTATACTACTAATCTGGATTTTTTATGGATAGCGGTAGCTGTTGGAGGGCTTCAGCTCATTAGTCCAATAACTAAGTTTTGCCCAGTTTATTTAATTTTAAACAAGCTTATGCCCAACACTGATCCTATTCAGAATGGTAAGTAAATTCCAATTCACTAAAAGATTCAGTTGTGCACCAAGTTTGAATAATAGGGGAGCAACATATAATGATAAAACCGTTATACTATAAAGTTGTAGCGATTTTTTATTTATGTTAATTATAAAAGATAAAATAAATTGAGTAAAAAAGTATTGGTGACAGGAGTGTCTGGGTATATTGGTTTACATTGTGTAAAAGTACTTTTAGAAAAAGGTTATTATGTAACTGGAAGTGTCAGAAATAAGGACAAACAAGAAGAAGTTAAATCCACACTCAATTCAGCTTCAGTTTCTATTGAGAATCTTTCTTTCACTCATTTAGACCTTAATTCTGACAAAGGTTGGGATGAAGCATTATCCAATTGCGATTACGTAATGCACGTGGCTTCACCATATACAGTAGAAAATCCAAAAAATGAAACAGAAATGCTTGCCCCAGCAATCGATGGAACACTCAGGGTGTTAAAATCTGCAAAGAAGAATGGTGTAAAACGAGTAGTATTAACTAGTTCTACAGTGGCTATTATGGGCGGAAGAAAAACAGGTGTAATTACGCCTGAAGATTGGACTGATTTAAATTCAAAAAATTTAAACACATATTTTAAAAGTAAAACATTGGCCGAGCAGGCTGCTTGGAATTTTATAGAAAATCAATCGGGTGATCATACTCTCCAATTAGTCAGCATCAACCCTGGTGGAGTTTTTGGCCCACCCTTAGGGACTAATCTTTCGGGGGCATCAATGTCTATGATTGTTAAAATTTTAGAAGGTAAAACGCCTATGATTCCAAATATGTCGTTCCCAATGGTTGATGTGCGTGATGTTGCCGATTTACATGTTGCAGCCTTGACAGAACCTAAAGCAGCGAATCAACGTTTTATTGCAACTGAAAAAGTAGGAAGAAGTTTCCAGTGGGTATGCCAATTTCTAATAGACAATGGGTATAAAGGTCCAAGCACTAAATTAGCGCCCAATTTTATGTTGAAATTATTATCCTTTTTTGACCGAGAAGCCAAAGGGATGTTAACCATGTTAGGCATGAATTTAAGTGCGGATAACTCTAAAACAATAGATGTGTTTGATTGGAAACCAATCCCCTTTGAAAAAACAATTCTAGACACAGCCGAGGCTGTCAAAAAAATTATATCGCAATAACTGAGAAAATGGGATTACATCAAGAACTAAAAGTATTCTGTTTAAATAAACTTAATCCACCAGTAGATTGAGTTGTGCTGCAACTTTGAATAATAGGCAGAGCAAGCCTAACCGCTACACTACACATTCTTAAAGCCCACCATAATAGGTGGGTTTTTTCTTGCGTACACAAACTCGTGATATCAAAAAGCCCATTTGTTGCAATGGGCTTTAATAAATCGTTGTGAAAATTGATTTTAAAGGAATTAAAACCAAAAGTTTACAACCAATAAGAATAATTTTTATTCCTCATTTGGCATGACTGACATAACTAATCCAGTCGCATCACCAAAATCACCACCTTCAGTAATTTTTCCATTTTCATCAAATGTTAAGTAGTGATACCATAAACCTTTAAAGCTTTTTCCAGAAACTGAGTGAGTCCCAGACCAATGGCCATAGGTTCTAACACTCCCATTTGGAAGACTAGTTTCAGGGTCGACACCAGGAAGATAATTTTGAGCTTCCCAAGAAATATTTTCCATAGCATTATGCCAACCTTTTAAATATTCTCCAAGCTCTTCTTTATTCATTAAAGGCCCTCCATAAAAGGCGCTTTGGTATTCAACATTATCTGCATAAAAATCCATAGTAGCATCATGGTCCTCAGTAACAAAAACATCAAACCACTGCTTGGTTATTTCAAGATTCCTTTCATAGTCAGGATGTTGAAAATCAGAACAGGACACAAATAGTGTTATTGAAATTAAAAATATTAGTTTTTTCATTGTATTGTTTTGACTTCCCAAGTTAAGTTATTCATCGCAATTTAAAAACTAAAAAATATAAAAGAAATCGAAAAATATTACAAAAGTAAAAGCCCATGATGCTGTTGTGGGTGTAATATTTTATAATGAAACCGCTGTCCAATCAAGTAACCCCATTTATTTAAAATAAACTCGCTCAAGTCTTTTTGGTTTTAAAAAGCGCATAAGGGCAATACAGAAAAAAAGATATAATGAGTACAATCCCAAAATAGTGAAAAGAGGATTGGGGCGCTCCTTCAAACTCCCCACGAATCCGAGCGAAAAAAGTCATCGCCATTACAAAGCCCACGTAATAAAAGTAAATCAAATGAATGCCTAATCGTTTTATTTTCATCATATAAAATGGATAAATCACAATTGCCAGGTATGCCAAAAACCCCCCAGCGATTTTATGAGGGATAATCGGCAAGTCGTTGAGATAGACTGCGGCAGACAAATATGCAAAATGAATGATGTGTAAAACACAAAAAACCATCCCCCACAAATAAGTATTCTGCAGTGATGTACCTTTTGACTTTTCGTTTAAAAAGTGGTAAAACATAAGCAGATATAAACCAAAAGAAATTCGTCCAGTATATCGTGCTGAAAGGCGAAAAACATCTTCTATAGCATCGTTGAAATAAAAGAAAAAAACGAACAATATAAGCTCAATAAATACACCTATAAAGATGAATTGATCTGATCGATTTGCCATTTCTAAATATAACGAATTTATGATTTACTGATCACTACTTTAAATAATAAGGAGGAGCATTGTTTTTCAAATAACATTATGAATTCGTATTTTTAGTCGTATGAATAAACAACATGCCTTGGTATTGGGAGCTACAGGTGCGACGGGTCGTGAGCTTGTCAACCAATTGCTTGCAAATCCAGCATTTGCATCCGTTTCTATTTTTGTTCGGAAGAAACCAGACCTCGAGCACCAAAAGCTCAAGGTCCATCAAATCGATTTTTCAAAACTGAACAGCTACAAGAATCTCGTTGTTGGAGATGTTCTTTTTTCTGCTTTGGGAACCACGCTGAAAGATGCTGGCAGTAAAGCCAAACAATATGAAGTGGATTATACCTATCAATATGAATTTGCGAAAATGGCCTCAGAAAACGGCGTAAATTACTACGCTTTGGTGTCCTCATACGGCGCAAACAAAGACGCTTGGTTTTTTTACCTCAAAACGAAAGGCGCTTTGGAAGAAGATATCAAAAAACTTTCCTTTAAAAGTATCAAAATCTACCAACCACCAACTTTAATTCGCCAAGCGGATTTACTTCGGCCTGCAGAAAAAAGAGGAATACGCATATTGAATACACTAAGTCGGTTTGGGATTTTACAATCTCAAAAGCCCATATCGGTCTCTGTTTTGGCTAAAAAAATGATTGATGAAGTTCTACACAACAAACAGGACAAGATCACGTATCAACCTAGGGACATCGTTGAATAAACTCTATTTTAAGCATTTCATACATTATAACTTACACTACGTAAGGGAGATCAATTTGACGGCAAAGAAGCTTTTTTAAGTGCTTTATCAAAATATCGCATTAATGACTCTACCCGTGAAAGCTCGCGGATTTGTATCTTTTGAGTGTGGTTGTCAAAGTAGGCGATTTTTTTATTCCTCATTTTTGTTTAATGTATTTGTTTTAAAGCTAAACAAAAAAATGCAATCAAAATAATTTTCTATATTTATTGAAATGCAAAAATTCGTGTAAAATTGGCATCATCACCAGTAATATTACTAAAGAAGTTAGGTGCGTTTTTGCCAGCCATTCAATTCTCAATCATCTATATGAAAAATGTGTTTTTACTCTTCGCGATCGCAGGCATCGCAGCCCCATATTATTTTATTTACAAGTTTATTGAAGCCAACAATTGGGAGTGGTCAACTTCTCTCTTTTTTGAGCAAATCAACGCCAATCCTGGAATGAAAATTTTAAATGCAGACCTCACGGTGGCAGCAACAACGTTTTTGGTTTTTATCATTTACAAGCGCAGCATCAACGCCTTGTCCACAAAACGCTTTCTCACCTATTTTGCTTCACTGTTTATGGTCGGGTTTTCATTGGCTTTTCCGCTGTATTTGTATCACAATTATAAAAACTGATCAAGCTCCCATGGTGCTTGTTGGCATGCGATTTGAAATCATCACGAAATGAAATACGCCATACTTAGCTTTCTTGTTTTGATCACTATGTGTGAAAAAGATGATGATCAAACCTCTTGCTTCAAAGAGCCAAGTTCACCAGACGTTGCCTGTATAGAAATATACGAACCAGTATGCGGATGTGATGCGGTCACTTATAGCAACACTTGCTATGCCACAGCCAGTGGGGTGTTGACTTGGACGGAAGGAGAATGCCCCGACTAAGGAATTTGCGAAAAACATTTGACTTTCTGGTCTGAAATCAGAACAACTTTACATTAAGTTAAAATTGCCTCACTTATTAATCACTAAATTTAGTGCTTAATTTAAAAAAACATGAAACAATTATTATCTATACTCTTACTTGCCTCATTCCTAAGCTCATGTACCCAAGTTGCAGATGGTCATATTGAGAAATCAGAACATCACTTTGGGACTGTTGAAATCGGCGATGCAAAATCAATAGCCATGGATGCCTTTAACGATGCGTACCTAGCCAATGACATGACAGGTCAAGAGGAACTCTTTGCTGAGAATGCAGTGGCCAATGTCAATGGTGTTGAAATGACACCCTCCGCAATGATGGAAGGATTCCTTCAAGGGCGTAATTTTTATAGTGATATCACAAATCCCGATAGAGCAACAGGCACTTTTATTCTCGACAGCGGTGAAGTCTATACCAACACTTGGTTTACTTGGACGGGAACGAGCAATGCCACTGGCGTAACGGTTAACTCCCCTGTTCAGGCCTCATTCAAATGGGAAAACGACAAGGTCGTGGAGGTGAATTTTCTTTACGACTCACATGACTATATTGTGAATATGGGGGCGGAGTAATCGATTCCTCATATCAACTCATAACCCGCCATTGGCGGGTTTTTTTGTGCCATAAAATCATGAAACAGCACCACCTAGTCTGAAGCTGGTAAGTGTTTTTCAAAGGCTTTATTCACTTGTGATTTCAAAATTTCATAGCCAAGCTTGTTGAGATGAAGACCGTCTTGCAGCAACACATCACTTCGGATTTGTTGATTTTGATCGAGCAGGGCTTCGAAGAGTTTGATCTGATGAAGATAAGGGGACTGCATGGAAATTTCGAGTACCCCTTGATTAATATGTTGTATGACCTCTAAAAGCTCTTGCCGTTCAAAGGACGGTTTAATCGAAATATTGAAAATAATAGCGGAAGGAAATTTTTGGTGAACCATCTCTACAAAAGACCCAATTTGATTAATGATTTCTTTTGCCGATAGGCCAAGAGAAAGATCATTACCCCCCAAGTACAGCACGATTGCTTTGGGCTGTAAGTCCTGAAATAAATCGTTAAAGTGGTTTGAAAGGGAATGTATAAAAGCCCCACCAAACCCAAGGTTTAGGGTGTGATGAGCGGGAAAGTCTTGCTGGAGATGATCCCATAAACGTATCGAAGAGCTACCATAAAAAACCACCAAATTTTCTTGTTGTTGTTTTTGTGCCGATCTGTTTTGTAAGACTGTAATTTCTTGTTCAAAATTTTGATCTGCAACGCAAAGTTTTCTCACCCACTTTTTGTACTGTTGGTTGATTGTTTTGACCACTTGATCCATCCTGGCATCTTTTGGATCATAAATTCCATAGTCAGACATTCGAAATGGGGGCATAATTTGGCATTTGTAATCTGCATATTCTGGGAGTGACTCAAAATTTGCCAATACAATGGGCACAATCTTTGGCTGTGGGTTCATACTGCTGGCAAGAGAGAAAACACCCTTTTTAAATGGTCCTGGAGAGTTTTGGGTTTCGTAGGAAAACCCCTCTGGGCTACACACCAAGCTCATGTCATTTCGAAGTTCCTGAACGGCCCTGTTGTAAAACAGTTTATTTTCGTTTTTAATGGTCTTTTTCGCGGTTCCTTTCGGGATAAAGGATTCTGCAAATACACGAATATAGCCCAATCGATCATAGTACATCTGGTGGCTTTTTTCATTTGGCAACGCATATCGAGTCACGCGAATACCAGGGTTGCCGTAGTAGGTGTGGAGCATACTGCTGATAAAATGACTGTCTAAAGTAATTTGAAATTGATCTCCGACGATCATGTCAGGGTGGTTGTTCAAATGGTTATATATAAAAATGCTCCCTCTTTCATATGGTAAATGTTCAGAACCTTTGATTTGCACACCAATTTCTTTAAAAAGATCACGAACGCGAAGGGCATTGTTGATTCGAATCTCTTCAGGCGAAGTGTTTTGTGGAGAGTCTATCACTTCTCGGAAGATGCCTTTGAGTTTGATGAGAAACTCTGCAGGCCTCATTCCAGTCGTGTGGTGTTTAATGCGTCGAGAAGCTCTTTGACCTTAGAAACTCCTTCAATCGAATAGGAGGCGACGGTTGGTTTTTTCCCGACTTTGATGGTAAAGGCAGAATCGGGCAATGCACTAAACATATTTTCGTCTGTCACATCATCTCCGATACATAAAATAAAATCATAATGATTTTGTGCAATGATTTCTGCAACTGCCGTACCCTTGTCGATTTGACGATCGACGACTTCGAGGGCTTTATCCATATCCATCACGCTGAGTTGATCAGAAATCAGACTCGACAATACGGTTTTGAGTTCCACCACACGTCCAGCTGCAAGTTCAGGGTCTGTTTTGCGATAATGCCATACAAGACTGTTGTGTTTTTCCTCAATAAATGTTCCAGGAGTTCGATCCATAAAGGACTCAAAAATAGGTAAGATGTCACTCATCCATTGTTTATCTCCACGAGTCGAACCCTTCCATTTTTTTTCTTTGGATTTGACATAGTGACCGTGTTCAGCGACTAAAGTGAGTGGAAGATCTCCGAGCCAACGACTCATAAACGACTGGTCACGACCACTGATAATGGCGAGGTCGGTATTTGGTAGTTGGCAGAGTGCTTGGAGCAGCTCGATTAGGTTTTGATCAGGGGTTGCCGCCTCTGGATTTTCATGAAAGGGAACAAGGGTACCGTCGTAGTCGAGTAAAATGGTTTTTCGTTTTGCCTTTTGAAACGAATCAACGATATGCAGTTGATTTTTAGCATCAATTTTTGGGGTGTTCACGGCCGTTTTAGAATCGCTATGGAGTTGTAAGGCCTGCATAAATTCCTGAGCCCAAACCTCAACCGAATAGCGACGAAGTCGCTTTTGCATTTCTGCATTCCGTCGTTTTTGTTCGTCCAAAGGCATTGTAATGGCTTGCAGAAGTGCATCTGCCATTGCATGTCTGTCAAAAGGATTGACAAGAACAGCTTTAAAAAGTTCTTTGGATGCGCCCGCCATTTCGCTCAAAATCAACACCCCATCTCCAGAAACACGAGTAGCGACAAACTCTTTTGCCACTAGATTCATACCGTCGCGTACGGGGGTAATCATGGCAATGT
Source organism: Flavobacteriaceae bacterium (assembly GCA_029248885.1). Taxonomy (GTDB): domain Bacteria; phylum Bacteroidota; class Bacteroidia; order Flavobacteriales; family Flavobacteriaceae; genus UBA724. The sequence goes on from JAQWIL010000001.1 coordinate 16,023, forward strand.
CAGAAGTCATATAGAGGTCGATCAGATCGTCAAAGTTCATCGCTCGATAATAATACCATATCGGAGTCCAATTGACGGTGGCATATTTTCCATTGATTCGCCCCACAATCTCATCGGTTTCTTTTTTCAGGCGCATATATTCGGGGACATCAGAACGAGAGGGGACGGTCAGCATCACCAGCCGAACTTTTTCTTGGTATTCAGGATATTTGGTGAGAAACAAATCAAAGGCCTTGATGCGGTTTACCACACCTTTGGTGTAGTCCAAACGATCGATTGACAAAATCAATTTTCCAGACTCAGCCCCTTTTTTGTGAAGTTCAAGTTGTTTTTTGATTTCTGATTTCTCTGTGTTTTTTTGTTGGAGGTGCGTTGTGGCAGCATTGTGGAATTTATTAAAGTCGATCCCCATTGGAAAGGTATTGACGACGACTTCGCGAAGACCATTTGTAACACGATTAAAGTGTACATCCAAACGCAAGATTCGTTTGACCGAGCTCAGAAAATGTCTTTCATAATCAAAAGTATGAAACCCGATAAGGTCAGCACCCAGCATGCCTTTCAGTAGTTCTTCGCGCCAAGGAAAAATTCGAAAAATCTCAAAAGACGGAAACGGAATGTGTAGAAAAAAACCAATGTGTACATCTGGGCGAACGTCTTTGATCATTTGAGGACAAAGAAGCAGTTGATAGTCATGTATCCAAACGGTGTCTCCGGTTGAGATATTTTCAAGGACACGATTGGCAAATTTTTGATTGACATCTACATAAGATTGCCAATGCGATTCGTTGAATATCGAAAATTCAATAAAATAATGGAAGAGTGGCCAAAGGCATTTGTTGGCAAGACCGTAATAGAAATTATCGACTTCTTGTTTGTCTAGCGAAACTGGTGCATAGTTGTTTTGCGCCAAGCTTTTTTCAAGCGGAGTCCAGGCTTCATTTTCGATTTCGTCAATGCCAATTCCAGGCCATCCGACCCACAGAGAGTTCTCGTGCTCATGCACCGATTTCATTCCCGTAGCTAATCCTCCAGAAGTAGCGATAAATTTATAAGAATTTTCTACCTTAGTTATTCGTATGGGTAAGCGATTTGAAACAATAATATTCTTGGCCATGACGTACAAAATGGACTCACAATGTATTGCAAAAAAAAGAAATTTGGAGAAGAAAGACAGTCTTAATTTAGGGATAATAGGGAATTGTAAAACTGCGGCACTGATAAATGAAGATTCCTCAATAGATTGGTGTTGTTTACCACAATTTGATTCTCCCTCGGTTTTTGGTAAAATTTTAGATGAAAAGAGAGGCGGTAATTTTAAAGTCGAATGCGACGATTCCTATCGTATCACGCAGTCGTACATTGTAGATACCTGCATCCTTTGTACGCGCTTTTCAAACGGTACGGACGCTTTTGAGTTACTCGATTTTATGCCTCGATTTAAAAAAGAGGACGGGATTTTTTATTCTCCTCCAGAAATCGTAAGGGTATTTAAGCACTTGAGCGGAACGCCTACATTTCGGGTCATATACGACCCACGGTTGGAGTATGCGATTGGAGAAACCAAGAGTTATGTTAAAGACAATTTTATCGTTAGCATCGTTGACGACAAACACTACGACACCTTGTTTTTATACACAGACTTTGATAAAGACAACATTCTCTCTGGTGCAGAAATTCAATTGACAAAAGACCATTTTGTGACGGTATCCTACAACGAAAAAATCAAGGTGCCAAACCTACAGCAAACCCAGTTTGAATTTGAACGAACCAAGGTGTACTGGTTGAATTGGTGCCATAAAACCCCAACATTTTCAAATTACAATCAAGAGATTTTAAGAAGTGCGATGACCTTGAAATTGATGACCTATGAAAAAACAGGAGCGGTTCTAGCAGCAGCCACCACTTCACTGCCCGAAACCATTGGGGAGGTTCGGAATTGGGATTATCGTTTTTGTTGGATTCGTGATGCGTCTATGGTGATCAAGGTAATTGCCAAACTGGGGCATAATCAGATTGTCAAAAACTTTATTCGATACATTATCGATCTGATTCCAGACAAAAATGAGAAACTACAAATCATGTATGGCATCAATGGCGAAAAGACGCTGACGGAAGAAATTCTGGATCACCTCGACGGATACAAAGAGTCACGACCTGTGCGGATTGGAAATGCAGCCTTTACCCAAAAGCAAAATGACATTTATGGGATCTTGATGGATGTGATTCACTACCAAATCGAATCCTACCCTGAGGATGACGAAAAACACGAGGAGCTGTGGTCGATTGTGAAGTCTATCGTTTGGGTCGTTAAAAACAATTGGCAATCGCCCGATAAAGGGATTTGGGAGTTTAGACAAGAAGATCGGCATTTTACGTTTTCAAAGCTATTGTGTTGGGTGGCTGTTGATCGAGCGATTAAAATTTCAAACTTGATCCAAGGCGGAAAGTCTATTGACAAGTGGACGGCTTTACGCGACGAGATTCACCACGATATCATGACCCATGCGTGGCATGATGGCAAACAGGCCTTTACCCAGTCCTATCATTCAGAACACTTAGATGCATCTGTATTGCTGATGGAATATTATGGGTTTATTGACGGAAAAGACGTTAAGTACGTTCAAACGGTCAAAGCGATTGAAAAGGAATTGATGTATGAGGGCTTATTGTATCGCTACAAAAACGAAGACGATTTTGGATTGCCAAGCTCCTCTTTTACGGTTTGTACATTTTGGTTTATCAATAGCTTATTCCAAATTGGAGAGGTGGAAAAATCAAAAGCCTTGTTTGACGAATTGCTTTCGCATAGCAACCATTTGGGGTTATTTAGTGAAGACATTGATTTTAAATCAAAGCGACTTTTGGGAAATTTCCCGCAAGCGTATTCTCATTTGGCATTGATTGATAATGCGTTGAATTTTAATTAAAAATGAATTCACGCTTTTTAGTATTTTCGCATTCACAATGGGGATGTAGCTCAGTTGGCTAGAGCGCTTGACTGGCAGTCAAGAGGTCG
>JAQWIL010000026.1 GCA_029248885.1 Flavobacteriaceae bacterium
ACGGATTTGATTTTAGATCAAAACCATTGTCTGTTTGGTAGCCTATAAAAGAAACTGCTTGCTGATTGCTGTCGTAACCCGAAATGATATAATCAATATCACCGTCACTGTCTAAATCTCCAAAGTCAACCTGAGTTTCTAATAAATCAGGAAAGCTGTATGTAGTGTTTTCTTCAAAATAGCGCACCAATCCATCTGTTTTACTTTCATATAAAATTGAGGTTGGCAGACCTGTTGTTTGGCTTAAGCCAGAAACAAACAAATCAATGTATCCATCTTTATTTAAATCTACCCATTTGAGCGTTCCATAACCAATTTTTTCAAAGTTTTGGTTGGAATTTACAAACTGACGAACCCCATTGACTACATCATTTCTATAGATAAGCGTTTCAAGGCCGTTACCTTTGTCTCCCATGATAGCTACATCGAAATCCCCATCCAAATCATAATCACCCCATGCAAAAGATGCATTGTTAAAGCCAACAAACATGTCCTCCTTGAGTGTAAAGCTAGTAGCAACATCCAAAATATCGATTGAAAATGAAGAAGCTGAAATTAGGTTGGCGTTGGTGACTTGCGGTGTTATGGTTAGTACTTCGTCTCCTTCTGTAATACCATCTTCTATTCCTTTCACTAAAATCGATGCAGAAGTTTGACCTGATTTAATGGTAAATGAATCTAAGGCAATATCATTAAAAACCTTTGTGCCCATATAAACATTATTGAAAGTTCCCAAGTTTTGCCAATTCTGCTCATCACTAGACACCAAAACACTAAACGACATATCCCAACCATTTCCTAAAATTTCAATTCTATCTAAACTATAGGCTTGTTCTAAGTCTACCACAATATAATGTGGGTTGTTTTCATCGGGTCCTGGATCATCACGATCACTAGACCATCTACCTCCATCATTACAATCGGTAACATTATTGCCATTACTTGACCAGTCTCCCCATTCGTAACTATTGGCATAGCCCGATTTACCACAGGCTACGTTGGTGCCGTCTTTCGTAAACGCTTTGATTTCATTTAAGTTGACTTGACCAGAATCGGAGCTGTAGTATGCTTCAAATTTTATGTAGCGAACCCCTCCAGCTTCTGAAAACAAATTATAATCATCTGTTGAAGCTGTTCCACTTACGCTACTAAAATCAATTTCAACATCATACGGCCCAGGACTACTTAATGAGGCAGTAATTGTTGCTGTGTCATGCTCTCCAATTTGGTTCTTATCAATTAAGAAAGAGATATCTGGGGTATCATATACATTTATCGTAATTGTTGATTCGTTACTGTCAAAAGTCCCATCATTAGCTTTGTAAGTAAATGTGTCCGTTCCTGTAAAATTAGTATTGGGTGTATAGGTAACAATATAATTGTCAAGAGAATAGGAACCATTTGAAGGTTCTGTTGTTAACACATAGGTTAAAACATCATTAGTATTCACATCAGTTCCTAAAAGTTGAATTTCTTTTACGCTATTTCTTTCAATGGTTATGTTTACGTCTTGAGTAACAGGGGGAGTTGGTTCAAAAGTATTTTTGGCAAAGTACCAGTTGTCAATAAAGAAAGTTCCATTTCGAGCTTCAGGATCCTCTAATAAAATAGCGTTAATTTTGGTGATATCGACAGTAATTTCAGTTAAATCAACTACCCCTCTTCGCCAGGAATTAGAATTAACATCATCGATTTTTAATCGTACATCCTGATAATTTTCTGATGTATCTGCATCATCTAAAACTAAAAATAACTCCGTTCCATCTGTGATTTCTGTACTCCAATAATCAATATACATTTTCTCCATCATTGATAAATTTAATGTATCAAGGATTCCGATGTAATTAAAATCATTCATTTGCCATACATTATTTCCCTCAATCTGAATTTCATTTACTGTAGTTGATTGACCCCAATTTGGAAAGTATTCATAAAAAACATGGTTGTTGTAACTATCACTATAGATTGAAATTACATCTGCAGAATTTCGAGGAGGTGGATCAGGAGCTGCAGTTGTGGGAGATGATTGCCCAACTACTGATGAGCTTAAAAAAATTAAATAAAAGAGAATGACATTTTTCATTTCTAAAATTTTAATAAAAATAAATAAAATCATTCAACCCACTGATTATTTATAAATACGCAATAGAGATTTAGATAAATTCTTTTAAAAAAATTTCAAATTATTACATCAATTGATTACAATATTATAGTGAGAAGATTTAGAAATGGTTTTCTCAAACTATTTATTTTCTAAGTTTGAACATGTAATTGGATTTGAAAAAACAATAATTGTAAGAGATTATAATTTCACACAAATCGTTTTGAAAATAGTTCGACTTTACTCCCTTCTTCTCCACAAATCATTCCCAAAAATAATTTTTTGTTTTTGGAAATAAATATTTCATGTCAACTCAAATTACTTAGTGTAGCATTTTTTAATGAATTTATATCATTAACTGTAAGTTATAATTTAAGTTTCAAATTTTTAATCAAAAAAAATTTAGAATGATTTTAGTACATTTACAGTGCTATGAAACTAAACTTATCCACTACTGGGATTAGATTTACACGACATGTTTCCAACGACCAAACGCCATTCGAGCGTCTTTTTGAAATTTTTAAGGAGTTGATTACACACACTTCTGGTGACTTTGATGAAGCCATTGATTGGCTGCGTGAATTGGATCAGGAATATGGGTTAACCAATGAAGAATATACCATAGATGATTTTATCGAAGATCTCTTACAACGTGCTTATATACAGCCAAAAAGAGATGGTGCAGGAGACGATACTGGCATGTCCCTCACTGCTAAAACAGAAAAACTTTTGCGCGAACACGCATTGAAGCAAATTTTTGGAAAACTCAAAAAAGCAGGAAGCGGCAACCACAAAACCAAAAGTACTGGTCAAGGCGCAGACGATACAGGCGAATTTAAAGCCTATCAATTCGGCGACCCACTTGAGAAAATATCCATGACCGAAAGCCTTCGAAATGCACAAATACGATCGGCGGGAGTTGACTTTACATTACAGCAAGACGACCTTGTTGTGGAAGACAGTTATTACAATACACAAATGAGTACTGTTTTGATGATTGATATCAGTCATAGTATGATTTTGTATGGTGAAGATCGCATTACGCCAGCCAAAAAAGTTGCCATGGCACTGGCAGAGTTTATCACCACTCGATACCCAAAAGACACAATCGATATTTTGGTGTTTGGAAATGATGCTTGGCCCATTGCACTGAAAGACATCCCCTACTTGCAAGTAGGACCTTATCATACAAATACTGTTGCAGGACTGACTTTGGCTATGGATTTGTTGCGACGAAGAAAAAATAGCAATAAGCAGATTTTTATGATTACAGATGGAAAGCCAAGTTGTTTAAAAAACCCCGATGGCACCTATTACAAAAACAGTATGGGACTTGACGACCATATTGTGGATAAGTGTTACAATATGGCGCGACAAGCACGAAAACTTCACATCCCCATCACTACATTTATGATTGCACAAGACCCCTATCTTAAAGAGTTTATCCGAAAATTTACAGAAGCCAACAAAGGAAAGGCATTCTTTACAGGATTAAAGGGCTTAAGCGAAATGATTTTTGAAGACTATGAACAGAACAGAAAAAAAAGATTGAGATAAATGAAAAAGGGGACTACACTAGGGGAATTAAAAAAATCAGATTACAAACCCCTTTCCATTCAACAAGAACTTACACAAAACCTCAGGGTGCGTATGCAAAGTGGACAACCAACATTTGAAGGGCTTTTGGGCTATGAAAATACGGTTATTCCCGACGTAGAACGTGCATTGCTTTCGGGGCATAGCATCAACCTACTTGGCTTGAGAGGACAGGCCAAAACAAGATTGGCACGACAGCTCACGCAATTGTTGGACGAGTGGGTACCTGTAGTCGAAGGCTCTGAAATAAACGATGACCCCTTAGAACCAGTCAGTAATTTTGCTAAGGAACGAATTGCAGAAAAAGGAGATGATACGCCCATCACTTGGCTGCATCGAGACGATCGTTTCTTTGAAAAACTTGCAACCCCAGACGTAAGTGTAGCCGATTTGATTGGCGACGTTGATCCCATCAAGGCAGCGAACCTGAAGCTATCCTATGCCGATGAGCGTGTGATTCATTTTGGTATGATTCCAAGAGCACACAGATGTATATTTGTACTGAATGAGCTGCCTGACTTACAAGCAAGAATACAAGTAGCGCTTTTCTCTATATTGCAGGAAAAAGAAATTCAAATTCGAGGGTTTAAACTCCGATTGCCAATTGAAACCCAATTTGTCTTTACAGCCAACCCTGAGGATTATACCAATCGTGGAAGTATCGTCACCCCACTGAAAGATCGTATTGGTTCCCAAATTTTAACGCACTATCCACATAACTTGGAAACAGCTAAGGCCATAACCCGGCAAGAGACACAGACAAATAAAGCAGTCCAACAGGTCATTCACGTTCCTGAATTGGCACGTGATATTTTGGAGCAGATCGGTTTTGAAGCCAGAAAAAGTGAATACGTAGATTCAAAAAGTGGCGTGAGCGCGCGAATGAGCATCACGGCTTTTGAAAACCTTATGAGTACTGCTGAACGGCGTATACTGATGTCTGGCGAAAAAAACACCTGTATTAGAATGTCTGACTTTTTAGGGATTATCCCTGCCATTAATGGGAAAGTGGAATTGGTTTATGAAGGTGAACAAGAAGGTGCCGAACAGATTTCATTTCACCTGATCAATCAAGCTGTAAAAACCTTATTTCCTATATATTTTCCTGAGATCAAAAAACTTGAAAAGCAAGATGTTGCAGGTCCTTATGACCAACTACTGGGTTGGTTTTATGGCGATAACGAATTGTTTTTGGAAGACAGTTTACCAGACAATGTCTATCAAGATACCTTAATGGGTGTCCCTCACTTGAAAAAACTAGTTGCAACTCATCAAGCAGATTGTCCGGCCGAAGAGCTGTTTTTTATGATGGAACTTTTGTTGTGGGGACTGGAGGCAAACAAAAAGCTAAATAAATACAGAACGATGGAGGGCTTTCAGTTTAAAGATGGTCTTGGAAATTTGTTATCAGGAATTTAAACGCTGTTCAAAATCGTTCGATTTCACTCCCCTAGCCTCCACTATTTATCCACTCAACACTATAAGATATTGAATATCATTTTGAGATAGCGTTTCGCTTTTTTTATTCTCACAAAGCCCTGAGGTTCTCTTAGTTAGCTCAAACAACAAATGCGTTTCAGGAGTTTGAACTCGGTCATTTACCTTATTGTAAGTCGCTCCTTTGGTAAATACAAATTGTTGATGTTCATTTTTTTATCAAAGAATATGTTTACTGAAATCATGTAAAACAACGAATGCTTTGGTCACATTTTATTGCACACAAAAACGTTTAAAATTTGATCTCCTTACCTACGAATAAGCTGTTTGATATAGGACTTTGAACCAGAAACAACTTCGACAAGATAAGTGCTTTGAGACAGGTTGTTCATCACAAAGACATCTCTATTTTTAGAGCTCCTAAAGGATGAAATGAGTTTTCCCTCCAAGCTGTAAACATTTACCTTTTCAATCTGTTGACCATTCGTTAGACTGATATACAAGTATTTTGTAAATGGGTTTGGATAGATAAATAATTGACTTTCGTTGGAATCGCTAATCGATAAATTATTATAATCAAATGATCTAGTCCAACTCAAAGCTTGACTATTATCAACCCCTAAATTATTCAAAACGAGGTGTGCTCCTGCCCCATCTGCTTCTACTGGCCACGGCGTCTCGTCTCTATAAGTTACAGAGTCAATCAAATTCCCAAAGCCGTCTAGCAATCTAATTTCTTGGCTGCTATTTGATAACTTCCTAGAATATTCATCAAAAGGTGTTTTTCCGTAGAATGACAAAAATACATCTGCATTATTTGCCAATAAAACTGACTGATTAGGCCCAATTGATGAGCCTGGAGGAAACTGATATGACAACCCTAGACCGCCAAAATAGATCCCAGTAGTATTTACGGTGATGCTGCTGTTATTGGTAATCTCTATAAATTCATAATCCCCATCATCACTCTGTGGCGGATGGTAATGAATTTTGCTAATCACAAGCGGTGGCGTGGTAATTTGGTCGCACAAAGACGTATCCGAAAGTTCGGTAGACAACCAAGCGATTCGTTGTGTCACAAACGTTTTCATAGCGTTAATACGGTTTGTGAAATCGATGTCAAAATCCCATTGCAACTCTTGACGATCAACAGCTTCAGTGATCAGAGACACGGTTTGATCGATTAGCTCAAAAACCTTGTTCTTAGAAAGTGGTTGGCCCGTTTCTGTGAGCTCATTCCATCGTCGAGCTAAATAACATTTGAAATGGGTTTCGTTAAACAGGTTTTGCCAAAATTTCGAACCGACATTTCCATCCATGAACTGCCATACATTGTACTTGCTCCTGTCGAATCCCCAAAAAAACAAATCATTTCCATAGGAAAGATTTAAATCCCAAATTGGACCTGCTCTAAGTTTACCACGTCGGTCTTTGTGGAAAAAAGTGCTAAACTGATATGCATCTGGGTTAGATGCCAACTCGTTGATTAAAATAAAATCCACAAAGGAAGGAATGTCAATTATGGAAGGATAACCTTCTGACAAAGAAATATTGGCATCCAGAGACTTTTGATCTAAATCAAAAAATACATCTTGAATATAATCATGTTGACCGGTTGTTACTTCATCTGGTTTTGGATGCTCATGAGCATACTTTGTTTCCCAACCTGCATAATTTGGCATCTCCCAAGCTTGAATCTCCTCTCCCTCAATTTTATCTGCTTTTGTAATATATCCTCCTGTTATATTAGGTATTGTATTATCGTCCTCATCTACTTTTTTGATATCAATTCTACTATCATCTGCTTTAAGCTTTTCTAACAGCATATAAATACCTTTGTATTCTCCATTTAGAAGGAGTTCGCAGTATTCTGCTCTAGATGCATATTGACCGATTGAGTTAGATAACTTATAGCTCACAAAATCACGAACAAAAGTCGTATCAAATGCAAGACCACTTAAGATCCAATCATTTTCTTTAGGCATCCCCAATAACTTTACATTGTCTTTTTCTCCTGCATCATCATAGGTTGTTAAGGCATATTGTTTTTTTGAAAATAGTGATGAACTAGAACCTCTTACCTCAATCTGTATAGGGCCTTCATAATCAACAAAATTATTGTTGTTTTGATCAGTGATATAATTTCTTTCATTGTTTGGACGTTTAATAATTTTTATTGATGCTGATATTTTGGGTTCATTTGGGATTTCATCGCCGTTGGTATCTAGCATCACAATGGGTAAGTTTGAAGATACAAAGTTTATCTCGACGAGTTCTGGTGTTGGCTCTTGAAACCATACAGGCGTTTCATTATAAATTTGCTCATTTCCAAATACTTCAACTGAAATGACTGGTAAGGCACTCATGTCTGAGGAATCGGGTGATTGATTATGAACCTGAACAGCGAGGGTGTTTGTTCCATTTTCCAAAAGAGATTTATCTAAAAAAACTCGATCTGGAGTATTTCCTTGATACAGCATTGCTTCATGATATCCCTCTGCCAAATCATTGAAATTAATCGTACTTCCTGATAATAAATTTCGTCCGATTTCAACTCCATTTAAATAGGCGATGTATGCGTCATCATAGTCGATGTCTAAAAGTATTCTCTTGATCTGTGAGGTATCTAGTACTTGAAACTCCTTTAGCATGTATACAGAAATTGACTGCGGTATTACTGTCGCATCGTCCCCATCACCATATCCAATTCCAGAGGGACCTTCTAACCATGACGATGTGTCAAAACTTTGATTTTTCCAACTGTCCGATGGCTGGGTATTTGGAAGTATATACTTCCAAGTTGTTCCTGCTGATACAATCGTCTCCCAGTGAGTTTGTTGTGCATTCAACGAGAACAAAAGAAAAAATGCAGAGCAGTTCAGAAATATAGTATATCTTATAAAAATCACAAAAGAATTATTAGTTATTGAATCAATAATTTTTTTATTGAATGTTTATTGAATTTTAACAAATATAATCCTTTTGGCAATTTAGGTTTAATTGAAAAATTGGTTTTGTTATCAATCAACAAACGATCAATCTGTTTTCCGTTGATACTGAAGATTTCAATAGTATCAATCGGGAATTCAGATTTAACAAAGATGTTTCCAGCTGAAGGGTTTGGGAAAAGTGATATCTCTTGAGAAGAAAAAATAGAATTACTAAGAGGACCTATAAGGTCAAATTCTATCCAATTTAAGTTAAACTCGTTGCCGATTACATTCATCGTCAACTCATAAGACCCTTGTATCAATTCAAAATCTTTTTCAACTGTTTGCCAATTTTGCCAGCCACCCGTGTTGGGAACTTGAAAATTGTTAAGGATCGTATCATCTGAGCTATCATCAGAGAGCACAAGATTGAATAACCCACCTGAATAGCTACTAGAAACCCTAGCTTTAATCTTATAATGCCCAGATTCTCCAACATGAACAAGGTATTTTGCATAATCCCCTTGGTTCATATATGACAGGTTTTGACCACCCCCAACATCATAGCAATTTTCTATGTTAAGACCACTTTCATCCCAGTAATCTTCAGCTTGCAATTTTCCAGGAATTTGAATTCCACCATTTTCATCATGAACAAACTCAAACCAGTTGACATTGAAAGTGCCTTCTAAAACATTAAAATTTAATTTATAATCCCCTTCTTTTATTAGAATCGTTATCCCCTCAGTGTCCTGCCAATTTTGCCATCCATTTGTTTTGGGGGTAGTAAATTCATGTAAAATTTCATCTGGATTATTGTCACTTGATAAAGACAAATTGAATCGACTTTCGTCATAACCCGAAACTCTTGCTTTGATGGTGAAGTACCCTGTATTGGGTACGTGGACCAAGTAGTTTGTGAAATCACCAGGGTTTAAGTAACTAATATTCTTCCCTCCTCCTATGTCATTACAATTTTCAGTATTTGTCCCATAATGACTAAAAAAATCTTCTGCTTCTATTTTTCCAGAAAGTGTTGTGGGCTGCATATTATTCGACTCAAAAATGAAGTTGTACCAATTGATGTTTACCTCTGACTCAATTGAAGTCATTTTGAGATCATAATTTCCCTTAGGAACGACGACTTGCTGCTCTACTGTTTGCCAATTATTCCAACCTCCAGTGTTATTTGGCTTCACCTGAGATATTGTATAAGTCTTGCCGTCCGAACTAATGAGATCAAGATTGTATTGTGCACCATTATAAGTAGTAGCCACTCGGTTTTGTAAATTGTATGTTCCTTGTTGTTCAACACGAACATCATAAATTGCAAAATCGCCAGAGTTTAAATAGCCGAGTCCACTACCTGCATCAATATCGGAATTAGATAAAACGGCTAGACCCTCCTGAAGTGTGAAATCCTCCGCTTCAATAATCCCTGGGATAGATTTTCGATTTGTATCGTTTATTAGCGTGAAGTTAAGCCAGTTAAGGTTGAATTCATTATCCATAGGCCTGAAAACGAGCTCAAATTTTCCAGGCTCTAAATCCAATTCTTTTGAAATCGTCTGCCAATTTTGCCAACCACCTGTATTGCTAAATGAAATAGAAGTGTAAAATTCCATTGTTTCACCATTTCGGAGTTCCAAACTGAATGAGACACTGTCTCTTATTGTAGCTACTCTACACTCGACCATATAATTTCCCCCTTCACGGATATCAATCTCATAACTTGCGAAGTCTCCTGGATGCAAATCTTTAATATTTGTACCAAGTCCAATATCAGTGGTGTCCTCGACACCTATTCCAATTTGATCATCAAATCGTTCTGCCTCAATTTTTCCGGGTATAAGATTGATTTTATCTAACAAATTAACAATCTCAAAATTTGAAAATCCTAGTAAACTATCATTTGAAGACGAAATTAGAGTGCCAGAGCTTGCACTAACAGTAATTTGGTCATAAAACGACAAATAATCAGTCAAAGTTAATACTAGCACATTATTGTTACTAACCATCGCTGCATCAGCAATTTCAATTTCTTCACCATTGACCAAAAGAGTGAATTCGTTCTTGTCTATGGACGATGGAAGAATAGATTTATTAAATGTGAGTGAAACTTGCTTGTCGTTCGAATTGATAACGCCACCTATAATTTTAAATGCAGGTGATTGATTTGATGATAAATTAAAAGTAAAAGATTCGAGATTAAACTCCTTATCACCTAAAACACGAATTTTTAGTTGATATTCACCTGAAAAAAGATATGGTGTTTCGGTAGTTATTGTTTCAAAATTTGAAAAACTTCCTGTAGAATTCAATGATAAAGCAGCTGTAATTATGTTATCATTCATTTCGAATTGAATTTTACCTCCTGAATCATCTGCAGCATATGTGGATTTTATATCGTAATACCCATCTTGTAGAACGTTAACCGTGTATTTTATCCACTCCCTGTCACGAACATATCCAACAGAATACCCGTTTGAATTGCTCCCTCCAGAATTGGATGTAGAGATATCTACACCATCATTTCGAAAAACCCAACCTCTATTCCAAGTGGTTGTACCTCCAGAACCACTGTAATTTCCGTACTCAGTGTCATAATAAGCAAGCCCTTGAGAACCCATATCATAATGTGTAGCGTGGACAACTCCTGGAATCGAGTGATTCGCAAAGGGTTTTAACTCTTCAGAGTTTGGCTGGCGTAACATCGCGTCAATAACATCTTTTCGGTACTGACAATTTTGAATTTTTGAGGCCTCTGCAATTTCGAGCAACCCTTGATAGGCAGCTGATACGCTTGGCGCACTCGCATTGCCTTTAAAATACTCAACAACTGCATTATAATTGGAGTTAGATGTGATTGAAAATGACGATACAGTGGTTTCTATTCTTTTCCAAGGCCACCATGCCCAACCAATATCATTATCCTCAAAAAGCGAAATTGCTTCTTTGAACCACACATTGGAGTTTTCACCACTTTCTCCCATCCACAAAGGAACATTGTACTGGTCTCGCATATCCAATACCCATTGAATGGTGCTTTGCGTATTGACATTCCAGTATTTATGAAAGCTGTAAACCATATTGTCATCCCAAGGAGGTGTGAGCCCAGTGTAATCATTTGCAAACCAGTTCCCCTCAATAAAAATAATATGATTGGTATCATGGGAGCGAATTGCATTGGTGACTTGCACATAGAGGTTTTTGATTTCGGACCCACTCAAATTCCAGTTGGGTTCGTTTAAAATATCATACCCACCTATCCATTCCTCATTTTTGTAGCGTTCAGCCAATTTGTCCCATAAAGCCACCATTTTTTGTTTGTTTGCATCGCTCTCCCACAAGGATGGTTTGCTGGTATCATAGTCTGAAATGCCTTGGTCATATCCCTGACCACCGGGCGCAGCATGAAGATCAAGTATCAGATAAAGCTGGTTGTCCTCACACCATTCTAATAAATCATCTACCATTTCAAACCCTTTGTCAAGCCAGGTGTTTTGTCCAGCTTCTTCTTGTTCGGTGGGAAGTGTGAACAAATTGTAATGCATGGGCAATCGAACACTATTAAACCCCCAACTTGCTAGGGAATCAATATCGGTTTTCGTCACAAAATTGTCAAGCCATTTATTATAAAATTCTTGTGTATTTGCTTCTCCAATTAATGACTCTAACTTAGATCTAAACTGTTGCTGATTATCCGCTCCGCCAACAAAATTCATCATGTAGGGCTCCTGTAACATCCAGCCCCCAAGGCCAACCCCACGTAAGATTATTGGATTTCCATTTTTATCTAAAATTTGCTTCCCAGAAGTTGTAAGAAATTGGGCATTAGCAAAAACCCCAAAAAATAATATTAAAAGTACAGACAGTTTGCTAATAACATTATACAAGTTTTTCATCTAGAATGAATTAAATGAGACTTTCGTGCTTGACCCAATCTACTTCCATGACCCACTCTCCATCCATAGGAGAGTCTGTAATTTTTGCAAAATTTAAAATAGCAAACATCGGCTCAGGGTAATTGTCTCCTAATCCTTCATTGCGATAGACCTCTTTATCATTCAAACGATAGACCAAGTCCCTGCCTTCCCATTCTACTGAATAGGTATTGAAGTCACTAAGTATCGTGTCAGCAGACGTACGTAAACTCCACCAATCTCCATTATCGCATTCTCCTAAGTTTTTAATTGCTCCAGTAGTGTAATGTCCACTACCATAATCTCCATGATGTTCAAATATGTCAATTTCACCAGAGCCAGTAAGCGGCCAACAAATATTTTCGTCGGGTTCTTGAACTGGCGGCTCGTTATTTTGAGCACCTAATATCCACCAAGCTGGAAACATGGAAGGTTGGCTTTCACCATGAATACGCAGGCGGGCTGTCCATTTACCTTTTATAAACTCTTTCCGATTTTTGGATGCAATACGGCCTGCAACGTAATAGGTCTCTGGATGTTGGTTGCCATGCTTGTCCATATTATCGCATTCGATCTTTTCGCCAATATTAATGATCTTAATTTTCAGAGTGCCATCACTGACTTCACGAGTTTCATATTGATTATCTGGAACATAACACTGTTTTTCATTGTTCACCCAAATGCGTTGATCTTGCCAATTGTCGGGATTAAATGAATCAAAATCATCAAAAAAATCAATATTCCATTCTGAATTGCCTTCTACACCATTGTCAGTACTAGAAGATTCTAAAACGGAGATATCTGAAAACAAATAAACTGCAATGAATGTTAAACCGACTAGCAGAATAGATAATATATTTCGTTTTTTCATTAACAGTTTTTAAATGAATTAAGGCAAGTGATCAAATACGATTGTCTGTATTGAATGCTTAGGGATTTTTAATTGTGTTGATTTATCACCAATTGTGAGAAAATAATCTACTGCTTCTACTTCTTCATTAAGGGCAATAACAACAAGACTGCCGTCTTCATTCATAAAAGAAGTTGAACTAATTCTATTTGATGTGGTTCCAGATGAAACTCTTCTGGCACCAGGGCGAATAAATTTTGAAAAATGACCGATATAGTAGTAGGAATTTGTAAACAACAGCTCACCTGAAGATGAGTCGCCATGAACAGGTGCAAAACAAAAATTACCTACATGGTTAGGTCCACCATATTCATTTAATAAAATATTCCAGTCTGTCCATGCAACTGTGCCATTATTAAAGTCGTTTATCATGGCTTTGGCATATCTTTCTGGGAGTTTTGGGTCTTGTATTCGATTGATATCAAAACCTTCATTACAACCTTCAGTAAAAATCAATTTCTTGTCTGGGAATGCTGTGGCGACCTTGCCAACATTATTGAACATCGGCTTGCCATCTTTCCAATCCTCATACCAATGAAATCCTGTACCCCATACATATTTATTTGCTACGGGGTCATTTAATATTACACTTGCCCTATCAAAAAGCAAATCTCTGTTATGGTCCCAGACTATGATTTTCTTGTGCTGTAAGCCTTCACGCTCTAAAGTAGGTCCAAGATGATATTTCAGAAAATCACGCTCTTCTTCTGCAGTAAAAATACACGACTCCCAACGCTGAACAGCCATGGGTTCATTTTGAATCGTTAGTCCCCATATAGGAATCCCTTCATTTTCATAAGCCTTAATAAACTTTGCAAAATAATTTGCCCAAGCGGGATAATATTCTTGCTTTAATTTACCTCCATACAACATGTTGTTGTTTGTTTTCATAAATGCTGGGGGGCTCCATGGACTCGCATAAACAACAATATCTTTGGTGGCTACATCCAAAATCCTCTTGGTAAATGGGATCCTATATTTTAAATCTCTTTCAATTGAAAATGTTTCTAGACTTTCGTCTCCCTCTTCAATGTATGTATAGCTTTCAGAAGAGAAATCACAACTGTGAATAATGGTTCTAGCAAGGGTATAACCAATCCCTTTATCTATCGAGAAATAAGATTCTAAGAAAAGCTCCTGCTGATCTTTGTTAAGCTTATAAAAAGTTTCCGCAGCGGCATCAGTAAGAGCTGCTCCAATTCCTACAAAAGTTTGAAAAGTGACTTTTGGGTTTACGAAAATTCCAGAATGAACTTCTTTTGGCTGCTGAATAGAAGTAAATTTTGGGACGATATTGGATTGTGCCAGCTTGATATTGGATTGGCTTTCGGTTGTATAAATCCGAACGTTAGACTCTAATTGTAGAGTGTCTAATGTACAAGTTAACGAAGAAAAGAGTATAAAAATTGAAAGCATTTTGGTGAATTATAAGTTGTCTATTCCAAATAGTGAAATTTCTGATCCGTGACAAAATGAATCACTACCAAAATTGGAAGTAATACTAAACTTTAGATACCTGAACTCTGGGGATATCGCATCTAAATTAAAATTGTGCCCTGCTACAGCTTCGTCCAATAAGGGTTGAGAAATATCTCCATTTGTAGGTTCTTCAATTTGAAAACTTCCCAACAAAGCCCATTCGCTCTTATCCATACTCACAAATAAGTCAAAGCTTCTGAGATTTTCAGACTGATAGTAATAAGGCTGATCACCTGGGCCATCATACCAAAATGCTCGTTGCCATACCTTAAATCGATTAATCTTTACTTTTTTATTCAAGTCAATGACTATGTCTAAAGGCCATCGTAGGACCCCACCATTGTCATTGCGATTGATAATAAAATAGCTGTTATCTGAATCCGTCTCGAATGTATCGACTACATCATCCCAAAAATTGACTGTAGCTCCCTCGTAGGCATTACCATCAATAGAAAGGTTACTGACCAGAGTCCATGTGTCTTTGTTGATTTTTTCTTCAAATAAGGGAGTAAAATATCCCTCATCTATCAAAGAAGTGATATTCCCATCAAAATCTTCCACTTTTGTAGAAAAACCCAATTCTTTAGCCTCCAAACCACGAACAAAAATATTCTCGGTGGCATTTGATGATGATAAGATTCTTAGTTCTTCTTCATCGCCATCTGCTATGTGTAAGTAAATAAATACTGTTTTTTCTTCTATGTTTTCCCAGCTGACTTGCACTCCACCTAAATCTGGCACTATTTCAACGCTTTCTTGAACCAAATAGATAAACGATTGCAAGGGACGTATTTCATGCTCGACAGACTTGGACTTGTTTTGATTTTCGTCAACTACAGTCAAACTTATTGTCACATCTTCTTCAACAACAAAGCCTGACACTTCAATTTGATTCACATGTTTACTCACAGTTCTAAAAACGGCCTCCCCTTTACCATTGGTGTAATCAGCACGTACAAATAAAATATCGTCATCGTTGGGAAGTGTATATGAAATGATTGCACCGCCGTAAGTGGCTTCAGTACTCGTTATTGTCAGTTCGCCTGGGGGTGTGGTATCCTTTTTATCTTCCGATTCACAAGAAACTACCATAGAGATAAGCAGTAGCAAAATTGGAATACAAATTATATTTCTCACGATAGATGTTTTTGAAGCTACCATTGTGGATTCTGAATTAAATTAGGGTTTGTTACAAGTTCGCTTGTTTGAATTGGATGTAGGTAATCTCTTGGCGTTTCAAAGGATCTAATACCAACGTCAATTACTTTGTAAAAATTTGCATCTGAATTTTCATCAACAGACCAACCACGAACATTGGAATTAAAGTACTGGTCAGCTAATTTCCATCTTCTAATATCATTATATCTGTGTCCTTCAAAAGCGAGTTCTATCATTCGTTCTTGCCGAATAATTTCCCTGAGGCCGCTCTGGGTCGTATGTTTGTTTACATTTTTTGCCAAAGAGGCGTTGCTCCAAACCACCTCAACATCTGGGATACCTGCTCTACTTCGAACAACATTAAGGGCATCATAAACTGCTTGGCTTGGACCATAGGCTTCGTTTAATGCTTCGGCATAATTGAGGTATAGCTCAGCCAGTCGTGCGTTTGGCCAAGGATATCGAATTAACTTATCATATGCATCCCCCTCAGAATCAGGGTGAATAAGCTTTTTTAACGAAAATCCAGTAATTAAATAATCACTTGAGTTGGCTATTCGACCATGCGTTTGACCCTTTTTCATTCGAAGGTTCCAAAGCTCTCCCCAAGCTCTGTACTGACCAGCATCAAAACCAATAGAAGAGTAAAACCTTGGTTCTCTATGTAGATGTAATTTTGCTGTCTTAAGGCCTGGAAGCGCATACATTTTTTGCGAACTGGAAACTCTTACTGTACTGAATTTATCAGAAAAGTCATGCATTAAATCTTCCTCAATTGGAAGCCCATTTTCGGTATAATATAACTCGGCCATTCTCATGGTTGGTGCTACCCATTGCCATGCAGCCTGAACCGAAGACGCTGTTGGATCTTTCATCAACGCACCTGATTGAAGGCGCCACCAGTCGTTTACAGGATTCGAATCGCCCCACAGGACTTCTGAATTCCATTTATCTACTATTGAATACTTTATATCATAGAGTGTTCTAATTGTTATATATTGGAAATTTGACTGGTCATGTCGAGGAACGCTCCCTGTGTATTTATACAACTCTGCTCCTTGTGCCAATGCAGCAGCTATTGCATCCTCAGCAGATATTGCTGCTGTTTCCCACTTACTTATTTCATTGTTTTGATTAAAGAAGTGAACACCCTCATGATTTAAGAAATCACTGTAAAACTCCGAATTTCCATTAAAAAATGGGCTAGCTGCATAGAGGCTTACTTTTGATTTAATCGCATGAGCAATCACCTGATCCATACGCCCCAAATCATTACTTCCTGTCACACGTTCAGGCAAATCAGAAATCGAAAGGTCTAAAGTGTTCAAAATATATGTGACTACTTCATCAACTGTATTTCTGTGAACTCGTAACTCCTCATCTGATGCATCAATTGGGAGATTCACATCAACAGTTGGAATAGGACCATAATAGTTGAGCAGTAAAAAGTGGTAATATGCTTTCAATACTGTTGCCTCTGCTTTCCAAGTATTTTTTTCAACTTGGGTCATGTCCACTGCCTGATCAATATTGGCAATGAGGGTGTTACACGCCCGAATTCCATCCCACAACGAACCCTGTCCTCTTCCACTAGCACCATAACCAGACCAAAAACTCATGATAGGATTGTCCGCTACTTGCTGACCTTTCATCAGTTTAATGGAATTTGGCTCTTTTGCTAATGGCGTTGTAAGCTCGTCACTCGCCAATGTGAAAGTTGCATATAAGCCATCATTTTGAGGGAGATAGCTGTAACATGTAACTAAAGCTGGATATGCTGCTTCTTTGCGCTGAAACATTAAAGAAACTTCTTGCGTTTTGTCAGGAACGATATCTAAATATTTATCACAACCTAATAACCCAAGCAAAACAAATGAGCAAAAAACGATATGTTGTATTGTCTTTTTCATTGTTAAAAGTTTATTTGTAATCCAATATTCATAATTCGTTGAGGTGGATAACCCAGACCATTTCCGCCCATTTCAATATCCCATAAATCAAACTTGCTTATTGTAAAAAGGTTTTGACCACTGGCGTAAAAACGCGTACTCAAATTTTTAATACTAAGCCATTGTTCAGGGAGCGTATATCCAAGCTCAATTGATTTTAGTCTTAAAAAGTCACCATCTCTCAACCACCAAGTGGAATCTAGATTATTGTTGAGTACCTCTTCTGTTGATAGTCTTGGCCAAAAGGCATAAGGATCAGGGTTATTTTCCGACCAATGATTGTTACTTATAATACTCAATGCATTTCTTTCATTTATAAAAGGAGAAATATTAGATGGTTGGATAAAGAATGATGATTTTGCTGCCCCTTGGAAAAAAAAGGAAAAATCGATGTTTTTATAGCCCATAGATGCACCAAAACCATATATAATTTCAGGCACAAATGGGTTGCCAATTGGTGTTTTATCAAGCTCACTGATTTTGCCATCGCCGTTCAGGTCTTTGTACTTGATGTCACCAGGGAGATATGCGTTCTCGTTAGATGAAAGTCCATTAAATTGCTCTGGAGAATTAAGTATATCTGATTCATCAATAAACAAGCGTTCAGCAACATATCCTCTTGGTTGGTTGGTGTGATAGCCAATAGCACTCAAATATGAGTTGGGATACTGAGGTTCATTTTTAACCATTACCTCATTGGTGGCATAAGTAAATGTCCCACGACCTGTGATGTAGAACCCATTGGCATACGAACGATTATAGTCTATGGCAATGTCGATACCCTCCGAAAAAACCTGCCCAGAATTGCTACTGACTGTGGAAGTCAAACCAGCTGTTTTTGGATAAACAGGGCGCTCCTCATATATTTTTTTTCGATTTTCGGTAAAATAATCCAACTGCAAAACGAAGTCTTCATTTATGCCTAACTCAACACCATAATTTGATTTTTCAGCAACTTCCCATGTGACATTTGCGTTTGGATAGCTGTTTATATTGTAACCATTATAGTAATTGTTGTAATCAGCACCCCAAGCATAACCACGTCCACCATCACCAAGATTTACATCAGATAAGTAGAAAAATCGGGAGCTGCCAATATTATCATTCCCGACAAGGCCGTAGGTGTATTTTAACTTAAGTAATGAAATCGATGGAAATGTGTTCTTGAAAAAATCTTCGTTTGACACAATCCATCCCAAGCCTGCAGATGGAAAAAAACCAAATCGATTGTCTTTGACAAACTTTTCAGACCCATTATAACCAAAATTCAGCTCTAAAAAATAACGATCATCATATCCATAGGTTCCCCTTCCAGATAAACCCATATTTCGGGCAGGTAGCGAAGCAAAAACTGAATTGTTAGAATACTTATTAAGCGCCTCATTAAAGTTGAAAACCAACAATCCCCCCAATTGATGCTTATCCTTAAACAATCGATCGTATTGGGTTGTAAACTCGTAATAATAGTTACTATTTACTGCGTTGGAAGTACTATTGTTACTTAAAAATTCTGTACCCTCTTGTATTTGATATAATCTATTGACAATACCAAGTTCTGTTTGTGACTCTTCGATTCCATAATAGAATGGATTAAAGCTACGTTCGTTTTGTGTTGCCGAATAACCTTTAACTGCCACCAATGCTCTAAATGAAAGTCCTTCTGTAATGAAATCCAGGTCTTGTTTCAATTGGATTTGTGATAAAATCGTTGCACTAAAACGATCTTTATATCCTCGCACCATGTCTGCATAAGGGTTCGGAAAACCTCCATTTCCTTTATTTCCAAAAAGAGTGTGATTGTATTGGCTAAATTGATTTTCGAAAGTGTAAAACTTTGGGAAATTGACAGGGTTTGCCTGTGCTACTTTCCCAAAAATATCATTTGCACTCTCGATCGGGCCATTATAACGTTCAAAGAATGAGTTGAACTTGACAGCAATATTTGTGGTTTTGGTTAAATTGATATTAATATTTGCCCGAAGGTTAGACCGATTGATATTGATGTTATTGTTAAAATTATTCAAAGGGTCAACTTTTAGCAGCCCTGTGTCATTTGTATGTGAAACAGAAAGATAATATTGCGAAACATCTCCACCGCCATTCACGTTGAGATTAAATTTTTTGTTGATGGTATTATTTTCAAACAATTCATCATACCAATTGAGGTTTGGATAAATATTTGGATCTGGATTGTTTCTAGTGGCCTCAATTTTATTTTTACTGTAATACAATGGAGCTGATGGGTCACGCATACGGAGTGCTCTATTGTAGAGCTCCATATATTCTACTCCATCTAAAAAGCTAGATATTTGTGTGGGAGCAGAAAACTTCGTTTCATAGCGAAAAGCAACTTTTGCTTTTCCTTTATTACCCTCTTTGGTTGTAATTAAGATAACTCCATTTGCACCACGTGCTCCATACAATGATGTTGCTGTAGCATCTTTCATCACAGAAAAACTGGCAATGTTGTCTGGTTCTATACGAGCTAGATCGTCAGTGGTCACTTCCAATCCATCGATAAGGATCAGCGGACTGTTCGAGTAGCCAAAAGAAGTGACGCCACGAACAAAGAATTCTGCATTGTCTGCCCCTGGTTCTCCCGAACGTTGGTACGAGATTACACCAGAAATTCTACCTGCAATTGATGCAGATAGATTTGAGTTTGGCTGATTTAATTCGGCTGGTTTTATAGTGGTTATCGAACCGATAACACTATTTTTCTTTTGTTTTTGAAAGGCAACAACCTGAACTTCTTCTAGTGCTTCAGCAGATTCTGATAGGATAACATCTAGATATCTATTTTCAGTTACAGGAACTTCTTTGGTTTCAAATCCTAGGTATGAAAAAATTAATGTTGCGTTTGCTGATGAAACCGTAAGAATATAATTCCCATCTAAATCGGTTACAACTCCATTGGAGGTGTCTTGCTCAAAAACGGTTACGCCTGGAAGGGAAACACCTTGATTGTCAACAACAGTACCTGAGACTAAAAAACCTTGCGCACAGATTGTTTCCAAAAAAAGAGCCATGAGAGCTATAAGCGGAAATAATATTTTTTTGTGCATGAGGAGAAATAAATCAACAGGGGGAAGTTGAACAACCCCCTGTCAATTTAGGCATTTAGTTTAGTTTTATTTGCTTTATTTAATAATCAATCTTTGAACTTGAGACTTAATTTTTAAGAAATACAATCCCCTGTCCAGTTTGTCAACAGCAAGTTTGTTCTTAACAATAACCTCATTTAAGTGCTCACGCCCTAGTACATCAAATACCTGAACAACCTCACCTTCAACATTGCCAACAAAGGTCAGCTGTGTACTAGCAGGGTTTGGGTAAAAGGCAAATGATGGAACAAAAATCTCATTTACATCCAAAGTACTCGAGCTAGGGATAAGTATTGGATTACTTGCTGACATAATTCCATTAACGTCATCAGTAGTAATTGATCCATATGTTCCACCTCCAGCTTTTATCACTAAATAATAAGTGCCAGAAGTACTAACTGTGAAGAATCCATTGTCTGGGGTAAGAGTGGTATTATTTTCTGTTGTAGCCCAACCTTCATCAGCTCCTATGTTAGTAGCGTAATCATCAGCTGATTTAACAGATCCCCAACCGTGGGCAATTTTCAACAATTTGGTGTCATCATCTCCATAGTCAGCTGGATCGGTTGGCTGAGCTACTCCAAGATGAGCTTCAAACCAAACATCTGAAATGTCAGCGTATTTACCTTTAACATCAAATTGATAAGTTCCTGCATCCAAGTTAACAGCTTGATATATTCCATATCCACTCCATTCGCCACCATCAGGGCTTTTAATAAATGAAACTTCGCCATTTCCAAATGAGACGCTTGCTCGCGTATTATCATCTGAGTCTGTATTAAAGGTAGTCCACCCAGTGCCATCGTTCCATGCTGTATTGGTTAGCATATTTTCACTAGCACCTATTGTAATCCAATCAACAGTTGATTGAGATTCATTTGCACTACTCGAGGTTGCAGTAAGTTTAACATAGTAATCCCCATCAGCACCATATGTGTGTGTAGGACTTGCTTCAGTAGAAGTATTTCCATCACCAAAATCCCAAGTATAAGAGTCTGCAGAAGATGAAGTATTTGTAAATAAAACTGTGCTTGCATTGACACTTGACGTAAAACTTGAAGATGGAGAGCTCGCCAATTCGTAAAGTGTGAAATTATCAAATGAGTGATTTCCATAACAGGAACCTCCGGTTCTGTACAAAAAGTAATAAGTGCCATCCGCTGAGACTTCAAAAATACCGGTTTCTCCTGCACCACTAACTCTACCTGACTCACTCATTTTACCAGAGTAGGATGGTTTAACTTCATTACCAAGAAAAGTAAATAAGCGACCATCACCATTATACTCAGCATTGTTTTGAGGCTCAGTAGAACCCCAATAGAATTCTCCCCAACCATCATTGTAGTCTGAAAGTGTAATATCACAATCCAATTGATATCTTCCAGCAGTAAGTGTTACACTTGTATAAAAAGCTACATGATGCCATGACTCGCACACATCAGAAACTTCAATAGCACCATTATTAACACCTAATAATACACTCTCTGGAGGAGTAGGTGTGCCATCTACATCGACTGTACTATCAGTGCCATACATGTTCAAAAAAGTCCAACCAGTTTCATCATCGACTGTACCATTAGTCAATAGATTTGTTTGTGCATTTATGGATAATGACAAAAACATTGTAATTAATAAGTAAAAATTCTTCATTTTTTTATTTTTAGATTTTGTTATAAAATTCTTAATGCTTAAACAATAAAATTTTTATATTGAAAATTATTACAATGCAATTTTATAAATTTCTTAATGTAAGAAAAAAAGTATACGCCCTAAAGAAACCCTACATAGTTGATTAAAAACCCTATAAATACACTACAAGAGTGTTGATACTAAAGTGAACATATATAGTTGTACAGATCAGACCTCTCAGCTAATCCAAGCTTTTTTCGGAGTCTATATCGCGTCATTTCCAAGCTTTTTGGATTAATATTTAGTAAAGAAGCCATTTGTTTGTTAGGAATGTTTAATTTGATAAAGGCACAAATACGAATATCATTGGGTGTAAGATCGGGATGTAATTCGTCGAGTTTACTAAAAAAGTTAGGGTTTGATTTTTTAAAATGAAATTCAAATTTAACCCAATCGTAAGTTTCTTTCAGATCGATATCAATTCTTTTGACAATTGATCTCATCTTAGGACTTAACTCTTTTCCCTTTTTTACATCATTTAGTTTAAAAATGTGATTTTTTAAATTGATAAGTAAATCGTTTTTCTTTATATTATTGTAGGTGGTAAAAGCCAGTTCTTGGTTTCTATTTTTGATTTCCAATTGAAGCTTGTCTTGCTCAAGAGCCAACATTGTTTTTTCATCCTTTAGCTTTTGTAATTCCAGTCTATTAATTCTCTCTTTCTGTTTTCGCTTTTCCTTTTTGATTAAACGTTCACTTTTCTTTTTGTTCCTTATTTCCTGCCTTACTGTTACAATTAAAAAGAATCCCATAGTTAAAACTGCGTAGATCATAAATGCAGCTGTTGACAAGTACCATTTGGGTTGGATTTTAAATTCAAATTCGATATTGTCAGAAAAGTTTCCTTGTTGATCATTTGTTCTGATGTAAAACTTATAATTATTTGTTTCAAGCCCATTTATTTTTATAACTAAATTATCATCGGCTTCAAACCATTTGCCCTCATCATTTACTTTGTATTCAACGACATGAGTTGAACTACCCAAGTAATTTGGAAGTTGTGCCTGAATTGAAAGCGAGTTGCTTGCATACGGAAAGGACTTGATATTGTCCTGTACAATAGTATGCTGAATGGTATCATTTATCCCTACAAATTTGACTGTCTTGATCAGTGGTTTTTGAACAACACTATCCCTCCCTTGTCGGGCAATCGCTTCTTCATTAAATACAAACACTTGGTCTTCTGAATTAAACAAGACATACTTTTCGTTGAGGCGTTTAAATTTTGAAAAATCACCAAGAGTTTTGATTTTTTTATTTTTAAACAATGTTGATTTACGAAGCTCCAAATCAAACAATCCGATGTGTTTGTTGGTCGAGAACCACAAAGAGTTATCAAGTTGTTTTACAAAACTTAGGTCACTTATACCCTTAAACAGTTCGGTCACAGCACTGCTTTTATAAAATGCTTTGTCTGTATCGTCGTATTTATAAAACCCCTGAGGATTATAAAATATCAATGCATCGTTTAGTTTAAAAAAGTAGTTGTAAAACAGTTCATCATCAGAATCGAAGTTCTTTAAAAATTCAAAGGACTTTATATTTTCAAGGTTATCGCTTAATCCTAATTTGAAAAAGCCTTTAGCAGGGTGACAAACCCACAAATAATTGCTGTCAAACTCCATAAATCGAGAAGAGTCATAAAATCCATCCAGACGCTTGTAAAATGACCATTTCCCATTGTTTTTCTTTAGTATAAGAATTCCATTATATGTACCACAGTAGATCAAATCTTTTCTGCTGTCATGTTGTTTAAAATCCCATACACCATTGACAGGGTGTAATAATCTCAGTGAATTGTCACGTTCGTAAATGAATATCCCTTTTTCGTGACCAACAAAAACAGTATTATCTATTTTTTCAATGTGCCAATTAACGCCTTGGCTATTTTTTACCAAGGATGCAAGACTGCTTTTTGACCTTATATCTGTGCTAAATAAGCCTTGGTTTGTCGCGTTTAAAAATAGATTATTATGAAGTATAAAACCATGACTCTGCCCTTGATTTTTGGATTCTTTTATATAATGAACTACATTGTTTTGTTTTATATTATGAATCACTTTATCACTAATTGCCCAAAGGTTCTCTTGAGCGTCCTCATAAAGTCCGTTTATATAATTTGATTGGAGACCATCTGTGTCAGTAATTGTTTTCTTGGGTCTAAATTGGTTGTCAAGAATATAAATCCCATTTTGATTTGTTCCAATGACGATTTGATTGTTTTTGTTACGTATTGCGGTATTTATAACAATAGATTTTAAATTGGCTACATTTCGAGTTGAAGTTCCTTTTTTTGACCAAACTTGGCCATTTTTAAAAATAAAAACGAAATCATTTTGGGCAATTTCAAAAACGTTAATAAGATCACTGACTGTTTGCTTGAAGTCATCAAACAGCGTCATGTCATCCCCTTGAATAGTATAAATACTGCCTTGGAAATCGCTAAAGAATAAATATGATGAAGTCTTAAATATATTTTTGTAGTATTCAGGTGCTTTGAGAGTCGTGATGTTTCCATCTTTTGGATTGAAAAAGAACAACTGATCTTGGGATTTAAACACCATGTGGTTTTCATGTGATACGATATTGCTAAATATTGGCTGTAAATAATCTTCTTTTGTGGGGGCTACATAGTGTAAACTTGTATATTCAAAACGACCATATTCATTCTTTTCCCAAAGCCCAAAGCCACCAATTCCAGCGCTATAGATTAGCTTGTCAGAAAAAATATAAATCGAGGTTAGATTTGTAAGCTTTCCCTTTCTGTACAAAAAGTGATTGACACCATCGGTTTCCAACAAACCTTTAGATGTTGCCATATAATAAAGACCATTCTCGGCTTGTTTCAGTTGCTCAACATTTCGAACACCCATTTCAGAGATGTTAAAGCTCGTAATAAATGGTGCAGTTACTTTATCTAATTGGCAGAAACCTACAGAGCAATGAATAAAAAATACAGTAAATAATAAAAGAAACTTCATGTATTTCTCTGATGATTAAACAAATGTAAACAAAAGCAATAGATCACTCAATTTATTCAAAAATATAAGCTTTGCATTTTTAGTTTTGTAGTTTATAATAATTAGCCGAACACTACATTTTGTAGATTATTCTATTTGACAAGCTGATAATTTGGAACAAAATCACGATCACAAAGTATTGGTTGTTTTCGTCAAATCATCCTCAAAATAATTCGATTTCGCTCCCCTATCCTCCACTGATTATTTCCTGGGATAATAATTTATTCTTGAGAATGTTTTTTTTACAATTTCTAAAACTTTACTAGCTTTAAAAGGTCTAATAGATTAACTCAAGATAACAAATGAATCTTAGAATTGTAATTATACTAATTGGATTGTTATTCATGTCATGTGAAAAAAATGATTCTTCATCACAAAAAGATGAAGAAACTACAAATTGTTCAACAGGAACATCTACAGCGAATGTTTTGATAAATATTGATGAAGAAATTTTCAATGATGACGAATCTGTTTTGGCGCTTAGCAAGTATTCGTGGTCATCAGACGGAACAAACAGAATCTTGAACGGAAATGGCATTCCGAATCATGAAGTAGGCACCTTCCCTAGTTCAAATAATCCAAACAGCATTAGCGCACAAAATGTTAGTGAAAGTTTTACGCTTTGTCCTTCAATAATTTATGAAAGTGGTCTTGAGGTGGTTGGTCCTGCCATGGCTATTGCTTATGCGTTAAACAGTGTAAAATTTGATCCCGCTACTGCAGGTAGATGCAATGATGCTGGCGAATGTAGTTTAGCTCGTGGAGAGGGAAACTGGAATATTGAAGCTTTGGGACATGATACCTTTGATTTTGGAGATGATATGAATCATGCGCATGTTCAACCCAATGGTGCCTATCATTATCATGGAATCCCTGAGCTACTTATTGATTTTTTAGGAGATAAAGATGGTATGACCCTAGTTGGATGGGCATCCGATGGATTTCCAGTCTATGCAAGGTATGGCTACGCTGACCCAGAAAATTCACAAAGTCAATCAAAAGCGCTAACCACCAGCTATCGATTGAAATCTCAACCTGATGAAAATCGGCCAAACACACTAACGGCAATTCTTGGTGGGCCAAACGCAAATAGTAATATCAATAAACCCATTCCAATGGGTGCATTTACGCAAGACTATGAATATATAGAAGGGCTTGGAGATTTAGATGAATGTAACGGAAGGTTTGGCGCTACTCCTGAATTTCCTAATGGGATTTACTACTATGTTGTTACTGATGATTTCCCCTTCTTTACACGTTGTTTAAAAGGGGGTGCTTAAAAAATGAAGACAATCAAGCATCTCAGCAAGAATTACAAACAAGGTTTTTTAGCTCAGTCTACAATCTTTGTACTGCTTATCATCTTCTTTTGTAATTCCTGCGAAAAACAGCCAGTAAATACCTCTGAAGCCCCAGAAAAACCTGAAAGTGTCTTGCCAAACATTTTATTAGTCATTGCCGATGATATCGGAAAAGATGCTTTTCCAAATTATCCCGAAGGGCAGGAAAAGCCACAATTACCAATACTGAACAACTTAATGGTTAGTGGAATTACATTCGATAACTTGTGGACTTACTCTGTTTGTTCACCTACAAGAGCTTCCATATTGACCGGAAAATTGGGGCATCATACAGGAGTAATGGAAGTAGAGCAAGATATTTCACTGAATGAGGAGTCTTTACACGACTTTTTGAAAGACCAAACAAACGGTGGCTATGACACAGCATTAATCGGCAAATGGCATTTGTCAAACACATTTACTGATCCAAATTCCATGGGGGTAGATTATTATTCAGGTATTATAGGAGGAGGTGTGTCCTCATATACAAACTGGAATAGAGTGACAAATGGAGAAAGAGAGTCAGCGACTACTTACACCACCACCGAATTTTCTAATCAAGCAATTCAATGGGTTAGTCAACGAACAAAGCCTTGGTTTTTATGGCTTGCCTACAATGCGCCACATACACCATTCCATCTTGCCCCAACAAATTTACATAGTCAAGGGAGTTTATCTGAAGATGAAGCTGTTATAGAAGCAGCCCCCTTGCCGTATTATTTTTCTGCAATCGAATCCCTTGACGCTGAGTTGGGTCGAATTATTGAATCAATTCCAAATGGTCTTGAGAACACTATTGTGGTATTTTTAGGGGATAACGGAACTCCTGGTAAGGTTGTTCAATTTCCTTATCGAAAAAGAAGAGCGAAGGGGAGTATTTTTCAAGGTGGTATAAATGTTCCTATGGTTATTTCTGGAGCAGGAATAACTAGAAAAGGAGAACGTGAGGATGCGTTAATTCAATCTACAGACTTATTTACTACAATTGCGCAAATGGCAGGTTCTACTATTTCAGAAAAACACAACAGTAAAAGTTTCCACCCCTTACTTAGCGACCCAAATGCTACTTCAAGAACATATGCGTATGCAGAGAATTCAACAGACGGAAATGTGAGCTATACAGTTAGAGATTCTAAGCACAAGCTAATCGTCGATGCCGATGGAACAGAATCGATTTACGATTTAATTAGTGACCCTTACGAAAGCAATAATTTGCTGACCAATCCATCGCCAACAATAAACGTGGTCCGGAATATTTTATTTCAAGAAGCTTTACGAATTCGAAAATAAGCTCAGTACACGATTGTAATTCTCCTCGATTGATCTAAAATTTTAAACAAATCCTTTCCCAAATAGTTTGATCTCACTCCCCTATCCTCCACTTTGAACCACAGCAAAGCTGTTGATAAAAGCATAAAAAGCCCTGTAAATGTATTTTAAGGGCTTTGTTGATTTTAGACACCTGAACTGAAAGGACAGTTTGCTGTATTTCCTAAAAGGGGTTCGCGTGAACAACCCATAGTTAATCCTCCGACTCCATAAAATCAATTTTAGGTGTTCAATTTAAACACGGTAAAAACAATCTATAAAATTCTAATTTTCATTTGCATCTATTATGCTGTGACTTGGGTTTGACTGATGCGACTATTCTAATAAAAACTATAATTCTATCAGTCCAATATCGGTGTTTGGCTAATCAATTGCATTTCTGGAAGGTTTGAGATATCGTACTGGTATAAATCTGTATCGCCCACAATCAAAGCATGCGGATAATCAATAATCACATCGTAGGCAAACTGAATGGGTGAGCTATTTACGATGTTTGGTTTTGTTGCAATACTCACGTCGACTATTTTGATGCCTGCTGTTCCGTCACAAATGATGAGATGGTTGTTGTAGATTCCCAAACCATGAGGATTATACATATCCTTTCGAGAGACTATTGAAAGATTTTGAGGGTCTTGAATGTCTATGATTTGAAGCTCATTGATATCGGTAAAACAATTGGTGCCTCCACGCAGCGTCACATAGGCATAGTTTGCATCTGCCACAACAGGGTCGCAGCTTCTCATATGTTCAATTCGGTTGATGAAGTCAGGGCTTGCAGCATCTGAAACGTCATACACAAGCATACCATTGACTGAGCCGACAAACAGCAAGTCATTCAATTGAAATAAGGTTTCAGCCTGGGTTTGGGTATTTTTTTTGATCCATGGGCTTGGACGGTAATCACTTCCGATCTGGAAGAGAACCAACTCATTAAAGTTAATCGTGTATAAATAGCCATTTATCGGCAAAAACCGCGTCATAGAACCCGCTGTGCTTGTTAGTTGGACTCCATCTATATTTCCATCTTCATTAGAAAGCAATACGTCTTCTAACGCACCATCGTTAAGATAACGATAGTCATACAAATTTCGTTTTTCACGTACGATTTCAGTTTGCCAATCCACAACAATCCCCTTGGTTTTATCGGGATATTCCCGATATTCAATATATGAGTTGGGATCTTCCCAAATCTCAACTGGAAAGTTCCAAAAGGCATCGTAGTCAAATACGTTTTCAATAGTGAAGCCTTCTTTAAACTTCGGAGATAACACATCACGAATGTCAAACACTGCTAAAGAAGAAAACATATCGACATAAAGATGATCATCGACAATAGACATGTCCAAATTACCAGGGATGGAGAGAAAAGAAAGGTTTGTCGGATTTGAAGAGTCAGTATGATCAACGATGTGTATTCCTTCCATCGGCTCGTTGACAAAAACATAATTTTGATAGGTAATAATTTTACCTAGAGACGTTTGTTCTTTAGGTTCTTCAATATCAACTTGATCTGCAAGTGTGGATGCGGTTTCATATACTGGTGTAACATAGGTCACATCCACCCATTCTTCGTCGCTGATGTTGGCACTGTCCCACTCACAGGATACAGTAAAGAAAATGGCGATTAAACATAAGAGTTGTGGTTTCATCGATTCGTTGGTTTACAACAAATAGACCAAATACCATGCCGCATTATCTGTAACAATTTAACTATTCTGGATACACTTCACGTAAATGATGAGCATTTATCAGCTTCTCAATCAAGACTTTTTTGATACGTTCAATTTCACGTAAACTGATGTCTGCCTCAGCAAATTGATTTTCCTCCGCTTGTTCTTCAATGATTTTTTCGACAAAGTTTGCGATTCCCTCTGCTGTTGGTTCTTGTAAACTATTTGATGCCGCCTCAACACTATCTGCCATCATCAAAATTGCAGTTTCTTTAGAATATGGCTTTGGTCCTGGATAGCAAAACAAAGCTTTATCTATATTTTCATCTTCCTTTTTCGCCTTGTGGTAAAAATAACGTGTAGGTGAGGTACCATGATGAGTGCGGATAAAATCAATTACACGGTCTGGTAAATTATTTCGTTTAGCAATTTCAATACCTTCCGTGACATGATTTAAAATCAATCGACTACTCTCAAGTGGATCAAGCTCGTGGTGAGGGTTATAGTTGGTGGATTGATTTTCACTAAAATACAATGGGTTATTCATTTTTCCAATGTCATGATATAAGGCTCCAACTCGAACGAGTAAGGCATTTGCATCAACCTCATTAGCGGCCGCCTCGGCTATATTTGCAACCTGCAAAGAGTGATGAAATGTACCCGGTGCCTTCTCTGATAGGGTTCGAAGTAGTTTCGAATTGGTATCTGAAAGCTCGAGAAGGGATAAATCAGAAACTAGCCCAAAAATCTTTTCAAACACATAAACCAAAGGGTGCACAAAAAGAATTCCCAATCCATTAATCAACAAAAATCCAAGATGATCCAGCGATACAGTTGAGAGGTTTGCTTCATATATCAAATGGAAAGACACATAGGAAATCACATAAGAAGTAACAATAAGTACTACAACCACAAAGAGATTGGCGCGCTTATATAAATCTGTGACAGACAAGGTAGCGATTGCTCCAGCTACGAGCTGCATAAACAAAAATGAAAAGTCACTCGGTACCATAAAACCAATGAGCAACAAGCCCATTAAGAATACAAAAAAGGCAAGTCGTGTATCAAAGAAAGTTTTGAGAAGCAATGGCACGATGCAGAGAGGGACTATATACACAAAATTGATGTTGTTTGCCATGGCCAATTTGATGGCTGCTACCATAATTAAAATTGTTGAAAACACAAAAACCAACTTGGTGTTATTTTCATAAACCAATGGGCGATAGCGCCATAGAAATAAAAAAATGAGAAATATAATTAGTGAGACCAGAAGAGTATATCCTACAACGATTGACTGCTCACTGGAAGCCCATAAATCATTGAGGTATTCAATTTTCAAGGAGTTCAAAATTTGATACCTTCTTTGATCGACTACCTCCCCTTGCGCAATGATGCGCTCACCTTCAGCAACTATTCCACGGGTAGGAAGAATAAGCGACAATGATTCTTCTAACTTTTGTCTTGTCAGGATAGAGTCAAGCACAAGGTTTGACTCGATATATTCGTTTAAAATCAATCGATTGGAGGCGTTGGCAATGACACTGTCCAGGAGAGGACTTTGATTTGAAAACGGAAGAGTGTCATTGATTTTTAAATCTGAAAATATCAGTTTTTGTGCACTGTTATCTTTAACGAGTAAAATTGGCTTTGTGCTTTGCACAGCAAACGAAGCATCAACAAGCCCAGGTGTGTAGAGGCTGGTCAGGTAACGATCCCATGCCCGCAATAGAACTGATGAGGAAATCGGAGTTCCTTGTTGTCTAATCCACTTTGTCGTTCGCTCAGAAGATCGTTGTTCAGCTAGGGTATCCCTTGTAAAGATAAGCGGGCTTTCTTGTTCTATCGCAAGACGTTCCGTAGTCAATTCCTCCTCTGATTTAGCAATTGGAAAATCAAAAGGAGCGAGTAGTGTTTCGTATGGCCAGGGCTTTCCGGTTTGGAAACTATACTTAAATCCTCCACTACGCGGAAATAGATAAACTAAACAGACCGTCGTGATCAAAAAAAGGATGATCTTATAGATTAAAGACTGGTGTTTGTAGAAAAATTGCATAGCTGTATTGTCTGTCAAAAATACGTTTTCTCCTATTCTTTCGCCAATCGATTACAATTTGTTTGTATTTTTGGAATATGCAATATGGAATTTGCCCACTGAGTATTGTCCCTTTACGGGCAGAACCAAAAAGCGCTAGCGAACAAACTTCACAACTGCTCTACGGAGAATTTTTTACCATTCTAGACTATCAAAAATCGTGGTCAAAAATTCAAAATGAAGGTGATCAATATGAGGGTTGGATCAACAATAAACATTTTCAATTTATTGAAAAAAGCGTATTCGAAAAACTCCAAGTTACCAAAAAGAGATATGCAGAGGAGTTGGTTGATTTTATCTGGAAAGGTGCTGATATACTCTTTCCGACCCCAATCGGGAGTTTGGTGAGTTCAGCCCAAATCCTCGGTCATCGATTTGAGGGAAAAGAGCTAGTTGAAACCAAGCCAAAAAGCAGTCTTGTCAGTACAGCACTTCACTACCTGAATAGCCCTTATCTATGGGGTGGCAAATCGCCTTTTGGTATTGATTGTTCTGGCTTTGTGCAATGTGTATATCAACTACATGGAATCCAGCTACCACGGGATGCCTATCTCCAAGCTGTACACGGAGAAACCCTTGGGTTTATTGACGAAAGTGAGCCTGGCGATCTGGCATTTTTTGATGATCAGGAGGGAAAGATCACCCATGTGGGTATCATTATGCCTGATTACCATATTATTCATGCATTTGGGCAAGTGAGAATCGATCGTTTAGATCAAACCGGCATTTTTAACAACTCTCTCAATACGCACACACACAAACTTCGTGTGATCAAGAAAATTTTGTAGAAAGAATGATTTAGAAACTATTGCCCTAAGGCTTCGAGCTTATCTTTCGTCTTTTTAAAGTTGGCAGCATCGCCAATCGTGCCAAAAATATTTTTCAACGTAGTCAATGCCTCAACATTTGAAGGGTCGATTTCAGTAAGGTTTTCTAAAACTGGCACAGCTTCAAGAAACAGACCCTCTCTTTGCTTTTGCAATTGTTCGTATTTGATATTATCGGCCCGGGAATTGCCCAGTGAGTTCATCTTTTCAACCAACTCTGGCTCGCCGTCCAATATCAGTGCTGCCAGGTTGAGGTATGATGCACCGTAAGATGGATCTAGTTCAATGGCACTCTCGTAATAGGAGCGGGCTTTAGCTCGATCGCCTTGCTCGGCTGTTATCACACCAAGATTGAAGTAGAGAATGTGATTATTCGGATCTTTCTCAATCGCCTCTTTCATCAAATCAGCAAACTTTTTCTTATCACCCAATTGAATGTATAAATTTGCCTCTGTAAGAATCAGACCAACATCTAAAGGGTTTACTGCTCGAGCATCTTGAATTGCATCGATCGCCAAATCATTTCGTTTTTGCTGAACATAGATAAGCGCAATGTTTTTGATGATTTCTGGAAGTTTAGATTCTGTCATTTCCGTTCTGAAATTCGAATACTCTTTCAACTTTTGAAATAGAACGTAATTTTCCGCAGAAAGTTCAAGCTCTTCTCCAGTTTCATTTTCAGTAGCATAAAACTTTTCAACCGAACCCGTATAATCTAGATCTTTGAGTTCTTGATAATAAGCAAGAGCCCGATCATAATCCCCTCCATTCACAGCACTAGAAGCAGCATAATACAAATAGTCTAAATTTTTCTCTTTGTCAATATTGTAAACCAAAACTAACAGTTCCGCAGCCTCGGCGTAATTCTCATTCTGATTTTCGTCAATCGCTTTGTTAACCGCTTCAGTACTAAGATTGTTCATCAATTTGTCGATCTCTGCTGTGTATTTAGAAGACCCATGATCAGATTCGAGTTGCCTAGCAGACTCAAATGCGGCAAAAGCGGCTTTAAAATCTTTTTGACCGCCATAAATTTTGCCAGCTAAAAACTGGTATTGCGTCTGATATTTTATCTCCGAGCCCTCTACAACAGACTGCAGGGACAACAATTGATTCAAAGCAGTATCATAATCTTGACTCTCCACGAGTTTACCTACTTCTTTTAGCTCTTTTTTTTGCCCATAAACGGAAAGAGATAGAATCAAAATAAAAGGAAAAAGGATTTGCTTGTACATGATATTCAATTTAGGTATATATATATTTAAGATTCATTTTCAGGTTCAGAAGTCATATCGACATCAATATTTTCAACGTCTTCAATATCGTCATCATCTTTCAGCACTTTTGCGACAGCGGCAATTGTGTCATCATCACGAAGATTGATTAAGCGAACCCCTTGGGTTGCTCTACCCATAACTCGGAGGCTTTCGACCTCCATGCGAATGGCAATACCTGATCGGTTGATAATCATCAAGTCATCGCTGTCTGAAACATTTTTGATCGATACAAGACTCCCCGTTTTATCAGTAATCGAAATGGTCTTGACTCCTTTTCCTCCCCGGTTCGTCATACGGTAGTCTTCTAATTTGGATCGCTTTCCATAGCCGTTTTCAGAAACAACTAATATGTCAGAATCCATATCATTTACAGAAACCATACCGATAACCTCATCTGCATCATTTGCCAATCGGATTCCGCGAACACCTGAAGCGTTACGACCCATTGGTCTGGTTTTGTTTTCTTCAAAGCGAATCGCTTTACCAGATTTCACCGCCAACACAACTTGCGATTGACCTGTCGTCAACTTTGCTTCCAACAAAACATCCCCATCCTTGATCGTAATGGCATTAATTCCATTTGATCGAGGTCTTGAATATTGCTCCAAAGAAGTCTTTTTTACTTGACCTTTCTTTGTCGCCATGATGACGTAGTGGGTGTTAATGTAATCCTCATCTTTCAGGTCTTGCGTGCAAATAAATGCCATGACCTTATCATCTTGTTCGATATTGATCAAATTTTGGATGGCGCGGCCTTTTGATGTTTTGGATCCTTCTGGAATCTCAAAAACACGAAGCCAAAAACATCTCCCTTTTTGGGTAAAAAACAGCATATATTGGTGATTGGTACCAACAAATAAATGTTCTAAAAAGTCTTCATTTCTTGTCGTCGATCCTTTTTGACCAACACCTCCACGGTTTTGCGTTTTGTATTCTACCAAAGGAGTCCTTTTAATGTACCCCGCATGAGATATGGTAATCACAACCTTTTCATCTGGAATCATATCCTCAATGCGGAAGGAGCCGCCTACAAAGTTGATTTCTGATCGACGATCATCACCGTATTTTTCAACAACATGATTGGTTTCCGTTTTGATGATACCCATACGGCGTTCTTTGTTGTCTAGAATATCCTTCAAATCTTCAATCGTAGAAAGCAGTTCGTCATATTCTGCACGCAATTTGTTTTGCTCCAATCCTGTCAACTGGCGTAAGCGCATTTCAACAATGGCTTTCGCTTGCACCTCCGAAAGGCTAAATTTTGCAATTAACTTTTGTCGGGCTTCTTCTGCATTAGACGATGCTTTGATCAATGCAATGACCTCATCAATATTGTCAGAAGCGATAATCATTCCCTGGAGGATATGTGCTCGCTCTTCTGCTTTTTTGAGCTCAAAAGTCGTTCGGCGTACAACCACTTCGTGACGGTGGTCAATAAAATGCCCAATAAGTTGCTTGAGGTTTAATAATTCAGGACGGCCATTGACCAATGCGATATTGTTTACACTGAAAGAGGATTGCAAAGAGGTATACTTGTACAGCATATTGAGAACAATATTGGGTACAGCATCTCTTTTCAGAATGTAAACGATTCTCATTCCCTTTCGATCAGACTCATCACGAATGTTTGAAATCCCGTCAATTTTTTTGTCATTGACAAGTTCTGCGGTCTTGCGAATCATTTCTGCCTTATTGACCTGATAAGGGATTTCAGTTACAATAATACACTCACGACCATCTACCTCTTGAATATCTGCCTTCGCTCGAAGCACAACACGACCTCTACCCGTGTGGAAGGCTTCCTTGACTCCCTCGTAACCATAGATAATTCCACCTGTTGGAAAGTCAGGAGATTTAACATGAGTTATCAACTCGTCAATTGTAATATCAGGGTTATCAATTTGCGCAATAATCCCTTCTGAGACTTCTTTGAGGTTGTGTGGTGGCATATTGGTCGCCATACCAACAGCAATTCCTGAAGCACCATTGATCAACAAGTTTGGTACTCGTGTTGGAAGAACGGTTGGCTCTTTCAGAGTGTCATCAAAATTGAGCTGGTGATCCACGGTATCCTTATCGATATCGGCGAGCATTTCTTCCGAAATTTTTTGCATCCTTGCCTCGGTATAACGCATAGCTGCTGGGCTATCGCCGTCAATCGAACCAAAGTTCCCTTGGCCATCAACCATCAAGTAACGCAAACTCCACGACTGCGCCATCCGAACCATAGTGTCGTAAACAGAGCTGTCACCATGTGGGTGATATTTCCCCAACACTTCTCCAACTATACGTGCAGATTTTTTATAAGAACTATTCGAACGAACACCCAAATCGTGCATACCGTACAAAACGCGGCGATGAACGGGCTTCATTCCGTCACGAACATCTGGCAATGCACGTGATACGATGACAGACATTGAATAATCAATATATGCCGACTTCATTTCATCCTCAATGTTGATTGGGATTAGTTTATCTTTGGTGGACATAAAATACTATGTGATTTAATAGGTTTTAAAGGTATTGCTAATGTACTGATTCGTTATGTATTTGCTGATTGATATTTTGATGTTTTTAAACAAATTTATTAACATATTATTTAAAAAAACCAGTCAATTTTTATTCATTTTTCCATTGTGTTTCTATATTTTTTTTGTTGATTAGCATATGAATGACTAGATTGTGAAGTCGAAAAAGAGAATTTAATATGGATGATAACTTTTCTCCGCGTGTAAAAGACGTGATTAGCTACAGTAAGGAAGAGGCACTCCGACTCGGCCATGACTTTATTGGCACTGAGCATCTAATGCTTGGCATATTGCGTGATGGAAGTGGCAAGGCCATATCTATTTTAAGTGCCTTGGAAATTGATTTAGATTACTTGAGACGAAAGGTTGAAATCCTTAGTCCTGCCAATTCTTCACAGGATCAATTGGCCAACAACAAAAAGAATTTGCACCTAACTCGTCAAGCTGAACGCGCTTTAAAAACAACTTTTTTAGAAGCTAAACTTTTTCAAAATCCATCCATCAATACAGCGCATTTACTCTTGTGTATCTTGCGAAACGAAAACGATCCCACAACCAAATTACTTCACAAACTGCAGGTTGATTATGAGACGGTGAAAGATCAATTTAAATTGATTTCATCTGACGAAAGCGAAGAAATTATGGATATATCTATGTCATCGCCAATGTCAGAAGAATCAGAAGACGAAGAAAGTCCAAAAAAAAGTAACCCATTTACTTCAACAGACTCAAAATCGAATAAAAAATCGAGCACCCCTGTACTTGACAATTTTGGTAGAGACCTCACTGCTTTAGCAATCGAAAATAAGCTCGATCCTGTTATCGGTCGATCGAAAGAAATTGAGCGTGTCTCACAGGTTTTGAGTCGACGCAAGAAAAACAATCCTTTGTTAATTGGAGAACCAGGAGTTGGTAAATCGGCTATCGCTGAAGGACTCGCACTTCGCATTACCCAAAAGAAAGTTGCCCGAATTCTCTACAACAAGCGAGTCGTCACCCTTGATCTGGCAAGTATTGTCGCTGGCACCAAATACAGAGGACAGTTTGAGGAGCGCATGAAAGCTGTGATGAACGAGTTGGAAAAAAACGATAATATCATTCTATTTATCGACGAAATTCACACCATAGTTGGCGCTGGTGGAGCAACTGGAAGTCTGGACGCTTCAAATATGTTTAAACCTGCACTGGCGCGAGGAGAAATTCAATGTATCGGAGCGACTACTCTAGATGAGTATCGACAGCATATCGAAAAAGATGGCGCACTCGAACGTAGGTTTCAAAAGGTAATCGTTGAGCCAACTTCTGTTGATGAAACCATTGAAATCCTCCAAAATATTAAAGACAAATACGAATCACATCACAATGTAAATTACACCGAAGAGGCAATTATGGCTTGTGTAAAACTCACCAATCGGTATATGTCTGAACGGTTTTTACCAGATAAAGCAATTGACGCTTTGGATGAGGCGGGTTCACGAGTGTATATCAACAATATGGATGTACCTGAAGAGATTATTGATCTTGAACAGAAACTCGAAGATGTTCGTGAAGAAAAAAATAGCGTCGTCAAGAAACAGAAATACGAAGAAGCAGCCAAACTTCGCGATGATGAAAAACGAATCGAAAAGGAACTGATCCTCGCACAAGAAGAATGGCAAGAATCGCAAAAAGAAAATCGAGTTACCGTAAACGAATCAGATATCGCTGATGTCGTTTCTATGATGACAGGAATCCCCGTCAACCGGGTAGCTGAATCGGAAGGCATTCGTTTGACAAATCTAGCTGATGAGATTAAAAGCAAAATCATCGGGCAAGATCAAGTTGTTGAAAAAGTAGTTCGTGCGATCCAAAGGAATCGAGCTGGCTTGAAAAACCCTAAAAAACCGATCGGCTCTTTTATCTTTCTAGGACAAACGGGAGTTGGCAAAACACAATTGGCAAAAGTCTTAACGACCACTCTATTTAATACTCCAGATGCCCTGATTCGCATCGATATGAGTGAATACATGGAAAAGTTTGCGATTTCGAGATTGATCGGAGCACCTCCAGGGTATGTGGGATATGAAGAAGGGGGACAACTTACCGAGAAGATCAGAAGAAAGCCCTATTCAGTTGTTCTACTCGACGAAATTGAAAAGGCACACCCAGATGTATTTAATATGTTGCTTCAAATTCTCGACGATGGTTTCATTACAGATTCTCTTGGCAGACGTGTTGATTTCAGAAATACAATTATCATCATGACCTCAAATATCGGAGCTCGTCAGGTGAAAGATTTCGGTTTAGGAGTTGGATTTGGAACGGCAGCTATTAAAGCCCAAGCCAATGACCACACAAAGAGCGTTATTCAAAATGCATTGAAGAAAACATTCGCTCCTGAATTCTTAAATCGAATTGACGATGTTGTGATTTTTAACAGTCTTCAGAAAGAACATATTGCTGAAATCATCAAAATCGAATTACAAGAACTGGAAGGTAGGATTCACGAACTTGGTTTTTCACTGAGTTTGTCAAAGAAAGCAATCTCTTTTCTAAATGAAAAGGGCTTTGATGCTGAATTTGGTGCTCGTCCACTCAGTCGTGCCATTCAAAAGTATATCGAGGATGTTCTTGCAGAGGAAATCGTCAATCGCAAAATACAAGATGGTGCTTTGCTTCAATTTGATTGGGATGGAAAAAGTGAGAATTTAACTCTTTCGATTGCGCATGAAAAGAACCCTGCAAAGTCGTAATCCATCGTCATTTTGATGCCAAATCTTTGGTTTCTTTTTTGACTGACATTATTTTTTAAAAATCCTAGCATTTCAACCTTAAAAATTGATATTTTTGCGCTTTGCTAAGCCAACAGTTTGTTTCTGTGGCTTGTTCGCAATGACCTAAAATATGATAATAGCAAAATTTGGTGGAACTTCAGTTGCCGATAGTAGCTGTATTTCAAATGTACTAGACATCATTCAAAACAATCCCGAACAACAAGTTGTTGTCGTCTCAGCTTTAGGCGGCATCACAAATATGATTCAGGAATCTGCGCAATGCGCAGCAAATGGAGATTTAAAATACCAAGGGATTATTTCTAAAATTGAAGAGCGTCATTTTACTTGTATAAAAGAATTGATCCCTATCAAGGCACAAAGTCAAGTCTTGAGTCATATCAAACAACAAATCAACGCGTTGAGTACGCTCCACGAGGGGGTTTACCTCCTGCGAGAATTATCGCCAAGAACCAAAGATCATATGCTTGGCTTTGGAGAACTCCTCTCCTACTACATTATCGCCAAAACAGCAATTGCGCGAAATTTAGATGTTGGTTTTGAAAATGCCAGACACCTCATCTTCACCAAAAATGATATCGAAAAAAATAGGGTTGATCACCAAAAAACATTCGAATCTATCCGATCCTATTTCAAAAAACCAAAGCACCGTGTGACCATTGTTCCTGGTTTTGTCGCGAGTGATGAGGAAGGTGCCCCAACCACACTTGGTCGTGGTGGATCCGACCTCACTGCAGCACTAATCGCAAGTGCCTTGGGTGCCAAACAGCTTGAAATCTGGACAGATGTGAGCGGTATGTTTACTGCTCATCCGAAATACGTCAAGCAAGCACGTGCTATTAAACAGTTGTCCTACCACGAAGCAATGGAACTTTCACACTTTGGCGCAAAGGTGATTTATCCACCTACACTCCAGCCCGTTACCAAAAAGAATATCCCGGTCATTGTAAAAAATACATTTTACCCCGAAGACGAAGGAACACTAATTACAAATGGAAATACTTCGAACGGACAGGCGGTGCGTGGCATCAGTTACATCGAAAACATTGCTTTGCTCACGCTAGAGGGAAGTGGAATGATTGGGATTCCAGGGTACTCCAAAAAACTTCTGTCCGTTCTTGCAAAAGAAAAAATCAATGTGATTATGATGACACAGGCCTCATCTGAGCATTCGATTTGCATTGGGATTGAAAGTAGTATGGCTCCTCTTGCAAAAAAAATGATTGAAGACGATTTTGCCTATGAGATTGAGTCGCAACGAATCAATCCAATCTCCGTTGAAGACGAGCTTTCGATTATTGCTCTTGTAGGAGAGAATATGAAAAGTCATCAAGGGATCAGTGGGAAAATGTTTAGTGCACTCGGACGAAACAATGTCAACGTTAAGGCAATTGCGCAAGGGGCATCGGAGAGAAATATTACTGCAGTTATTGACTCATCCAACACAAAACAGGCGCTGAATATCTTACACGAGGTGTTCTTTGAAAAACATATCAAACAAATCAACCTATTTATCACAGGGGTTGGAAATGTCGGCAGTAAGCTGATTGAGCAACTTCATAATCAAAGTGAATACTTGAAAAGTCAATTGAAGTTAAGTGTTAAAGTGACAGGCCTTTCAAACTCCCGAAAAATGTTGACCGATGCCGAAGGGATAGACTTGAGCAATTGGGAAGACCAGCTCGCCAAGGGCGAAAAAGCGGATTCAGATGCATTTTTTCAAATTGCGAAAGGGCTTCACCTCCGTAATTCGA
The DNA here is from genome assembly GCA_029248885.1 of Flavobacteriaceae bacterium. GTDB lineage: Bacteria > Bacteroidota > Bacteroidia > Flavobacteriales > Flavobacteriaceae > UBA724. The sequence goes on from JAQWIL010000026.1 coordinate 40,885, forward strand.
TTTATGTAGACAATACCGCCAACGAAAAAATTGCGCATACGTACCCGCCTTACCTTAAGTCTAGTATTTCTGTGGTAACTTGCAATAAGATCGCTGCCGCTGAAACCTATGCGTATTACAGCAATCTCAAGCAACTAGCTCGAACCTATAACGCGCCCTACTTATTTGAAACAAATGTAGGGGCTGGTCTTCCAATCATCGATACCCTCAACCACTTGATTGCGTCTGGCGATAAAGTCAATACCATTCAAGCCATCCTTTCAGGAAGTTTGAACTTTGTGTTTAATGAGTTCAACGAAAAAACAACTTTCAGACAGGTTGTTCAGCAAGCGATGGATGCTGGGTTTACAGAGCCAGATCCGAAGATTGACTTAAGTGGGGTTGATGTCGCACGCAAGATTTTGATTTTAGCTCGTGAAAGTGGTTTGGAAATGGAGCTTTCGGATATCGAAAACGAGTCCTTTTTACCAAAAGCTTGTTTAGAAACCAAAGACAATGACAGCTTTTTATCCTCTTTAGATGATCACAATGACCACTTTGAGAAGTTGTTCACATCAGCTGCGTCCAAAAATTGTCGCTTAAAATATGTAGCAGAACTTGTCGATAACAAAGCTAAGGTTGGCTTAAAAGAGATACCCGTTGGACACGACTTCTACAATTTGTCGGGCAGTGATAATATCGTTTTATTCTATACCGATCGCTATAAAGATCAACCGCTTATTGTCAAGGGAGCGGGTGCTGGTGGCGAAGTAACTGCCTCTGGTATTTTTGCAGATATCATTCGAATTGCAAAACAGTAGCTATGAGTCGTGTTTCTGTTTTTGCTCCTGCTAGTGTTGCCAATATCTCATGTGGTTTTGACGTTTTGGGTGTTTGCCTAGATAACGTAGGGGACATACTTCACATTGAAGAAGTTTCAAAGTCAGGGATAGAAATTACAGAAATTATCGGTCAAGATTTGCCTCTAAAAGCAACACAAAATGTGGCTGGTGTAGCTGGTCTTGCTCTTTTGGCTGATTATGGCCACAATAAAGGTTTTCAAATCCAAATCGAAAAAGGGATTAAACCTGGAAGTGGGATTGGAAGCTCTTCTGCAAGCGCAGCTGGTGCCGTGGTTGGAATCAACCATCTTCTGGGAAACCCCTATACAAGAGAGCAACTGATTGCTTTTGCTATGGAAGGCGAACGCGTTGCATGCGGAACTGCACATGCAGATAATGTTTCACCAGTTCTTCTCGGCGGTTTTACTCTAGTTCGCAGCGTTAATCCATTAGATGTTGTCACACTTAACTCGCCACTGGAATTGGTGTTTACCATCATTCACCCTGAAATTGAGGTAAAAACTGCTGACGCAAGGGCAGTTTTACTGGACAAGCTACATCTCAAACAAGCCGTAGCGCAAACTGCGAATCTCGGTGCACTAGTGACTGGTTTATTTAAAGAAGACTACGAGCTCATCCGCCGTTCGTTGGTTGATCATATTGTTGAACCTGTGCGGTCTATGCTTATTCCGGGGTTTAATGAACTTAAAAATAGAGCAAACGAAGCTGGTGCTCTAGGAACTGGTATCTCTGGATCTGGACCTTCAGTCTTCGCACTATCAAAAGGGATGGATACCGCCCAGAAAGTTGGTTTGGCCATGCAAGAAGTCTATGATGAAATTGGGGTGCCCTATAACACTCACATCAGTCCAATCAATGCGAAAGGCGTAAAAATACTGTAAGGAAAATGAGATACTTCAGTTTAAACAACAATGCCAAAGCAGTTGGCTTTGAAAAAGCAGTGCGATCAGGGCTTGCTCCAGATCGAGGGTTGTATTACCCACAACAAATCAATCCGCTAACAGATTCGTTTTGGGACAACTTCCTGTCCATGAATCACCATGAGATTGCGCTTGCTGCCATTGCGCAATTTGTAGGAGATGAGATTCCAAAACAAGAATTACAAAAAATTGTCGAGGACACGTTAACCTTCCCATTTCCAGTTGTTGAACTCAATCAAAATCTAGCAACACTAGAGCTTTTCCACGGACCTACAATGGCCTTCAAAGACGTCGGTGGGCGTTTTATGGCGCGTTGCCTGGGGTATTTCAATCGAACATCAACAGAAAAAGTTACAGTTCTCGTTGCAACCTCAGGAGATACGGGGGGTGCAGTTGCCAACGGTTTTTTGGGTGTTCCGGGAGTTGAAGTTGTAATTCTTTACCCAAAAGAGAAAGTAAGTCATGTCCAAGAGCTACAGTTGACAACACAAGGTCAGAATATCACAGCATTGGAGGTTAACGGTGTATTTGACGATTGCCAAGAAATGGTCAAAACGGCTTTTCTCGATGAATCATTAAAACCACATCGCAATTTGACTTCTGCCAACTCCATCAATGTTGCACGTTGGCTACCACAATCCTTTTACTACTTTTTTGCGGTACAGGAATTAATGAAAAGAAGGGTCAACAATCCATTTGTGTTCTCTGTTCCGAGTGGAAATTTTGGAAATATCTGTGCCGGGTTTATTGCTAGAGAATTGGGACTACCGATTTCTCATTTTATCGCGAGTACGAATCAAAATGACACCTTCCCACGATATATGGAAAATGGAATCTTTGAACCAAAACCATCTGTTCAAACCATTTCAAATGCGATGGATGTTGGGAACCCGAGTAATTTTGACCGTATAAGTAAACTTTTTAACCAAGATTTATATCGACTCAAAAACATTTGCTCTTCCTATCGTTTCTCTGATAAAGAAACACAAAAAGCAATGCAAGACCTCTACGAAAACGCTGGCTATATCGCAGATCCTCACGGGGCTGTCGGATACTTGGGCTTGCAAAAATATTGCAAAGACAATCCAGATGTTTATGGGGTGTTTTTAGAGACGGCACACCCTGTCAAGTTCTTGGATGTTGTTGAAAAAGCAATCAAAACAAAAGTGAATATACCGCCACAAATCGAAGAAATCTTGGGTCGGATTCCTGAAAAAACTTCAATATCTTCTTATAGCGAACTCAAAGATTTCCTAATCGATAATGCTGTCTAAAACTGGCAATACAAACTCATCCAGGGGGCTATCCTGTGCAATCATTTTTTCGATTTTGTCAATTTCTCGAGGCGCTGCAGCTGATAGGTTTACAGGTCCGCTTTGCGTGATGAGAATATCATCTTCAATACGTATTGCTATGCCCCACCATTTTGGGTCGCATGGACTGTTTGGCGGGATATAAATCCCTGGCTCAACTGTAATGACTGAATTGGCTTGTAAGGGGCCATAAGTCCCAGGGTCATGAACATCGAGACCGATATAATGAGATGTTCCGTGGGGGAAGTAAGTTCGAACCTCTTCTGCTGTTTGTATAATGCCCAGTTCAGTTAAGCCATGTTGGATGACAGAACGAGCCACGCGATGGGGGTCAGAAAATGAAGCACCAACTACAGATGCTTCTATCCCTGCATTTTGTGCTGCTAACACAAGATTATATATTTCAGCTTGCTCTTTTGTAAATTTTCCATTTGCAGGAATTGTTCTAGTTACATCAGCAGTGTAGTTCTGAAATTCAGCACCTACATCCATCAACACAAGTTGATTACCAACCTGATCAGAGGTGTTTGCAGTGTAGTGAAGTACACAACCATGGGCACCTGCACCAACAATTGAGGGATAACCAACGTGTTTTGCACCATATTTTTTAAACACAAACTCATGTATTCCTTGCAGCTCACGCTCTGAAATTTCTGGGTGAATTGCTCTCATCACCTCAATCTGTCCAATTGCTGACATCGCAACGGCCTGTTTGAGTATGGCAATTTCTTGTTCGGTTTTAATTTCTCGTAAAGAACCTACAATTGCTGGCAAAACCTCCTGGTCTATTGTTACCACACTGTCCTCAGGCTTAGAAAGTTCGGTTTGATCAACAATAAATTCTGTAAACGCTGTCTGAAGAGCAAACAAGTCAAATGTATTTCTGGGATGATCTCGAACATCGTTGAACAGTGGGAAATGATATATGGTATTCACCCCTTGTAATGAAGATAAAAAAGAGGAAAAGCGAGTCGTACTCAACACCTTATCAATTCCAAATTCTCTTTGCGTGGCTTCTGCGCCTTTGATGTCTCCCTCCCATAACGCATAGTATGGATCACGATCACGAACAAAAAGGATCTCTTGAAATGATGAGCCCTCAATTTCAGTTGGTGAGCCAAGTAAAACAAGAACCGAATGAGCTTCTTGAAAACCCGTGAGATAGTAAAAATTTGGATTCTGATGGTATGGATGGTCTACATCATTTGATCTGTTGCGAATTGGAGAAGAAAAAATTACTGAAATACTATTTGGGGGAAGTTTATCAAGTACCATTTTCCTGCGTTCTTTATGAAAACTGACATCAAGAGCAGGTTGTGCTTCTGGCTGAGATTGAAGAGAGAAGATAGGCAAGAAAAGGAAAAAAGAGAAAAGACGAAACATTATTAACATTTCGTCTAAATTACACAAAATCCACTTATTTTTGAAAAAACCCAAATGAGAAAAACACCACTTTATCAGTCTCATATAGCACTTGATGCCAAGATGGTTCCTTTTGCTGGATTTGAAATGCCTGTGCAGTACACGGGAGTCGTACGAGAACATCTCGCAGTTCGTCATCAAGCAGGGCTTTTTGATGTTTCACACATGGGAGAGTTTTTGGTCAGTGGGCCACAAGCGATCAATCTCATCCAATATGTATTTAGCAATGACATTGAACGATTGGATATCGGACAAGCACAATATGGCTATATGCCAAATGCAAAAGGGGGGATCATTGATGATTTACTCGTGTATCGAATTGACAACAAAAGCTACTTACTCGTTGTAAATGCAGCAAATATTGAAAAGGATTGGAATTGGTTGGTTACGCACAACAAGGTGTTTGGCGCTTCGCTTCAAAACCAGTCCGACCAATGGAGTCTACTGGCCTTGCAAGGTCCACAGGCAACATCTGTACTTGAAGAACTTACAGACACAGATATCGGTAGCATTCCATTTTATCGTTTTGCTTACGGAAAGGTGGCTGGAATTGATCGGGTTTTGATTTCTGCAACGGGCTATACGGGATCTGGTGGCTATGAATTGTACATCCCCAATGAAGGGGCAGAAAAAATTTGGAATTCCCTAATCCAAAACGGAGCGGAACCATGTGGACTAGCTGCTCGAAATACTCTTCGAATCGAAATGGGCTATTGTCTTTACGGAAATGATATTGACGATACCACTTCTCCCTTATCTGCTGGCTTGAGTTGGTGTACCGCATTCTCCAAGGACTTTGTCAGTAAAGATCAAATTGAACAACAAAAAGAAGCTGGTATTCCCAAAAAGAGAGTTGGATTTGTCCTCAATGAACGTGGGATCCCTCGACAGGGCTATGCTTTGGCAGATGAAAGTGGGAATGACATCGGTATCGTGACGTCTGGAACACAATCTCCATCGCTAGAAAAAGGGATTGGTATGGGCTATATTGATCGAGAACAAGCAATAGTCGGAAACACCATTTATGTCGTTATTCGAAACAAGCAGGTTCCCGCTACAATCACTTCACTACCTTTTTATCATGCACAATGAAACGAGTTTTACTTTTTGGCGGAAGTGGGTTTTTGGGGCGCGCGCTCTTCAAGGAGTTACACCCCTATATGGATGTGTATGGCACGTATTGTAGTCAAACCCGTTTCGCAAACAACAAACGCTATACGCATTATGACTACCGTGAAGATTCTCCATTAAAAGTATTAAACAAGGTCAAGCCAGATGTGATTATTTCTTGTCTTCGTGGCGATGTTGATGAGCAATTTGTTGCGCACGATATGATCATAGATTTTGCTTTCAAAAACGAATCAAAATTCATTTTTTTATCCTCTGCCAATGTTTTTGATGCTTTTTGGCACTACCCCAGCTATGAACATGATAAAACTTATTCTGAAAGCACCTATGGTCTTCTCAAAATCAAAATCGAAAATAAGGTTATGCGAATGCCGCCTTTTAGTTGGGCAATTGCGCGTTTGCCGATGGTTTTTGGGGCAAATACACCGCGAGTCTTAGATCTAAAAAAGGCAATCGATGAACAAAGCCCATATGAGATCTTTCCAAATACGGTAATCAATCTCACAACAGATTATTTTGTCACCCAACAACTGCATTACATTATCAATCGGAATTTATGGGGAATTTTTCATTTGGGGAGTTCAGATTTAATTCACCACGATGAATTTATTTTTCAGCTTGTCGATGGTCTTAATCTCAACACAAAACCCTTATACAAACATGTATATGCAAGTAACCAGGACCGCTATATTGTGGCACTGCCAAGAGACAATAGTCTTCCTGAGCATCTCCGCTTTTGTTGTGATCAAGTAATATCGGATACACTCCAAAAAACGACTAAAAACAACTAAATTTTACATTTGAAATCAATTTATAAAATCTTTATAAATTAAAACACATTTTCAATGAAGAAAATAATGTATGCTTTTTAATTCTCTAGATTTTGCAATTTTTTTACCAATTGTATTTTGCGTTTACTGGTTTGTGGCAAAAAACGACACACAGAAGCAAAATTTAGTTATTGTTATTTCAAGTATCGTTTTCTATTGTTGGTGGGATTGGCGTTTTATGTCATTAGTTTTAATGAGTTCAGTAGTTGATTTTTTAGTAGGTAATCAACTAAAAAATGAAACAAATAGTTTAAAACGAAAGTCACTGCTTTGGGTTAGCTTGTCAGTTAACCTTGGACTATTGTGCCTCTTTAAATATTTCAACTTCTTTGTCGAAAACTTTATAGAGGTTTTCTCTCTTTTTGGAAAGGATATCAAGTCAAACACCTTACATCTTATTCTACCATTAGGAATAAGTTTTTATACCTTTCAAACCTTAAGTTACACTATTGACGTGTATAAAAGGAAATGTGACCCTACCAAAAACTTTATTGCATTCTTTGCATTTGTAAGTTTCTTTCCACAAATTGTTGCTGGACCAATTGAAAGGGCCACAAATTTACTTCCTCAGTTCTATAAGTCACGCTCGTTTAATTATCAAGAAGCTGTTGATGGAATGAGGCAAATCCTTTGGGGTTTATTCAAGAAGATTGTCATTGCAGATAATTGTGGCGGATTTGTTGATGAAATTTTCAATAACTATACCGAATATAATGGTAGCACATTACTGCTAGGTGCCATCTTTTTTGCATTTCAAATTTATGGGGATTTCTCAGGGTACTCAGATATTGCAATCGGTAGTTCTAGGTTATTTGGGATAAATCTTAAACAAAATTTTGCTTTTCCCTATTTTTCAAGAGACTTTGCCGAGTTTTGGAGACGGTGGCATATCTCACTTTCAAGTTGGTTCAAAGACTATCTTTATATCCCTTTAGGTGGTAGCCGAATAGGGTTATGGCATAAAATCAGGAATGTTTTTGTTGTTTTTTTAATAAGTGGTTTTTGGCATGGAGCAAACTGGACATTTATATTTTGGGGTGCTTTGAATGCCATTTATTTTTTACCCCTACTACTAACAAATAGAAATAGGCGGCATTTAGACACTGTAGCATTCGGAAAACAATTCCCAAGCATGAGAGAACTTATCCAAATTAGTATCACTTTTGGACTAACAGTCTTAGCATGGGTATTTTTTCGAGCTGAAACCATAGGGCAAGCATTCCACTTCATTTCGGAGCTGTTTTCTTTTTCTATTTTTGATATTCCTTTTTTTCCTAGAAGAAGACATGCGTTAACATTAATTTCATTAATCATGTTTTTTATAATAATTGAATGGGAAGGACGTGAAAAGCAGTACGCCATTGAAAATCTTGGAGTTGATTGGAAACCGATCAAAAGAGGTGTGATATATTTTGCAATTGTTTTTTCAATTTTTTGGTTTGGCGGGAGTGAACAACAATTTATCTATTTTCAATTTTAGTTATGAATATTAAAAAATTCATTTTAAAGTCAAGTTTATTTGTCCTCCCTTTTCTACTTTGCCACATCGCTAATCTTCTGTTTTATGACCCAAATGAAGGAGACTTAATTCGGATTGGGTATATCTACGGCAACTCTTCTCCAATTTCTAGTATTACAAGTCAATACAATCTCCCAAAAATGTACACATCTTTGTCAGAACTAGACTTTAATGAAAATAAAAAATTTGATCTGTTTGTCATAGGGGACTCCTTTTCTAATCAAGGTTCAAGATGTTACAAAAATTTTCTTGCCAATAAAAATATTTCAGTGCTACACGCAGACCCTAAACTTGTTGATGGACGCCCAATTCAATTTACAGTCGAAACATTAAATTCTTCATTCTTTGATACCGTAGATGTAGATTATATTGTATTGCAATCTGTTCTTCGGGAATTCAACCAACGGAACGAAAACCTAAATCTAGATCAAAAAATGGATGTTAATTCCTTGTCAATTCGTTTGAAAAATACATCTAGAGAGTCATGGTTCAACGAAATGTTATTTTTTTCTGATGCAACGGTAAAAGCACCCTTATCATTTCTTCAGTACAAGCTTTTTTCTAAGACGAAACTTTATGACACCTATCGACTCAGGTCGATAAGAGATGACTTGTTTTCAAATAACCCGAAAGATTTATTATTTTATAAAAATGATATTGAAAATATGAACTTTAAAAATGATCCTGCTAGGGTTGCTAACAGTGTCTCCACATTAAACAAAATCCACAGTCTAGCAAAAAAAAAGGGAATTAAAATCATCGTTTTGATTAGCCCTGACAAATATGATCTTTACTACCCATTTATAGAAAACAAAGAAAATCAACCAGAACCATTATTTTTTTCTTTCTATGATAATATGTCAAAAAAATATCTTAATGTGGATACTTACTCATTGTTAACAAGTATGATTCAAACAACTAATGATGTATATTTTTATGATGATACACACTGGTCTCCTAAAGCAGCTGAAAAAATCGCAGAAGAGATATTCATAACAATTAATAAAGAAAATATGTAAAAAAATATTATGTTTGATTGATTCGCACCAAATCTATTCTGCAACCATGACAAAACCGTAGCATCAATTCTTATTTTCACTGGCGTATATTGTAAAATTGATTCGAGTTAGGTTTTCATGAAAACCAGATTATAATTGGTGAATTTAAATCTATAAAAATCACAATTATGAGCTTATTATCTGAAAATGTAATCCCAGGAAATCATGGGAAAGTGTTTGGCACAAATGCAAAAGAGCCACAAACCCTAGAAAAAATCAAATCTGCTTTAGAGCTAATCGACGGCATCAAGGATGTGATCCTACATCTCGATGTGTATCCGAGAGAGTTGACCATACATACCTCTAAAATGGTAACCGTTAAAGAAATTGAAGATGCTGTGAAGGCCATTGGCTTTCACGCCATTCCAAAGCATGATTACCCAATATGAGTAAATCTATCTTTTCCTTGGCTTTCAAGTTATGGGTTTTTGCTTTGAAAAAAAGAAAAGCATATTCACATTTCATTATGAATTATGCTTTGTAAAATGAATTACATTTGAGTTTGAGCTGTCCAAGTCTGCTTAACCTTTGATGATCTTTTTCAATTGCAGCCTTCCTGAATAGCCATTTGATTGTAAATTTCTTTTTAACCTTAAAACCTAAATCATGAAATCATTTATCAGATCATTCTTCATCACGTTAACACTATTTTTAATGACTTTTGGACATGCCCAGTTCTGGAACCATAAAAAAGTAACAGGTAATGGAAATCTAAGCACAAAGACAATCGAAACCCCACCATATGACCACATCAAATCCGTGGGCTTTATGGACGTAAAACTCATCCAAGGAAAGGAGGGAGAAATCGCTGTAAAAACTGATGAAAACCTACACGAATGGATTGAAATCAAAGTAAAAAAGAATACTTTGATTTTGGACATCAAAGACAACGTTAATATTCATACAAAGAAAGGGGTTCATATCACGGTTCCATTTGAAGAGATCTCGGGTGTAAGCTTGGTTGGTTCTGGGGATATCCACACCGAAGATATGATAAAGACATCTGCATTCGAAACTGAGCTTGTTGGTTCTGGAGACATTGATTTGACAATCCATACATCGATAGTAAAGGCAAAAGTTACGGGATCAGGCGACATGACATTATCGGGATCTACAGACGCACTTCAGATACATGTGACAGGCAGTGGCGACTTTGATGGAGAGAGTTTAACGTCAAATCGTACAGATGTATCCTGTACAGGATCGGGAGATGCTGTGGTCGTTGCCAACACCAATCTAAATGCCAAGATCCATGGTTCTGGAGATATTGAATATAAGGGAACGCCAAGTCAAAAAGATGTTCGCATATTTGGATCGGGAGATGTTGATCAGCGCACCGATGACTTTTAGTACTTGCTCTTCAAACTGTCAACAATAGGTGCAACAACTCGTTTTGCTGTATTTGCATAAACACGCATGGCTTTTTTATCTTTGTGGGCATGGGAAGGGCATTTGAATTTCGCAAAGCACGAAAAATGAAGCGTTGGTCGGCCATGGCCAAAACCTTCACGCGCATCGGAAAAGATATTGCGATGTCAGTCAGAGATGGCGGATCCAATCCGGAAACCAACTCACGTCTTCGAGCGGTTATTCAAAATGCCAAAGCCGCCAATATGCCGAAAGACAATATTGAGCGTGCCATCAAACGGGCGTCTGATAAAAGCACCGAAAACTATAAAGAGGTACTCTTTGAGGGGTATGGCCCACACGGGATTGCGATTCTGGTCGAAACTGCAACTGACAACAACAACCGAACGGTTGCCAATATCCGTAGCTATTTTAATAAGTGTAATGGAAATCTAGGCACCTCTGGATCAGTGGAGTTTATGTTTGATCACACTTGTAATTTTCGCATATCACCCGATGGTTTAGATGTTGAAGAACTCGAACTGGAGTTTATTGACCATGGAGTTGATGAAGTGTTTGTCGATGATGATGGGATTTTACTATATGCCCCGTTTGAATATTTTGGCGCCATTCAAAAAGAACTCGAGCAGCGAGAAATTCCCATTCTTTCTTCTGGCTTTGAACGCATACCAACAACCACCAAATCACTTCCCCCAGAACAGACGGAGGAGGTAGAAAAATTACTCGAGAAAATTGAAGAGGATGATGACGTACAAAACGTTTATCATACCATGGTCTAGGATATCAATTTTTTGGCGCGTTCCAAATCATCAGGAACATCAATTCCCACACCCTCAAATTGTGTTTCGATCATTTGAATTGTTTTTCCCATTTCCAAATACCGAATGGCTTCGATTTGTTCAGCCAATTCCAAGGGGGTTGGGGCATGCTCGTAAAAATCGATCAATGCATTTTTGCGAAATGCATATACCCCCACATGCTTGTAGAATGTGTTATGGGTTTCTTTTGCTCGTTGGTGAGGAATGGCAGAACGCGAAAAATACAACGCTCGATTGCATAAGTCTGTGATAACCTTAACAACATTGGGATTGTCTATTTCGTCGGAAATTGGGATCATTAATGATGCAAGATCGATATCTTTTTTGGTGTCGGATTTAAATACCTCAATTAGAGACGCTAATCCTTCGGGCCGTATAAATGGCTCATCCCCTTGCACATTGATGACGATATCAACATCCAAATCAAAAACTGCCTCCGCAATGCGGTCACTGCCACATTGATGATCTTTTTGACTGCGAACGACATCACCCCCAAAGCCCAATACAACCGATTCGATTTCGCTGTTATCAGTGACTATAATTACGCGGTCAAACAAACCCGATTGGCGTACCTTCTCATAGGTGTGTTGGATCACGGGTTTGCCACACAAGTCGGCAAGTAGTTTACCAGGGAATCGACTGGCAGCATATCGAGCGGGTATGGCGGCAATAACTTTCATATGACAAAATTAAGACAAATCAATCGTTGACAAAGTCTTCTTCTTTAAAACCAATGAGAAATAGGTGTTCAGACGCTCTTGTAATTGCTGTATATAGCCAACGATAATAGTCAGCAGAAGGCCCATCTGGCAAATACGGTTTTTCAATAAAAACACGCTTCCATTGTCCACCCTGTGCTTTGTGACAGGTTAAGGTATAGGCGAATTTGACCTGTAAAGCATTAAAAAATAGATTTTTCTTAACCTCTGGATATTGCTTGTATTTCGGTAAATGTGAATAGTCTTGACGAACCTTTTTATACAGTTCATTTGATTGTTCATAGGTCAATGCATGCCCTTCGGCATCCAAAGCATCTAAAATCAAAACGGTATCAAAAGGGTCTTGATCGGGATAATCAACCATCTTTACATGAACCTTTGCAAAGCGAAAACCGTATAGCTCCTGAAAAGATAAAATTCGCAAGATTTCAATCACATCACCATTCGCAATAAAGCCCGCTTGACTATCAGGCGTTAGCCAGAAGTAATTGTTTTTAACCACCAACAGCAGGTCTCCAACTGCCAAGTCATTTTCCAAACTCATGATTTGTGTACGAATTTGACGATTGTACTGATTAGCCCTTTTATTCGAACGCACAATGATGGTGGTCTCTGTCCGCCCCACTTCTCTGTAGCCATCCTCAAGTGCGCCTTGAATATCATTACCATCCTGCAAATGGGTAATATCGGTTTTATTTCGAATCAGAAATTGAAAATGATCATCGATATTATTATGCATAAGATTTCTCAAATTCGTGGCATTGTGAAGGATTCCAGAAAAGGCATCTTGTCGATGAACTTCTGAAAGTTCAGCCTCTGAAACATCAGCAGAAAAATGAAGGGATAAATAGTTTTGGTTTAAAGCTGGACTCTGCTCTTGTTTTACTGGGGGCAATTGGGCGATGTCGCCCACAAAAACAAGCTTACATTGATGTCCCTGTTGCACATAAGAGATTAAATCTTGCAAAAGTGAACCGTTTTGAAAAAGTTGAGAAGAAGACTGTTCGTCGCCAATCATGGATGCCTCATCAACAATAAAAACCGCTTTTCTAAACTTGTTTTTCTGCAGGGTAAATTGAATTCCGCCTTGCTTATTTTGTTGGGCGAAATAAATTCTTTTATGGATGGTATTGGCCTTGGTTTTGGCATACGTTGACATGACTTTGGCCGCACGACCTGTTGGTGCCATGAGCACCACTTTATACCCCTGTTTTTGAAGTGGTTTGAGCCAGGAAGCGATTAGGGTTGTCTTACCTGTACCAGCATATCCTTTGAGCAAAAAAATAGAAGCGGAAGAGTCTTGCTCCACAAAAGCAGAAAATCGGCGAATTGCTTCGATTTGGTCCGCGGTTGGTGGATAAGGGAATTCTTTCTGAACGTGCTGCTGGAGACTCATGAGTTGATGTGAGCTGTAAAAGTAAGTCCTTTTTCACTTTATCTATTCAAAAAAAATTGTAGTTTTGTTAGCATTCAAATTCAAAAATCATGAAAGTCGGCATTCAAGCAGTACTCTGGATTTTATGTGTCTTCTTTGCTTATAAAATTTACGACTCCATCAATGGTCCAATCGCATTTAACAATATCAAAACCGAACGGTACGCAAAGGTAATTGCGAAACTCAAAGATATCGGAAATGCACAAGCAGCTCACAAAGATATATTGGGATATTATAGCGATAATCTTGATAGTCTAGTCGCATTCATTGACACAGCACAATACACCTTAACTCAAAAGAGAGATTCCAGTTATTTGGAGTTTGACAAAGTCTATCGTATAGATATGCTTCGTGAAGTGATTGTCGTTGATACGCTCGGTTTTGCATCTGTAAAAGATTCCTTATTTAACGATTCAGAGCGCTATAAAAATATGATGTATATACCCATCAAAGGGCAGGAAGATGCCCGCTTTATGCTCAAAACCGATATTTTGGATAACAACGGCTATCGACTCCCTGTATTTGAAGTCAAAGTCAACAAGGATGTTATCCTTCACGATCAAGATAAACACCTTGTCGCTCTCGAAAAAGAAGTTGTCTCTGTTGATGGTGTGAATGGCCCCGAAATAACGCTTGGTTCATTAACCGAAGTAAGTACAAGCGGAAATTGGCCAACAACCTATGACTCAGCAAAAGAATAATATCGATTCGAATACAAACCATGCATTGTCCATTCTGATCAATAGGAGTGGACTTTCTTTTTTGATATCTGACACCAATCGCAATGATGTTATTTCTCTAAAATCTCACGATTTCGTCGATCACTCTCCAGAAGAAGAATTACATCACTTTATTTATAAATACCTCACTGAGCAAGAGGTTATTGGACAGTCTTTTTCAGATGTTCGTGTTTGTGTCGTAAACAACCTTTCTTCTTTTGTGCCCCTACCCCTATTCGATAAAAACAAAAAAGCCTCATACTTGGAAAGTCATGCAGACGTTAGAAAGCAAGACTATATCTCATTTGATTCCCTACCATCTGCTCAAGTTGCGAATGTCTATATCCCTTATGTCAATGTAAACAATATGTTGCTCGAGTCATTTGGTAAGTTTTCCTATGTCCATTGCAGTAGCTTACTTCTTGAAGTCCTGTCCAATCAAGACATTGACAAAAATGAACCTTATTGGTTTGTTCATGTACAGTATGATATGGCCTATTTCTATCTAATGAAAAAGGGGAAACTGCATTTTTACAATGCTTTCCAGTGGAAGAGTGAAAAAGATTTATTGTACTATACAATGGCGATTGCAAAAGATAATGCGATTGAATTGGAGAAAGCAATCCTATGGATAAGTGGGCGTGTACGGCCTGGAGACGAAATCCATCAACTCTTGTCAAACTATGTGTACAAGACAAATTTTTTCACCCCTTCTAAAGACCTCCATTTTTCGAGTTCAAAACCATTGCACCCACATATCCATACGCTACTACTCGAACTTCCGATATGCGCATTATAGCTGGAACACATAAGGGAAGACGATTAAGAATCCCAAAAAATCTCCCTGTTAGACCCACAACAGATCGAGCCAAAGAAGCGTTGTTTAGCATTCTGAATCATAAAGTGAATTTTGAATCTGCTCGGGTTCTTGATTTATACAGTGGTACTGGAAGTATTGGATTTGAGTTCTTCTCGAGAGGTTGCCCTGATGTGACTGCAGTAGACGCAGATCGTAAGTGTTCAGGATTTATTGCGAAAACTGCAGAAGAATTCGGACTCGCTATACAATCCATTCAATCAACCGTCCAGAACTACCTGAGTAAATGTGTTACAGATTTTGATATCATATTTGCTGATCCACCTTATGAAGGTGGACAAGAGGAGTTTCAAATGATAAAAGACAACATACAAACACGGAAACTCCTTCGATCTGGGGGTTGGCTGATATTTGAGCATACCGAACAACTGAGTTTTAGTTCTGATGAAGCATTTATAGAAGCGCGAAAATATGGGAGTTCGGTGTTTAGCTTTTTTCAATTCACAGCTTAAGACTTGCCTGCGCGAAATAAAAGCTCTTTTTCTTCCTTGGTTAAGCTCGCATAACCAGATTGACTAATCTTATCTAGAATCTCATCTATTTTTTCTTGATTTACGTCTTTCTGTTTTGGTTTTGGCTTTGGCTTTGGTGATCGATATACTTTGCGAACCCGAGTTCTTTTGAATGTAAACAGGTCGGAAACAGACTTCCAAAACCTTGAAATCCATTGACCAAAATCATTTCCTCGAACGATGTTTCGTTGATATAAAAATCCGATTAGTGCACCACCCAAGTGTGCCAAGTGACCTCCGGCGTTATTGACAGGGATTTGAACCAAGTCCAAGGCAATAAAAAACAAGCCGATGTAGATCAATTTGATGTTGAATACAAATATTCTAACGTCTTTATATGGCATATAGCTACACATAAAAATCAGAACTGCCATGACGCCTGCAGAAGACCCGATCAATCGAGGAGATTGCCCTTGAAATGCTGGAAAAAAATTGTAACTCAAAACAAAGGTTGCTCCACCTACCAAGACCCCTAAAAAGAAGGTGTTGACAAAGAGCTGTGGCTTGAAGAGGTTTACCATCATGCGACCGGCAAAGTGAAGTAAAATTAGATTCCAAAAAATATGCCCAAAATCACCATGAAAAAAAGCATAGGTAACCATTGTCCACGGACGATAAAGTAAGTCCTCAAAACTAGCGGATAGTTGAAACCATGTAAAAAACTGATCGAAGGGAATAGTAAACAGAAATAAAAACGTTCGAAGGAGAAAAGGCAATACAAAACATACAACCAAGATGACGATAAGCCGCTCGACCACGCCAAAAGATTGATAACGATATTTCATCTGGTCAATGAAATTCATAAATCCCAACGGTTATTGTTGAACTGCTGTCTCTTCCAGTACCACATCATTGCGTAGCCTGTTACGGCTCCACCGAGGTGGGCGAAATGCGCAATTGGGCCTAACGAATACGAGCTAAATCCAAAAAAGAGATCACTCCCTAAAAGAATCGGAACAAAGTATTTGGCTTTAATGGGGATGGGTAGAAAAATAATCATCAACTCCGTATTTGGAAAGAGGAAGGCGAATGCCACAAGAATCCCATAGAGTGCACCAGAAGCACCAACCATAGACATATTGAATGCGGTCAGAAGTTGTGTGAGTTGACTTTGCGAAATTTCATTTAACCAAGCGGTATTATATTGTCCCGCCTGCAATGTCTTTGTCAGGTCAGAGGCGGAAAAACCAGCACCGACAAGTTCGTCCACAACTTCGTTAATCTGCAAATAATTAATTCCAAGCTGAAGAGCAGCAGCCCCAATACCGGTAGAAAAATAGAAAAACAAAAACTTATTCCTCCCCCACATTTGAGCTAGTGTACCGCCAAACATCCATAAGCCAAACATATTAAACAAAATATGATTGACTCCTCCGTGCATAAACATATGAGTTGCAATTTGCCAAGGCGCAAACTTTGGATTTTGTGGGTAGTGTAATGCCAATAAGTCATAAGCTGATCCTCCCAAACTCATAGAACCCAAAAAAAACAGCACATTAACAATGATCAGTTGCTTGACAATATCGGGAAGGGATCTCATAGATTCAATTTGTTTTTGATGTCTTTATCTGTCATCGATGCAAATATAGCTTTTCCTTCTGGGCATCTTGAAGGCTCATCACAAGAAAACAAATCTTCGATCAATCGGCTTTGAGCCGAAGGATGTAGCTCCGTACCAGTCCCAATGGAACCATATTTAGATATTGTTTTTGCCATCGTCTGGCTAAGGTGACTCTCCTCGACTGTGGGATCGTTGTCTAGATTCTCCAACATATTGGACAAAAACTCAGGAACGGAGTTCGGGGATAAGCTACTGTGGATCGCTGTAATTTCTAAGGAATTAGAATCGGTATTTCCAAAGGAGAACCCCATTAGCTCGAGGGTTTTTTGATGGGGCGTAAACTCAGCAAATTGTTGTTGGTTCATTTCGACCTCAATAGGAAAAGCAAGCACCTGAGAGGGAACACTTCTCTGTTTGATTTGACGAATCAGAGATTCATACAAAACCCGTTGGTGAGCACGTTGTTGATGAATGATAATCAAACCCTCTGCACGTGTGGTAATGATGTATTTTTTATGGAATTGCAGTGTGGGGGAATGGGTATTTATACGATCATCATTAAAGATTTGCTCTTTCTGCGAAGGAATTGTCACATCCTGTAAACCTTCATACAATGGTTCCCAATCGTTTCCTTTTTGATGCTCGTTAAAGGGATTAAAATTTCGATCAACCTGTATGCTAGGTGATTGTGTTGGCGGTTTGCTTCCCACAGGAATGTCAAAGGATTGATTGCGATCAAAATCGAGTACAGGGCTGACATTAAACTGTCCCAAACTGTGCTTGAGAGCCGACCGTATAATGGCATAGAGTGCATGGTCATCTTCAAATTTGACTTCCGTTTTTGTAGGATGTATATTGACATCAATTGTTTCGGTGGGCACTGTCAAGTAAAGCATATAACCAGGTTGCATATTTGGCCCAAGCAGCCCTTCAAAAGCTGCTAAAACAGCATGATGGAGATAGGCGCTTTTGATAAATCGATCATTGACAAAAAAGAACTGATGTTGTCGTGACTTTTTTGAAAACTCTGGTTTAAAAATAAATCCATTCAACTGTAAAATATCGGTTGATTCTTGGACTGGAACTAGTTTTTCGTTGGTGTTTTTGCCAAACACCTGAACGATTCGCTGCCGTAAATTACCCGGCTCCAATTGGAACAGAACTGCATCATTACTGAATAACTCAAATCGGATTTGAGGATGCACTAAAGCAACGCGCTGAAATTCATCTATGATATGTCGCTGCTCGACATTGTTTGATTTTAAAAAATTTCGTCTGGCGGGTATATTGTAAAACAGATTCCGAACTGCCATTGAACAACCTGTTTCTGTTGCGACTGCTTGCTGGTCTTTAACTTCACTTGCTTCAATACTGATTTCACTTCCAATTTCTGCATTCTTGGTTTTTGTACGCAGACGAACCTGTGAAATCGCAGCGATACTTGCCAATGCCTCTCCTCGAAAACCTTTTGTGGTAATTGAAAACAAATCTTCTGCCTTTTTGATTTTTGAAGTCGCATGTCGTTCAAAACACAAACGCGCATCGGTTGTCGTCATTCCCTTGCCGTTGTCGATGACCTGAATCAGGGTTTTACCGCCATCCTTTATAATAAGTTTGATTGATGTTGCTCCTGCATCAACTGCGTTTTCAAGCAACTCTTTCACCA
This sequence comes from Flavobacteriaceae bacterium, assembly GCA_029248885.1. GTDB lineage: Bacteria > Bacteroidota > Bacteroidia > Flavobacteriales > Flavobacteriaceae > UBA724. The sequence goes on from JAQWIL010000026.1 coordinate 59,592, forward strand.
CTGAAGCTGGCCGCTGTACGACTTCGCCAGCAGCGATCTGATTGGCAACATGATCAGGTAATAAAGAAATGATGTCAGGCATTCTTAGGATTTAAAAATGGAAAGATCAAAGTCAAGGATATACAAGGTGATTAGAATGAGTGTGGCAAGTATTATGAAAAACAAGCGAGAAAACCCCCTATTCGACCTGTTGCGACTGTCATGTCGAGCAGCTTGCCATTGTGCTCCGAAATCATTTTGATTGCTCATATCTCTATATTTCGAAAATGTAGAGTCAAAATCGTAAGGGGTAACATCTTTTTTCCCTTTATAAAACCTTGGTGTGTAATTAAAACGTCGGTTGGTTCGTTGTTTGAAAAAATTGATGCGCACAGTCTGAGGTTAGATGATTGATATCAAAATCCAAAAATACAAAATGTAACGTGTTTACTGACAAACAATCATTGCGTATCTTAGCGATCTATGAAAATCGAAAATATAAAGGGCTTACAATCTCTATTGGAGACCCCAAAACAGGTGGTCATTATTCCCCATACCAATCCTGACGGTGATGCCATCGGAAGCAGTCTGGGTTTCATGCATTTTCTTCGTCAAAACAAGCATGATGCGCAAGTGATTAGTCCAAATCAATATCCTGATTTTTTGAAATGGGTTCCCGGCTCATCCAGTTTGTCTATCTATGAGGAAAATCCAATCATTGCAAATGAAAAAATTGCACAAGCAGACCTTATTTTTACTCTCGATTTCAACACCCTGACCAGAATTGGAGAAATGGGAGTCCAAGTCGCAGCAAGCCAAGCACAAAAAATTATTATTGACCACCATCAAGAGCCAGACGACTTTGCAGACCTTACATTTTCATACCCTTCATTGGGCTCAACTTGTGAGTTGGTTTACCACATCATTGATACCCTTGGGGGTAAAGGCCAAATTAATACTGATTTGGCCACCGCCCTGTATCTCGGTATTTTGACCGATACGGGCTCTTTTCGGTTTCCCTCTGTGACTCCCACAACACATCGAGTAGTTGCGAAACTTATCGAAAATGGAGCAAACCCCAGTGAAATTAATCGCCGTGTTAGTGACAATGCTCATCTGGGAAGACTTCAACTTTTGGGAATTGCCCTCAATAATTTACAATACGATGACAGTCTGCGTACTGCAACCATTACCCTTAGCCATGAAGAGTTGAAAAAATGTAATTTCCAAAAAGGAGACTCAGAAGGAATCGTCAATTATGGGTTAAGCATTTCAAACTGTGTATTGGCTGTGTTGATGATCGAACACCCTTCAGATGGTTTTGTAAAAATGTCATTTCGATCAAAAGGAGACTTTTCTGTTAATGAGTTTGCACGTGAACATTTTTCAGGTGGTGGACACACCAATGCTGCTGGCGGAAAATCGGATCTTTCATTGCATGAAACCCATAACCTTCTTCTTAAAAAACTAAAACAATGTCAGCAAGACTTACAACAAGCATAGTCTTTCTCTATTTTGTCTTTTTCCTAACTGCTTGTGATCATCAACAAGCACGAAGACCCATACAACAATCCAAAAGCCAACATGTTGAAAATTCTGTTCAAAAGAATCAAATTCAATTGGCTCACGAGATTGAAATCATCGAACATTGGGTGCTATCTCAGGAATCTGTATTTTCACAAACCTCGCATGGTGTATTTTACAGCTTTGACAATCCGAGGAATCGCCCCATCCTAGCGGCTGAAAGTCTACAAAAAATATATGTCCGTTTTGAGCAATTCGATGGCATGCCAATCTACGATTGGAAGGTCTTCCAAAAGCCAATGACCAATCAAGATGTGCCGCAAGGTGTTGTTTTGTCTTTGCCCTATATTCCCATTGGTGTAGAAAGCACACTTGTCTTAACATCTTTTCTAGCATTTGGATCGTCTGGTGATGGGTCGTTAATTGCTCCTTACACACCAATTGTTGCGCGTATTTATATACCTTTAAACCAAAATAAATAATCATGAAAGTCAAATACCTCTTTACAGGGATTCTATTCGTAACCTTAGCAAGCTGTTCTCCCAAGCTTGAAGACGGCTTGTATGCCAAAGTCGACACCAATAAGGGAGAAATTCAATTGAAATTAACTTTTGATCAAACCCCTGTTACCGTAGCCAATTTTGTGTCTTTGGCTGAGGGTACAAACCGACAAGTAGATTCTATATTTACTGGAAAAGCTTACTACGATGGATTGATTTTTCATCGTGTCATTGCTGATTTTATGATTCAGGGTGGAGACCCTACGGGAACAGGCCAAGGAGGCCCTGGCTACAAATTTGAAGATGAAATTGTTACCGATCTCAAACATGATGGTCCTGGGATATTATCAATGGCAAATGCAGGTCCTGGCACAAATGGGAGTCAGTTTTTTATTACACACAAAGAAACCCCTTGGCTCGATGGAAAACACACGGTTTTTGGTCGTGTTACAGCGGGACAATCGGTTGTGGACTCGATAGCGCCAAACGATACCATAATCTCGGTTCGCATCATCAGAAAGGGAAAAGAGGCGAGAAAGTTTGATGCAGCAGCTACCTTTGAAAACTATTTTCTGGAAAAAGACAAGGTCAAAAACCAAAAGCGGGATGCCTTGTCAGCATTGGAACAATCAGCGACATACACAGAAAGTGGTCTGGGTTATGTGATTACCACAGAGGGTGATGGCGAAGCGGTTGCAATAGACAAAACTGTACTGACTCACTATGCCGTATATTTTGAGGATGGGCGTTTGCTCGACACCAGTATTGAGGAAATTGCAAAATCCTATAAAATGTACAACTCCAAACGTCCCTATCAGCCACTCCCTGCCCGCGTCGATCCTGATGCTGGGATGATTACTGGGTTTAAAGAAGGACTGCTTCTTTTATCGGTTGGTGATAAGGCAACACTTTATTTACCCTACGAATTGGCATATGGTGCCAATGGTGGACGTGGCATTCCACCTCAAACCAATCTGATTTTTGAGGTCGAAGTGGTTGGGTTGGAATAAAAATCGTGCTTTGCGCATCTACAAATATTTTGCGTTTTCCATCATTCCCCAATGGCTATTGTTACAGTGGATAAAGCGCAACCCGGAAATTGTTGATCAGTTTTACACACAAGGCGTTTTTGTATGGCTTTCTAAACTCACCCTTCAAGCGACTGCGTGGATCCCTTTTTCAGTTGGTGATGTTTTCTATGCGGTTGCAATTGCTTACATTCTAAAAAGCATCTGGCATTTTAGGCGTTTGCTTCGTTGGTCAACGCTGATCAAAATTCTCGGCGGCTTTGGTTTTCTTTTTTTTCTGTTCCATATTCAATGGGGGCTACATTACCATCAAACGAGTTTGTCCTCTCGGGTCAACGCTCCTTCTGACTACTCTTCTTCGGAGTTGGAGGAGTTTACACATCACCTCATTCAGCAAACAAATCAATTGCACAAAAATCTTTCTCAAAATGATTCTATCCCTGTTAGAGTCCCCTACACAACAGACAAAATTTTTGATATTGCAACAGAAACCATTCGAAATCAACATCACTACCCAGTCTCAAATATCAAAAAATCGATATTCAGTTTTCCCCTGAGCTATATGGGCTATGGCGGATACATAAACCCCTTTACGTTAGAGGCGCAAGTCAATGCATATCAGCCCAAATTGCGATTGCTCACAACTTCTGCTCATGAGATTGCACACCAATTGGGCTATGCAGCAGAAGAGGAAGCAAACTTTATTGCGATTTATGCGGGCCTTCAATCAGAAGATCTGTATATGCAATATGCAGGCTATCATCTGGCTTTGGGGTATGCCCTAGCCGATTGTCGAAAGAGAAAAGACATTGATTACAAAACGCTTTACCAAAAACTGAATGTAGGGGTTTTAAAGCAGTATCAGCAAGTCTCTGCATTTTGGCAAAGCTACCAAAATCCCCTTGAACCCTTGTTCAAGAAAAGTTATGACACTTACCTCAAAGCAAATAACCAAACCGAAGGCATAAAAAGCTATAATTTGGTGGTTGGATTGCTGTTAAATCAAACCCAAAACAAGTAGTTGCGTGGTGTAACGCACCAAGTTGTTGAATCCTTATTGAACAAAATTACTTAACTTGCATATCGCATAGACTCCAAATCTGTTCCATACGCATGAAAAACCTACTGTCTTTCTTTACTTCACTTCGGAGTCCTTCTCTGCAGATTTTTAAAAAGAATCTTGCAAATAACTTTCCGCTTTTAGGTTTGTTATTGGATCGTCAACATCTTGAAAATAAGGTGATTAGTGCAGATTCCTTTTCAAAACATATAAAAGAAATAAACGCAATATGCGGATATATACAAGTTGTGGTGCATTATGAAACTGACTGAAATGAAAGAGCGTTTAATTATAATCTCTGATTTATGGGGAAGGGAAAAAGCAGAATGGTTGATAAATTATACTGAAATTTTAGAAACGAAATTTGACCTTTTTTTCTATGACAGTTGTGAAATCGGGGAAGTAGATAAATCGAACTACATTCAAGATAATTTACACAATCAATTTGTTAATGGAGGCATTGAATTAGCTATTGAGAACTTAATTAAACAGGAAAAGAATCCTGTAAATATTATTGCATTTAGCATAGGTGGCGTAATAGCGTGGAATTTTGGACTTAGGACTGATAATATTAAGTCCTTAATATGTGTTTCATCCACAAGATTGAGAAAAGAAACCAAAAGACCAACAGGAAGAATAGAATTATATTTTGGTGAAAATGATGAGTATCAACCCTCGAAAAAATGGATAAAGAATATGCAATTAGAGTTCAAATTTTTACCGAAAAAAAGTCATCAACTTTATAAAGAGATAGAATTTGCGAAATACTTGAGTACTAAAATATTAACAACGACACCACAACACTGAATATGAAATCATAGCCGCCTATCGGCAGGCTACGCTTCATATACTAAACGTTGTACACCATGTATGAGAAAAATATGGATATAGAAAAACTTAAATTCCCAATAGGAAAATATATCTCTAATAAGAGTCCGAGTGAAGATTTAATTAAACAATGGATTGAAGATATTGAACTTTTCCCATCACGGGTTGAATATTTAATCAGAGATATTTCTTCTGAAAAGCTTAGTTGGAAGTATAGACCGAATGGTTGGATGGTCAAACAAGTAATACATCATTGTGCGGATAGCCACATGAACAGCATTATTCGATTCAAACTTGCTTTAACAGAAGAAATACCAACCATAAGACCATACAAGGAGTCTAGATGGGCTGATTTAAATGATTCATTGACTGATGAAATAACTGAATCAATAATCCTATTAAACGGATTGCATAAAAAATGGAGTCGACTCTTAAAAAGCTTATCAAAAGATCAATTGGATATGAAGTTTATACATCCTGAGAATGGAAATAAATTTAGTTTAGTTGAAAATATCGGAGTTTATTCTTGGCATTGTAACCATCATTTAGCCCATATAGAGAATGGAATTAACTCAGAGGGGAAATATAACTGAAACGGTGTACAACAAAACCTATACGCAATGCCCTTCGGGACACTGCGCATAGACAAACCGCTAGCATGCCACCCCACAAAAACAAACCCCTAGAAAAGAAGCCTTACTAAGCAAAGCGATTCCTAGGGGTATATCTTACAACGCGGTATAGAAATCAATCCACCACAGTAGGTGCGCCAGCGGCTTCCATTTGAGTGGCTAATTGATCGACATTACGCACAAAATCATCGATATTGGGTTTGATATTGTCAAACATCGTTTGCGCCAATGCAAAGCTCTCCATGTGGAGGGTCGTTGGCCCGTAAGAATTCCCCATAAGTCCATTGGCAGCAAAATATAATCGGTAATTTAAGGTCAGTTGATCTTTTTCCCCAACTTCTTTTTTGGATGAATTACCGTCTAACATACGAGAGATTTTGTGTTTCTGCTCAAGCAAATCATAGAGTACAGCCGTAATTTTTGCTTTGTCACCATCGACAAACTTTAATGCTTTTTTGAGGGTTTTGAGTCGCTTGGCAGCGGTTTCAAAAGCATGCTCAGTCAATTCGATTTGCTTATCTAAGGCAAATATTTTGTCGATATACGCTTGGCGTTGATCGGCCAGTGGGTTAACCAAAATATTCTTTCGAATGCGTTCTACCTCAAAGGATTGAGCACCTACAAGCTCGGTCTCAACTCCGCCTACTCGTTTGTGCAAACTAACACTGTAGGTGCCTGGCGCCACGTCTAAGCGCCATGCATTGAATGATTTTTGTTTGGCATTGGCATCAACGACACTAACATAAGGCTTTTTTAAATCCCAGCTTACACGCTGAATTCCTTTGGTCAACTTAGCGGAAATGCGGTCAACTACAGTGCCCGCTGCATCACGAACAACCAAAATTGCCTCTGCCTTTGGTTCATTTTTCTCAGCATCTAAAGCCTCCCATCCTGGAAACGGAATGTCATTGTCTTTGAGCTCTTTTTCCTTTTTCTTTCTTTTTGACATCATGGATTGATGACCCTCCTTGATAAAGAAGGTGAACATTGCGCCGTAGTCTGGGTTTTTCGCTGTGAAAAACGATCCCCCCTGACTAGAAGTGCCTCCACGAATTTGGTTGTATTGAAGGGCTTTTCGCACTGGAAAAAGCAAAGCATCTTTCTCAACACTTTTTTCCGACAATTCGCGTAATGCACTATAATCATCTAGGACATAAAAACTACGACCAAACGTTGCTAAAACAAGATCATTCTCATGTTTCTGAATGGCAAGATCACGGACTGAAATCGTGGGAAGACCTGTAGAGAATTTATGCCATTGATCTCCTTGATCCAAACTCACATAAACCCCGTACTCTGTTCCCAAAAACAACAGCTTGGGATTGACATGATCCTGTACGATTCTCCAAACCAATATCCCATCTGGGATACCATTGGTTATAGACATCCATTTTTTTCCTCCATTTGTGGTTTTGTACAGGTATGGAGCATAGTCTCCGTACTTATGGTTATCGAGTGCTACATAGGCCACTTGGTCATTGTGAAGGTCAACTTTAATATCGTTTACAAATGCGGTTGCAGGTGATCCAGGCAACTGATCAACCGTCATTTTCGTCCATGTTTTACCACCGTCATTTGTATGCTGAATAATGCCGTCGTCAGTACCGGCGTACAAAAGCTCTGGGTTCGTGGTTGATTCACTCAATGAGGTGATGGTATTATAGGTTGACATGGCATACACATCCCATGGGTTGTCAAAGCTTTGCTGTCGGCCCATGATCGGTAGTGCCAATCGCTCTTCGTCTTTTGTCAGATCACCAGAAATCGCAGACCAGCTATCCCCTCGATTTTCAGAACGCCAAACGCGCTGTGTTCCAAAATACAATCGCTTGGGATCATGATGACTCACAAGAATTGGTGCATCCCAATTGTAACGTTCATAGGGCTCCCCTATTCCACTTTGTGGCTTAATATATATGGCTTCCATTGTGGTTTTATCGATTCGATACAGGTTCCCTTGTTGCCACTGTGCATAGACAATATCGGGGTTTCCTGGCTCGGTAGCAGGTTGATGACCATCACCACCTAATAGCACATACCAATCTCCATTGGTAATCCCGTTGGTGCGAAAAGTTCGTGAAGGACCGCCTTGTGTATTGTTGTCTTGTGTACCCCCATAAATGTTGTAAAATGGCGCTGCGTCGTCAACTGCGAGTTTGTAAAACTGGGTTAATGGGAGATTGTTGACAAACTTCCATGTTTTTGAGTCGTCAAAGGATTCATAAATCCCTCCGTCAGTTCCAAAGAGAAGATAATTGGGATCGTTCTTTTTAAAAGTCAGTGAGTGATTGTCAGAATGTTTGTTGGCCTCAGTCATGGTATAAAACGTTTTACCACCATCTTCCGAAACCAGTGCACGAACATTCATCAAATATATCCGATCAAAATGATGTGGAGAGGCAATAAGCTCTTGATAGTAATGAGGGCCTGTACCACCTGAAACGGTATCTGACATTTTTGTCCAGCTACCACCACTGTTTGATGAGCGATAAACCGCCCCCTTGCGACGATCGAGTTCGATTGCGGCATAAAGCACCTCTGGATTTATAGGAGAAATTGCCAACCCAATCTTTCCCATGTTTGACGAGGGTAATCCTTTATCAATTTTATACCAAGTTTCTCCTCCATCAATGCTTTTATAGAGAGATGTGCCTGGGCCTCCTCCCATATGCGCAGCGACATTTCTATGACGTTGCCAACTTGCAAGATAAAGTACGTCTGGATTGGTTGGATCAATAACAAGATCAGTAACCCCTGTCCACTCGTTGATACTGAGTTTATTGACCCATGTTTTACCTCCATCTGTGGATTTGTACAAACCTCTTTCGCCCCCTGAACTCCATAACGGACCTTGGGAAGCCACCCAAATGGTATTTGAGTCGTTGGGATGGACGATAATTTTTGAAATGTGTTCGGACTGTTTTAAGCCCATATCTTGCCAGGATGAACCGCCATCTGTACTGCGATAAATCCCATGACCGATTCCGACATGACGACCACCAACATTCTCTCCAGTCCCCAGCCAAACAACAGACGAATTGCTCGGATCTAGGGTGATGCAGCCTGTTGAGTAAAAGGATTCATCATCTGTCAATGGGGTCCATGTTGTCCCTGCATTCGTGGTTTTCCAGGTTCCACCCGAACCGACTGCGACATACCAAACATTTTCGTTTGTTGGATCGATGGCGATATCAGCGATACGCCCCGACATAAATGCAGGGCCTACACTCCGAAAAGAAAATCCATCCAGAGCAGAGATGAGCAGGCTGTCTTTATCCTTAGATTGTGCGAAGGAAAAAGTGCAAATGAGCAAAAAATATGCACATACAAAATGTATAAAAGAATTTTTCATGATTACGACTTTAGGATTTTAAAAATTAAACTTACAAAATTATTATGTCAATATTATTTTTCTTATGTCATAAAATCCACTTAACCTATCTATTTTTGCAACCGAAATGAAAGTCAAACAATCTATTAAATTAACTCTGACAGGGATTGCTACGAAAGGCATGGCAGTTGGTCGAACAACCTCAGGAATCGTTGTTTTTGTAAAAGATGCTGTTCCAGGTGATGTTGCCATGGTTTATCTCTACAAAAAAAGGAAAAGCTATTTTGAAGGAAGATTGGAGAAACTGATCTCCCC
>JAQWIL010000015.1 GCA_029248885.1 Flavobacteriaceae bacterium
TCCACCGAGTAAAATTGGTCTTATTCAAATGACACGTCAACGTGTGAGACCTGAAATGGAGATTAAAACCATGGAACCCAATCCAAATAAGGACGGGGAAGTGGAAGCTCCAATTGTACTCCTCGATCGTATCGAGGCAGATGTGGAACGAATTGTCAATCATCCAAAGCACAGCAAAAAGAAGATTCGCCTTCACGCGCATCCTTTTGTCGCTGCCTATTTGATGCAAGGCATAAAGTCTGTTCGGTTTCAATGGTATCTCAAGCATAAAAAGTGGATCACAGTGATTCCACGTGATGCTTACACCTATCTACACTACCGTTTTTTTGATAAAAATGGTAAAGTAATTCATTTATAACACAAAAGCGACTCAATGTTTTGGGTCGCTTTTTTTATTTTAGAGCAATGCGAAACGCACACACTCTTAATGATCTAAAAACCCGACTAGAGCGATACTGCGCTTACCAAGAGCGTTGTCATCAGGAAGTCAAAACGAAACTCCGTCAGCTCGGTGCGTTTCGAGATGATACCGATGCGGTGATCTCCCACTTGATTCAAAACGACTACCTCAACGAAACCCGCTTTGCAATGCTCTATGTTCGCAGTAAGTTTTCCATTAAAAAATGGGGGAAAAAACGGATCGTCAACGAACTGAAACAAAGAAAAATTACGAGCTATAACATCGACAAAGCACTGGCGCAAATCTCTGAAGAAAACTATCAGATGACATTCGATACACTCGCTGAAAAACGTTGGGATCAGCTGAAAAAAAACAAAGAACCCCTACCGCAACGAAAGAAAAAATGGATCAACTATATGCAGTACCGCGGATGGGAAAATGACTTGATTTTTGATGCGCTTAACAAGCTCAGTTAAAATTAGTATAACTGATACTGAAGGGAAAGCAGGGCATGTCCCTTCGGCATGGGCACCAAATTCTGTTCCGTGTAGGCAGCGTTTAAAATATTATGAGCAGAAAGTGAGAGTTTTATGCGCCCTTTTGCAACCACCATATTCGCATCCACCACATTGTAATGATAGCCCGAGTGCTGTTCGGCATAACGATAGGATATTGATGATGTGACGGATGAACTCCACTTCAAAGTCCACCGAGTGGAAAGATGGTGTTTGCGAGAATTGATGGCATAGCGAGACAATGCAGAACTAACCCCATCTACATCGTCTTTGAGATAGGCATAACCCATGGCGAACTTATGACGGCTGATGTTTACAACAACATCAAACTCTCCCCCTTGGGATAAAATTTGATCAATATTCGAAGCTTGCCATCGCTCATCCCCTGCCAACACCACATAATCGATATAATTCTTTGCATCGCGTTGAAAAAGGGATATGGACAGTTTCCAATTGTTTTGGCGGTGTCGAAATCCGAGCTCAGTTGACAATGCCTTTTCAGGTAGTAAAGATTCATTTCCTAATGTAGTTGGGTCATTATAATACAAATCGGTGTAGGTTGGAATCCGATAAGTGTATCCTGAATTGAAAAACAATCTCGAGTCTCCATTGATCTGGAAACCAATATCAATCCCTGGGTAGAAAAAAGTGTCCTGATCGGTGTAATGGCTCACAGAAAACCCTGGTGTGACATCCCATCGATTGCTTGCAAAACGATGCTCCAAATACCCATGAACTAAGGTGCGGGCATGTTCTCCCAAATTATTGCTTTGAATGCTGACGCGAGCCAACTCAAAACCGATTCCAGTCGTACCCAATGCGTGTTTTTTAGTAGCATTTACTTCGCCTCCTAGTTTGTTTGTAATATGCATATTTCGATATATACTAGGGTCATTTTTGAAAAGGATAAACTCGTCTTGCCCTCTTTTCCAATATAGTTTCGGTTTGATATGCCAACTCCCATTGATAGAAGTCGTTAGGCCAAGTAAACTACTCTGCGTGGCCTCGTATTGATCGGTAAATGTTGGTGATGCATAAAACCCATTTGCTCCAAAACGTCTATTATTAAAGCTGGCTAATAATTCAATTGGTTCTTGATTGGTGTCCCAACTCGACTTCCATAAATAATTTTGATTGTTATAATCCGTATTGTAGCGGTATCCGTCAGAGGATCTGGTTTCGGCATAAAGCGTATGGCTTGAAGACTCACGCTGGTCTGTCGCATACAGAGCTGCCTTTAGATAGTCAAATGAGCCCCCACTTAGGGTAACCTTTAGGTCTTCAGAAGAAGGTTTCTTGGTTACGATATTTATCGCTCCACTAAATGCATTTTGACCATACACCCGACCTGCTGCACCTTTAAGAATTTCAACACGTTCGATCATCTCAATCGGGATAATTGCATTGAGCGTATGATGCCCAGTTTGGGGGTTATCCACCTTAATTCCATCTATCAAAAGAAGAACTTGATCAAATCCGCCGCCACGGATATAAATATCAGACTGCACATCTTGCGCCCCTCGGCTTCGGAGTTCAATTCCAGCTACATCACTCAGAACATCGATTATAGTCGTTGCACCACTCTCTTCGATTTCTTCTGCAGTTAGGGTCGTTACAGATCGAGATTGCTGAGCTGCCAGGAGTTCAATTCGAGGCGATGAAACAACGACTTCGTCCAGAACTGTTTCTTGTGCCGTGATGTGGAATTGGAATCCCAATAAAAAGAAGAAAAAAGCAACTCTTTTAAATACCATTTGCTTGCTTACAACAATCGTCACTCTCATCTCATTTCGTTTAATAAAATATGGGGTGAATTTTGTTGTGACAATGAAGTCTTAATCGGCTAAAAGCACAACTTTATTTTGCTGCATTTCGAGTGTTCCGCCGTTTGGCAATTCCAAAAAGGTATCTTCCCCCAACTGATTAAAGTGATGTGCCGTTTGTTCAGGTAGAGAAATTTTTCCACCGATTTTTACGGTCCCTGGGTTTAAAATAGAAACAATAGGTGCATGGTTATCAAGAACTTGAAAAGCACCATTGGCTCCAGGAACAGCAACTGAACTGACTTCACCGCTGAACAAGGTAGCTTCTGGACTAACGACTTCTAAACGCATAAATTATGATTCTTTCGCTTCGGCAAGCATTTTTTCACCCGCCTCAATGGCTTCCTCAATGGATCCTTTCAAGTTAAAGGCCGCTTCTGGTAAGTGGTCAAGCTCACCGTCCATAATCATGTTAAATCCTTTAATGGTGTCTTTGATGTCAACCAAAACACCTGGAATTCCCGTAAACTGTTCTGCAACATGGAACGGTTGAGATAAGAATCGCTGTACGCGACGTGCTCTAGCAACCGCAAGTTTGTCTTCTTCAGAAAGTTCTTCCATTCCTAGGATTGCAATAATGTCTTGCAACTCTTTGTAACGCTGCAATAATTCTTTAACTCTCTGTGCACAGTTGTAGTGCTCATCACCAAGGATTTCAGGAGTTAAAATTCTTGAAGTAGAATCTAGCGGGTCAACCGCTGGGTAGATCCCAAGCTCCGCAATTTTACGCGACAATACGGTCGTAGCGTCCAAGTGAGCAAAAGTCGTCGCTGGTGCTGGGTCGGTCAAGTCATCTGCAGGTACATAAACCGCTTGTACCGACGTAATCGATCCCTTCTTAGTTGAGGTTATTCTTTCTTGCATCGCCCCCATTTCGGAAGCCAGTGTTGGTTGGTAGCCCACTGCTGAAGGCATACGCCCAAGTAGTGCAGACACCTCAGATCCAGCTTGCGTGAATCGGAAGATGTTATCAACAAAGAAAAGAACGTCTTTACCTTGGCCATCACCTGCGCCATCACGGAAGTATTCCGCAACCGTCAAACCAGAAAGTGCAACACGAGCACGTGCTCCTGGTGGTTCGTTCATTTGACCAAACACAAAGGTTGCTTTGGATTCTTTGAGTGCCTCTTGATCGATTTTGCTCAAATCCCAGCCACCGTTTTCCATAGACTCCATAAACTCGTCTCCATACTTGATAATGCCAGACTCGAGCATTTCTCGCAAAAGGTCATTTCCTTCCCGTGTGCGTTCTCCAACACCCGCAAATACAGACAATCCTCCGTGCCCTTTGGCGATGTTGTTGATAAGTTCTTGAATCAAAACGGTTTTCCCTACTCCTGCACCACCAAATAGTCCAATTTTTCCACCCTTTGCATAGGGCTCAATCAAGTCGATGACTTTGATCCCCGTAAAGAGAACTTCAGTTGAGGTAGACAATTGGTCAAAAGCAGGCGCCTCACGATGAATGGACAATCCATCTTTTTCTGTTTTTGGTAAATTACCAATTCCATCAATCGCATCACCAATGACGTTGAAGAGTCTTCCGTTGACTGCTTCCCCTATTGGCATTTGAATTGGGCTCCCTGTGGCAACTACATCTGCGCCACGCTGCAACCCATCTGTTGAGTCCATTGAGATGGTTCGGACTTGGTCTTCACCAATGTGCGACTGCACTTCCAACACGAGCTGACTTCCATCATCTTTACTGATTTCGAGTGAATCATAAATATTGGGAAGTGGTGCAACTGCAGTGTCAAATGATACATCAACGACAGGGCCGATGATCTGTGCGACTTTACCTTTTACTTGAGCCATAGAATACGTAAATAATGATTGACGAATACTTGTTTTTGTCGGCTGCAAATATAAGGCAAAAACTGAGATTTAATCGATTGATTTATAAACAAAAAAAGGGCACTATGCAGCACCCTTTTTTTAGCAATGTTTAAACTGTATTTTAGGGGTTAAAGGTAAGTGATGTATAGAACATCTGACCGATCATCCCTGATCCAACGAGACTCACATAGTCATCACCTCCGATATTTGTACCTCCAACTTTGAGTACAGTTTTTAAGCTATCAAGGTTAAATGAAACCTGAGCGTCAATGACTGTATTGGCTTCAATTGTCGCGTCGATAAAGCTCGCTTGGTATTCGTATTCGCTATTTGAGCGCAATGAAACATTAAATCCAATGTTGTCATTGATGTTTTGTCCAGCAATAGATACTTTGAATCTGTGTTTAGGTGTATTGAAAGCTGGCTCAAATAAAGAAGTTGCAGAACTTGGCGTGTAGTCAAGGTCATTAAATTCATAGGACATGTTCATGCCTATCTTTTGTGTGAGTGCTTGGTTAACTGCCACGCTCACACCATATGAACTAATCTCTTCATCAACATTGCCGTCAACCGAGAATGGGAAGACATCTTGATTTCCTAGAGCTTCTGCAACAGTTTGACCATTGTAAAGCAATGGAATCCATACGTCTTGAGTGGCAATGAAATTGTCATACTGACTCAAATAAGCCGCAATATCGAATGAAGTTGTAGGTGTATTGAATCGATACCCAATATCATACGATACGATATATTCCGGCTCAACATTTTTCATCTCCTGAGGTTGATAAGTCATAGGATTAAGTGCAGTGGCAAAAACAATGTCACCCGTTACATTGTAAACGGCTCCATCACTTGCTCTTTGGAATGGCATGTTAAATCGATCAACACTATCAGGTGAAGAACCCATCAAAACCGAACGTGAACCTCTCAAGCCAATATATTTGTCTTGGTTAGTTGGGTTTCTAAACCCTGTTTGGTACGATACGCGAAGGTTTTGGTTGTCCGAAATGCTATAAAGCGCTCCTAAACGTGGGGTAAATACCGCATCGAAAAACTCACTTTTATCGTAACGGATCGATCCTGTTAAAGTCAATTTTCCAAAATCTTTTTTGGCTTGCGTATACATGCCATATTGATAGTACGAAATTGGCCCGTCATAGTCTGTCAGAACAGTACCTTGCGTATTTAGATCCGTATTCCGATACGAACCTCCGATTAAAATATCAGCAAAGTCAATACGATCTGTTAAATCATAATTCAATTCGAATGATTGCGTTTTGGTGTTGTCTGTCAATTTAGCGGCACCTGACTTAATTCCATCTAAAACTGTCTCATAAACACCTTCTCCTGGTTGATGCAAGTTTGTATTAGCATAAGTACGTCCCGCATTATGGAATGGCATTAAGCTAGAAACGCCCATATCGTAAATGTTTACAGCGCCGTCACCATTGGTATCAGAAAGAGCACCAGTAGCAGCCGCTCCTAAAATGGTTGGAACCAAAGTAGGGTCTGCTTGATTCATTGCAGTAAAAAATCCTCCTACATACATCGTGTACCAATTTGTTACCCCAGCAAATGCGTCATTAGCAGGATGAGGGAAGTTTCCACTTGCATCAGGTTGAGAAATAAACATTAATAGACCCGCAGCATTTGTATCATAACTGTCCCCTGCATCTTCTTCAGTAGTATATGCTTTCACATTCAGTTTACCCCAATTAACTTCAAGTTTGTTCTGGGTCATCTTAAAATTATCGATCGTAAAGCGACTCGATCCTTGTAATATTATCTTACCTCCACCTTGACGTGAACCTAAAGTAATTTCGAGGTTGTCTGAAGGACGATAAGCAGCCTCGACGTTATATTTGTAATTTGATGTTTTCCCATCTGTAAGAGCTTTCTCATCGTAACCAGAAAAATTGATCAACTGTGTAGGCCCAAAGAAGTCAGTATAAGTTGCGTCGTCCCCTGCAAATAGAGGTGCGAGAGCAGCAAAATCTGCTGGAATAACATTTCCAGCAAAAGCATCAGTAAAATCGACACTTTGTCCAAGCTCATCACCATAAACGTTTACGCCATTATACAATGGGTCAAGAGTGTTTACCCCATCAACGATACGGCCATTGGCATCTTGCGAACGGGTGTCAGCTGCTTCCCAATCTGTTCCCTCAATATTGCTATAAGTTGCCTTAATTGCAAACTTGTCGCTAAACGCATGCGCTAAACGCACACCCCAATCGGTGAATTCGTTTTGCCCTGAGACATCTTGGTTAGTTACACCTGACTTCACATATGCACTTATTCCTGTATCGTCAAATGCAGACTTACTGTTCATAAACATAATTCCTTTGTAAGCGTCTGCTCCATACAGTGCAGATGCTGCCCCAGGAAGTACTTCAACACTCTGTACGTCAAGCTCATTTAATCCAATTAAGTTTCCAATTGCAAAACCAAAGATTGGCGCTTGATTGTCCATACCGTCAACCAAGGTTACAAAGCCCTCATTGTACAAGGTTCCAAAACCTCGTGTGTTGACTTGGTTAAATAGCAAACCACCTTTGTTGACTTGAATCCCACGGATTTCTTCTAAACCACTAAAGAAATCTGCAGAAGGGGTAGCGGCAATTTGTTGTACATTAAACTTCTCAACCGTCACAGGAGAATCAAATATTCTTTGTGCAAAACGAGATGCAGAAACGACAATCTCGTCGAGCTGTGTGCTGCCTTCGGATAATTGAATTGTCAATGACCCGCTTGCAGAAGTAACCTCAGCCGTAGCCGATTCAAAGCCCACACTAGAAACCGTAAGCGAGAATGGGGGTTGTTGATCTGTTGAGAAGGAAAAATTTCCATCAAAATCGGATACAGCACCTGTGCTACCATCCAAAACGATATTTGCTCCTGGAAGTGGCTGCCCTTCAGCATCCGTAACTGTTCCCGAAACCTGTGTCTGTGCCCATATCATCGTTGATGCAAACACAGCAATTAGTGTTATTAGTTTTTTCATTTTTAGTTAGGTTTTAATAAAACTTTATCTGGTAAAGATACGATTTAATTTTTTTCTTACGGATTTGATTAAATATCAGCTATTTTTTTTTAAAAAATATAAAAAATCAACCCCAATTTTGCAGTTTTTAATTTACTAAATGATTTATTGTGAGCGGATTTGTCAAAATCAAAAAAAGAATCAATCGGGTGCGTGTAAGTCAAATTCCAGGTATTATTCCCTACATTTAATCGCAATGCCAGTCTAAAGTTTTGAACAGAAAGAGAAGTAATACTTTCCGTAAGAGCCGTTCTTGTGCGTTGTTTTGCTGACAAAGAATAATATCCAACCACCCCAGCATATACACGCCAAAATTGGTAATTCACATGTGTAGAGCTTCGCCATCTAAATTCCAATGGGATTTCTGCGTCTACAGAGCTCCACTGGTTAATTAAATCACTTGATACGAAAGTCGTTGCTTCCATATTGTCTGTAAACTGTAGGTTCGTATATACCACATTATAGTTGAGTCCAAGCCCTAGTCCGAATGCGAGATTGCGAGCTGTATTGATGGGCATATCTCGTATAAACCCAAGTGAAAATGTATGTGAAAGTTTATTTTGGGTATGGCCTTCAGGGGTGTCGATCAATAATGGATAGCCAATAGACGCATAAATCTGGTCCTCTCTATACGATGAGTCGGCTGGTGATTGTGCAAGTGCAAAACTCGCTATGAGCAGAAGTACAAAATGCTGTTTTTGCATAACTCAAAAATAAAAAAAGCGCCGATACTGGCGCTTGATTCTGTAATGATCACAATGATCCACTAGTTTAGGTTTTGTGAATAGTCCCCAATACGAGTGGTATAATTGATCTTAAGTGCGTTGACTTTACGCAATTCTTGTTTGATGTCAGAAATGAGTCCCATTTTAGTGTCTCCATCAACTTTGAGTGCGGTTGTCAAAACGTTTTGTAGTTCTTGGCGTTTGGATGCTTTTTCAGCCAACACAAAAGCGGCAACATCTTGAACGGTTGCAAACTTATCGTTGAGCTGAATCCGCGCTTGTGTTCCAAATTTGTCTTGGTAGCGCATACTCGGTTTTCCAGCATAAATATACATCACGCGGTCTTTTTTATCGAGCTTCTGAACCTGATCTGCAGCAGGTAAGGTATTTGTCACCATTAAAGTATTGTCTCTCATTACCGTTGCCACCATAAAAAAGAACAACAACATAAAAACAATATCCGGCAACGAAGCAGTTGATATCGCTGGGAGGTCTCCTCCTTTTTTCTTTTTAAACTTAGACATCGTTAATTTGTTTTGCTTGGTTCTGCCTCAGAAAGTTTTTGTGGAAACAACAACTTGACTTCACTCAAAAGCGGTTTGAGTCGTTCTTTTTCCGCAATACTCGTTCTGGGATCATTATA
Organism: Flavobacteriaceae bacterium; assembly: GCA_029248885.1. Lineage (GTDB taxonomy): Bacteria > Bacteroidota > Bacteroidia > Flavobacteriales > Flavobacteriaceae > UBA724. Next base: position 8,986 of record JAQWIL010000015.1, read on the forward strand.
AATCTTGTCTGTTTGCACAAAATCAAGCCCCAAGTTGGGGTTTAAACGCTTAAATTCACGATTTCGCAATTCGTTATATGCAGCTACCAATTCGTTTTGGACAGCGATATAAACTTTATAGTCGGTTTCTCTGTCATTCTTGAGTGAAATCACCGCTTTTTCTGGGTTGTCTGAAGAATCTGAATTTCGGCCTCCTAAACAATAGGAACATGCTTCTTCTCCTTTTCCTCCTCCATTGTCTAAAAACTTGACAGCTTCATTTCGTAATTCTGCAAGCTCAAGTGGTTTTTCTTCAACAAGAAGCTGATTGAATTTATTCACAACAACAGTAAAAATATTACGCTCCTTAATGATTGGTGGGTCGACCACATCTTCCATTGGAGGTAACTTCCGATTGAGTCCTGAGTCGGTTTCAATGGTAGTCGTTACCAAAAAGAAAATAAGCAAGAGGAAGGCAATATCTGCCATAGATCCTGCATTGACTTCGGGTGCTTTTCTTCTTGCCATGTTGTTATTTTTTCAATCGGGCAATGCCAGTGTACAACATCGCACCGACAGCGATAAATACAAGAAAGTAGAATGTACGAAGTCCCGTTTCTATCCATCTGGAGCCCGCGGCAGACAGCATGTTTCCATCTTTAAGCGGCGTTTCTGTCCCTGAGGAAAATAAAAATGCGACAAGTACAACTGCTGCAAATGCACCAATTAAAATCAACGCTTTTTTGAGTTTCTTTCCGTCAGATGCCAAGTTGCCAAATGAGAAAACCAGTGTCAGAACAATCGTGATTGCCAAAACCAGCAATGCCAAGTTTACCATAGTTGAAATGATCCCGTAATCACCAGATAAGGCATTTAATTTAATGACATCATCCCCTTGACTGAGAATAATGACTTGTAGGATCAAACCGATTACTCCAAGGGCAAGGGCGATATAAGTAAAAATCTTTTGCGTATTCATAGGATACTATTTTTGGTGAGATCTTACTTTGAATTGGCAGCCAACATGTCCATCAATGTGATTGATGCATCTTCCATATCGTTAACAATGCTATCAATTTTAGCAACAATATAGTTGTAGAAAATCTGTAAGATAATTGCAACAATCAAACCAAATACTGTCGTCAAAAGAGCGACCTTGATCCCTCCTGCTACAAGTGAAGGTTGCATGTCACCAGCAGCTTCAATTTTATCAAATGCTTGAATCATACCGATTACCGTACCCATAAACCCAAGCATGGGAGCAAGTGCGATAAACAATGAAATCCAAGAGACATTTTTCTCGAGTTGTCCCATTTGAACACCGCCGTAAGCGACTACTGCTTTTTCAGCGTTTTCCAAACCTTCAGAGGAACGGTCTAGCCCTTGATAAAAAATAGAAGCAACAGGACCACTTGTGTTTCGACAAACCTCTTTTGCAGCTTCTACACCACCATTTTTGAGTGCATCTTCAACAGATGAAGTGAGCTTGGCTGTATTCGTCGTTGAAAGATTGAGGAAAATAATTCGCTCAATCGCAATTGCTAATCCAAGAATAAGACAGAGCAGTACAATGCCCATAAATCCAGGACCCCCTTCAATAAATCGTTTTTTGAGTTCTTGTGTAAATCCTGCCGGTGCAGCCTCTTCAGCTTCAGCTACTGCTTCAGGCATCGGCTCCATGACAACCTCTTCAGCAACAGCTACAGAGTCAACAGCAACAGAGTCAACCTGCTCAACAGTAACTTCTTCGGTGGGGTCTTGTGTGGTATTTGTATTGGCCCACAACATTGGTTGTGCCGTAAAGGCACATAAAAATAGTAAGAATGTAAATCGTTTCATGATTGAATAATAGGATTATAGTTATTTATTCGAACGCTAAAGATATAAAAATATGTTAAACAAACCAGCAGAGAGGAAGGGATTCGAACCCTCGATACGCTTTTGGCGTATACACACTTTCCAGGCGTGCGCCTTCGACCACTCGGCCACCTCTCTAAAATTTTAATTGACCGCCCAAATATGCCACTTATTTGTCAAAATAAAAACTTATGATAAATCAAATAATTGCTGGGCGTTTTTTGATGTGATTCTTGCCACCTCGGCGGTTGTAGTCCCAAACAATTCCGCCATCTTTTTGGCTATAATTGACAAATAGGCACTTTCGTTTCGTTTACCACGATATGGGGTGGGTGCCAAATAAGGGGAATCCGTTTCCAATAGCATTTTTTCGATGGGGAAGTCTGCTAAAAACTGATCGATTTTTCCATTTTTAAAGGTGATCACTCCACCAATTCCCAAATAAAAATTGAGGTCCAACGCACGTTGGGCATCCGCTTTGGTGCCCGTAAAACAGTGGAAAACCCCACGCAATCGGGGATCATTGAACCCTTCTAATACATCGAAAACAGGCGTAAACGCATCTCGACAATGAATCACAATGGGCAAGTCTGCCGCCAATGCCCAATCGATTTGTCGGGCAAAGGCATCTTGCTGCTGCCTTTGATAAGTTTTGTCCCAATATAAGTCCATTCCGATTTCGCCAACTGCTACGAACGAATGTGCATCGAGTTGTTCTTTGACATGTGCCAACTCCTCCTCCACATTGAGACCCACATGAGTTGGGTGTAAGCCCATCATCAAAGAAACATATTCGGGATAGTTGCGTTTGACTTCATGCATAATCGCAGTGGTTTTTGAGTCAATGGCTGGAAGGATTAGGTGTGAAACCCCGGCTGCGATTGCGCGCGCAATGGCCTCACCGCGATCCTCATCAAAGGCATCTGCATAAATATGGGTATGAGTATCGATCAACATCTGCGCAAAAGTAATAGATTTGGGGGCAATATATGAAGAGCATGCGCACACTTTATCAATTGTTACGATCCAAGGGCTATACAAGAGTCCGACTGCAAACCCTGCCTACCAATCACTATGTGGTGGTCACAACTTTAAATGGGGTCAAAGGCAGATTTATTTTGGATACTGGTGCCTCAACCACTTGTGTGTCAACTGAACTCGCAATGCATTTCCATCTCAATGCTAAGCCAAGTGAGGAGAAAGCTTCAAGTGCAAGTGCCAATGAACTGGATACAGAAGTGGCGCATCACAACACCTTAGAAATCGGTTCTTGGTCTTCCCAAAGAAGGTCCGTGGTTTTGTTTGATATGCAGGCAGTCAACCATGCTCTTCAAAAATTCGATATCGAAAACGTGGACGGGATTATCGGCGCCGATGTTTTGCAATCAACCAAAGCTGTGATTGATTATCAAAATGACTGGCTGTATTTGAAGTAAAACTTTATTATATTTGAGTCATACAACAACCCCAAATCTGTTTTACACTTAGTTATCCTAATTATTTAAACTGTTTTTTGAGGTTGCTTTTACGTTCTGTAATGTAAATCTTAACCTTATAAAATGAAAACGGCAATTGCACTTCGAACCCTGCTAATCACAATCTTCATTACAACTTATGTAGGTGCTCAGGATAGTATTCAAGTAAATGACTCTATTTCTGGCTGTGAAAAAATAAATGTCCTCATGGCCAATTACCAATTTCAAGAAGCCATCACTTTGCTAGATCGTTGCTATCAAAATGACTCTACAAATATCAATTATCTAAAAAAAATTGGTTCCTGCCATGTCAGTTCGGGAAGACTTGTTGATGCCAAGCGTGTTTTTAAAAAAATTCTTGATATCGATTCCATTAACCGAACTGCACTTCAGCAACTCGCACAAGTCTATTCGAAAGAAGCAAATTATCAACAGGCACTAGATAAATATAAAAAGCTTATTGATATCGACTCGACAAATAGTTACTATCACAAACAAATCGCAATTCTTAGTTCAAAAAAGGGAGATGTCATTCAATCTATTGCACACTATCAAAAGGCCCAATACCTCGATCCAAGAGATCTTGAAACAATTGCTGGATTATGTGAACTTTTTTTGGATCTCGAGCAGTATGCACTTGCAGATGCCTATGTGAAAAAAGGACAAAACCTCGACCCGAAAAACATCAAACTCATTCAGTATCAAGTAAAATCTGCATATCAGCAGCAAAAATTCGAAGAAGCCATAGTTGGGATTAAAGCAATAGAAGACCTCACGAAAGAATTGAGTGCTTATATGTCAAAACTTCTCGGTCTGTCTTACTACTTTACAAAAGATTACAAAAGGGCTATTGAGCCACTTAAAAAAGTGATTGAAACTGAACCCGAAAGCGACGTTTTTCATTACTACTTGGGACTTGTGTATAGTTCCATTGATGAGCACGAAAAAAGTATTCCACACTTTGAAAAAGCTATCGAGTTTGGCGTTTCTAAGAATTTAGCCAAATACTACAACTATCTAGGAGAAAGCCGTAGGGAGATTGGAAATTTTGAAGGCTCCATCCGTGCTTACAGGGAAGCATATCAAATTTCAGAAAATGATATCCTCCTTTATCAACTGGCTCGGAATTATGACATCTATTACAAAGACAAAAAAACAGCACTCGATTATTACCAGAAATATTTGGTTACAAAAGACACAACAAACGCAGAAGCAAGAGATTATTCAAAACACAGGGTTTCAGAGTTGAAAGAGTATCTACACATGAGTGCTGGATCATAAGTTCGAAGAAAATTTATTCTAATTCGATGAGTATGATCACAGTGCCAACGTCTTTTTGGCATCTCCATCCATCAACAAACTGATTGGGTCTTCTAGTGCTTCTTTGACCGCCACCAAAAATCCAACCGATTCTTTGCCATCTATAATCCGGTGATCATAGGACAAGGCGATATACATCATTGGTCGGATTTCGACCTTGCCATCTACAGCTACAGGACGTTGTAAAATGTTATGCATTCCCAAAATACCAGATTGTGGTGGATTGATAATCGGCGTGGATAGCATGGAGCCAAATACCCCGCCATTTGAGATGGTAAAGGTGCCACCCGTCATCTCATCCACGGTAATTTTTCCGTCTCTTGCGCGAACCGCCAGGCGTTTGATTTCGCTTTCAATATCACTAAAGCTCATGCTTTCGGCATTGCGAACTACGGGAACCATTAGTCCTTTGGGACCAGACACTGCTACACTGATGTCACAATAGTCAAATACGATCTGTTCATTTCCATCAATCATGGAGTTTACATCAGGAAATTGATGTAAGGCACGAACGACAGCTTTGGTAAAAAAGCTCATAAAACCCAAACTTACCCCATGCTTGTCTTGAAAGCTTTCTTTGTATTGTTTTCTCAAGTCAAAGATGGCTGACATATCGGCCTCGTTAAAGGTCGTGAGCATGGCCGTTTCGTTTTTGGCAGCCACCAGTCGCTCGGCAACTTTACGTCTTAGCAAAGACATCTTTTTGCGTGTAACAGGGCGGTCACCTGTTGGTGTTCCCATGGAAGGGACCGCATGAATCGCATCTTCTTTGGTAATGCGGCCATTTCGTCCAGTGCCTTGAATCGAAACCGCATCGACACCTTTTTCGTCAAGGATTTTTTTGGCAGCGGGAGACGGAGCTCCAGCAGCATAATTCTCAACCTCCGTTTTGGGGGCGGAAGAGACTTCCTTTTTCTCAACTGGCGTAGGAGCAGCATCGCCCTCGGGTCGCTCTGCTTCTGTGTCGATCAAACAAACCACTGCGCCTACCGCAATGGCATCGCCTACTTCGGCTTGGAGGGTAATCGTTCCACTGGCTTCGGCGGGAAGTTCCAAAGTGGCTTTGTCAGAGTCGACCTCCGCAATGGCTTGGTCTTTTTCGACATAGTCACCATCCTGAACAAGCCAGTCTGCAATTTCAACTTCGGTAATCGACTCCCCTGGCGAGGGGACTTTCATTTCGAGAATCATGTTTCTATAATTGTCTTTGTAAAATTAACGCATATTATTTTTAGAACGATCAAACACATAGTCCAAAATTTGTTGATGTCGTCTCTTAAATCGTGTTGCACTACCTGCGGCTGGTGTTCCATAGAAGCGTCTGGATGCCACACGAAACTGCTGAGCAGCTGGCAGGTGCAATAGCAAATGACTCCAAGCTCCCATATTCCGGGGCTCTTCTTGCGCCCAGACCACATCAGAAACGTGGGCATAATCTGCTAAAATGTTATCAATTTCCTTTTTTGGCAAAGGGAACAATTGCTCTAAACGGATGATGGCAACATCATCACGACCTTGTTTTTCACGCTCATCAATGAGGTCATAGTAAAATTTGCCTGTGCAAAATACGAGCGTTTTGGTGTTTTTGACTGGAATCAAATCATCCTGTATGATTGGCTGAAAAGTGCCAGATGTGAATTCATCTATAGAAGAAATGACTTTGGGGTGGCGCAATAAACTTTTTGGTGTGAACACCACTAGAGGTTTGCGAAAATTGGGCTTGACTTGCCGTCTTAAAACATGGAACAAGTTGGCTGGTGTTGTGACGTCAACCACATACATATTGTCTTTGGCGCATAGTTGCAAATAACGCTCCATTCGCGCAGAGGAGTGCTCGGCTCCCTGCCCTTCATAGCCATGCGGGAGTAAAAGCACCAGTCCATTTTGCAGTTTCCACTTGTCTTCGGCAGAAGACAAGTACTGGTCAATCATAATTTGCGCACCGTTGCTAAAGTCGCCAAACTGCGCTTCCCAAATCGTAAGTGCCTTTGGACGTGCTAGGGCATATCCATAATCAAATCCCATCACTCCATACTCAGACAAAAGTGAATTGTAAATCGAAAACTGACCTTGGTCTTCAGAAATTGAATTCAACAAAATCACCTCTTCTTCCGAATCCTCAACTTTGATCACCGCATGGCGATGCGAGAAGGTTCCCCGCTCAACGTCCTGACCAGAAACCCGAACGTCATGACCCTCCGCAAGCAAAGACCCATAAGCCAGCATCTCTCCCATGGCCCAATCGAGGGTTTTGGTTTTAAAAAACATCTTATGCCGCTCACCAATCAAGCGTTGAATTTTACGGATAAAGGATTTGTCTTCTGGGAGTTTTGTGATCGCGCTTCCTACTTTTTCCAAAACCTTTTGATCACAAGACGTATCTATTGAATCTAACATCCCATCGACTTTTACCCGCTCAAAGCCCTCCCATTCGTCTTCCATAAAGGGCGTGATAATGGTTTTTTGTTCTTTGCGAGACACCTCTAGATTTTCTTCCATACGCGCCTTGTACTCCTTTTCCATTAGCTCGAGTTCGTGATGCGTAATCACACGTTCAGAAATGAGTTTTTCAGCATAAATGTCTCTCGGATTTTTATGATTGGCGATGGCCTTGTAGAGTTTTGGCTGGGTGAATCGCGGTTCGTCTCCCTCATTGTGCCCATACTTTCTGTAGCCGAGCAAATCGATAAATACATCTCTTTTAAACCGATTCCGATAGGCTACCGCAAAGTGCATGGCGTGAACCACCGCTTCCACATCATCCGCGTTGATGTGTAAAACTGGTGATAGCGTGGCTTTCCCAACATCAGTGCAGTAGGTACTTGAACGACCATCGAGATAATTGGTGGTAAACCCAATTTGATTGTTAACGACAATATGAATGGTACCTCCCGTCTTGTATCCGTCGAGCTGCGCCATTTGCACCACTTCATATACAACCCCTTGACCCGCAATAGCTGCATCTCCATGAATGAGGATTGGCATCACTTTGTTGGGCTGGTCGGCATAACTTCGATCTTGCTTGGCTCTGGCAATCCCCTCCACAACGGCATTAACTGCTTCGAGGTGAGATGGATTGGGTGCGATATTGAGATTGACCCAAAGTCCCGAATCCGTCATCCGATTGGAAGTCCAACCAAGGTGATATTTCACATCTCCATCAAAGACTTCTTCTTCGTAATCTTTCCCGTCAAACTCACTAAATATATCAGTAGCTGACTTTCCAAAAATATTGGTCAGGGTATTGAGTCGGCCGCGGTGTGCCATACCAACTACAAATTGTTCTACCCCATCCAAAGCAGCGGTTTCGATAAGGGCATCTAAAGCGGGGATTAGGGACTCTCCCCCCTCAAGGGAAAAGCGTTTTTGACCAACATATTTGGTGTGCAGGAATTGCTCAAACGTAACTGCTTCGTTGAGTTTTTTGAGGATTTGCTTTTTTTGATCGTTGTTAAAATTGGGGTGATTTCCATTATTATTGATCCACTTCTGAATCCAATTGATACGCTCGGGAAGACGAATATACATATACTCCATACCGATCGACTCACAATAGATGCGTTCTAGGTGAATGATAATATCAGCCAAGGTAGCTGCCCCGATCCCGATGATATCTCCTGCGCTAAATACGGTTGTCAGGTCATCTTGATCCAGACCAAAATTTTTGATGTCAAGTGTTGGGCTGTATTGGCGTCGTCTGCGAACGGGATTGGTTTTGGTGAATAGGTGACCACTTCCACGGTAGGCGTCTATGAGTTTAACGACGCGAAACTCTTTGAGAACATCTTCAGGGATTTCCACATCCGCTTGTTGTTCCATACCAAAATCAAATCCTTGAAAAAAGGCACGCCAGCTGGGCTCTACGCTATCAGGGTTGATCAAATACTGGTCATACAATTCTGCAAAGTGAGCTGTGTGCGCAGCATTTAAAAACGAGTACTTGTCCATCTTGGCAAGAGTTTGCTTATCTGTATCACAAAGCTACATTATTTCAAGTAGATAGCACATATAGTTGTTAAGAAAAAAATAGGCGAAACCATTGCGAAAAAGTGTATTTTTGAATGTGTTTGGACTCGTCGATTGCAACAACTTTTACGCATCTTGTGAGCGGATTTTTCAACCGTCTTTGGAGGGGAAGCCCATTGCTATTCTTTCTAACAATGACGGTTGTGTGATTGCCCGCAGCAATGAAGCCAAGGCCTTGGGCTTGCCCATGGGTGCACCTGCACATCAGTACAATTCGTTTTTTAATCAGCACAAGGTCAAGGTGTTTTCGTCAAATTATCCATTGTATGGGGATATGAGTCGACGAGTCATGGACGTCCTCAAACAATTTACGCCCCTAGTAGAAATCTATAGCATTGATGAGGCGTTTTTGCAATTTGAAGGATTTGAACATTACGATTTAGAGGAGTACGCACGGGAAATCAAAAAGCGAGTTCGCAAGTGGACAGGGATGCCCGTTAGCATCGGGCTGGGCCCAAGTAAGGCACTGGCAAAAGTGGCCAATCGAGTGGCTAAAAAATTTGCAGACCGAACGGGCGGAGTCTATATCATCGATTCTGAAGAAAAACGCATCAAAGCGCTGAAGTGGTTGGCGATTGGCGACGTATGGGGCATTGGGCATCGCCACAACAAACGACTGGTGCTTCGCAATGTGCGTACCGCCTATGACTTTACCCAGCTCTCCGACGCTTGGGTGCGAAAAGAAATGAGCGTGGTGGGACTTCGTCTCAAACACGACTTACTCGGCAAACCCTCGATTCCGCTGGAAATGATTGCAGCACCCAAAAAGGCCATCGCCACCACGCGTAGTTTTGAATCGCTGATTGATGATTATCAAGAACTGCGTGAGCGCGTTTCGACCTTTGCAAGTCTATGCGCCGAAAAACTGCGCCAGCAAAACAGCAGATGCCATGCGCTGGTTGTATTTGTGCGAAGCAATCCCTTTATGCCCAACTTACCACAGTATCGCAATAGCACCATGATCAGTTTGCCCTTTGCCACCAACTCGAGTTTGACCCTGAGCAAAACGGCTCTCCACGGCCTTGACTTGATCTATAAATCTGGGGTATCCTATAAAAAAGCGGGCGTGATGGTTACGGGAATTGTGCCAGAAGATGCCTATCAGATGACCTTATTTAGCTATGAAAACCCAAAGCACCAAGCCTTGATGCAACGCATTGACTACCTACACAAACGCTTTGGCCCACATAAAATAAAAATCGCAAATCAAGACTTGAACAGAACCTATAAGATGAAGCAAGCACATTTGTCACCACGTTACACGACCGATGTACGTGATGTGATTCGTGTGCGCTAAACGTAAAGAGAATAGGTTTGAAAAAAGAAGGAGCGCTGCACTTCTTCTCTCCCGACACTTCGGGAAAGGGCGTGTGGCTAGCAGCAGAGGGCGTGTCGGCGGGGTTTCCGTCACCAGCCGATGATTTTAAAGAAACACGAATTAGCTTGGACAAAGTAGCTGTCAAAAACGAGGCTGCCACTTTTTATGCGAGGGTTGCTGGGCAGTCGATGATTGGCGCAGGGCTCGATGACGGTGACCTATTGGTAATCGATCGGAGTCTAGAACCCGAGGACGGTAAAATTGCCGTTTGCCTGGTCGATGGTGAGTTTACCGTAAAGCGGCTTAAAGTTGAGAAAAACTGCGTGTGGCTTATGGCCGAAAATAAACGCTATAAACCCATTCAAGTCACCGAAGACAATGAACTGATGATATGGGGCATAGTGACCCATGTGCTTAAGGCGTTGTAAGGCTACAGGTGGTCTAGCGGACTTGCGATTTTGTTTTTTGAGATTTTGGTGACGTGGGTGTACAGCTCTGTGGTTTTGATGGAGTTATGCCCTAATAACTCTTGCACATACCTGATATTGACCCCATTTTCAAGTTGGTGGGTGGCATAGGAATGGCGCAGCATATGTGGCGTTACCGATTTTTGAATCTTGGCTTCTCGCGCATATTTTTTAATGAAGTTTTGAATGCTCTTTGCGGTATATTCTCCACCTTTTTGTCCTTCAAAAAGATAGCCTTCGGGTCGATAGGCAAGGTAGTATTGGCGTAGGTTGTAGAGCAATGTTTGTGGCAAAGGCAGTGCGCGATCTTTTTTGCCCTTAGCCTCACGTACCATAAGACACATGGCATCCGAATCAATGTCTGCAATTTTGAGCGCAAGGACTTCCGATACACGCAACCCACAGCCATATAGAATTTGTAGAATACAGAGATGCTTTAGATTTCTGCACAGGGAGAGCAATCGTTTTACTTCGGAAACCGTCAGATACTTGGGTAAGGGTTTTGCTTTTCGTTTGGGGTAAAGCAATGACAAGTCTATACTACGGTTGTAAAAAAGTGTATAAAATTTTGTGATGCTTGCTAAGATTTGTCTTTGATAAACAGCACTTATGTGGTGTTTGGTTTGCAAGTGATGAATAAAGAGTTGAACTTGTTGAACTGTTACTTGTTCCAAGTCTTGCTTTTGAAAGGCGATCAAAAATTTGGAAAGGGCATTTTTATAGGTTTTGATACTGGCAGGAGCATAACGCTGAATACGGAGTTTGACAACAAAGTCGGACAATAAGTTGTTGATGTTGGGGCGCATCATATTCGCTTTAGCTAAATCGATATTCAGTATAAATATACGCTATTTCATTGATTTATAAAAAGATAGCCTAAATCGCTAAAAATGGATATACGAAGTTTATAAAGGTTGGATATACGACATACGTATATTTAGGTGTTAGCTATCATTTAAAAACAAAATGTACAGACATGAAAAGATACTTTACAGTTCTAATATTTGGCTTGATAACAACACTTGGAATATGCCAAGAGAAAAGATTGCTCATTGAAAACGTGACGATAATTCCAATGCATATCAATCAAGTTTTAGAAAACAAAGATGTTGTTATTAATAATGGTATAATTACAGAACTTAGAGAACACATTGAAAACGATACTATAGATTATGAATTGGGCAGGATTGATGGAACAGGAAAGGTTCTTATCCCAAGTTTTGCAGATGCACATGCACATCTTCCTGAGAGAGAAAACTTGGATAGTTACATTTTGATAAACCTTTTGAATGGAGTTACGACCTTACGTTCAATGAGAGGAGAAAGTTGGCACTTGGATATTGAGAAATCTGAATTCACCCCAAAATTAGTACTATCTGCTCCTCCTATTACCAGAAGAGACAGTATTTCCAAAAGTGATGCTGAAAAACTTTTTGAGAATTACAAAAAACAAGGTTATGATTTCGTGAAAATACTGTCTGTTAAAGATGTAAATACTTTTGATATTCTTGTGGCACAATCCAAAGAAAAATCATTGCCCTTAGCAGGACACTGCCCTTCCAATATCGGCATTTTCAATACTTGTCAAAGTGGAGTATTTGAAAGTATTGAACATTTAGGCGGTTTTTTTCAATTACCAGAGAAAGATGATATCCACAAGGCCATTGAATTATCAATATATAATGATGTTTATCACTGTCCTACGCTTGACTGGTATTTTACTGGACAGGTAGTTGAAGATACGCTTAGAAATAGAAAAGGTGTTGGTTTTCTTCCAAAAGAACGGATTGAAGATTGGGAAAAGAAAATAAATTCGTATTACTTCGAAACCACAGAAGAACAAAGAGCTTTAGATAGGAGTAAGAACAAGACAAGCTTTGATACTAGATTGAAAAATTTAAGATATATCTACCACCAAGGAGGCAAATTATTGTTGAGCCCTGACGCTTCTGGAATATATGGTGTACCAGGATTTGGCATTCATACAGAAATGCAACATTTCACTATGGCAAATATTTCTAATTATGACATACTTAAAGCAGCTTGTTATAATCTATCGAAAATGCTAAACAAAGAAAATGAATGGGGAACAATTAAAGTAGGTGCAAAATCAGATTTGATATTATTAAACGCCAATCCTTTAGAAAATATACAAAACACCGAACAGATTGATGGTATTGTATTAAATGGTCAATTCTATAAGAAAGAGTTTTTATTGGATAAATTGAATGAAAAACGATAGCTAACACGGTATATGAAATCATAGCCTCCTATTGGCAAGCTACGCTTCATATACTAAACGTTACCTGCGAACGACGAGCTGAACAGAACGAAATGAACAAAATAGCAATATTGTACCAAGCTCAACTTCCACCCGCAAAGGATGGAGTTCAAAAACCTATGAAGCCAGGAGGTTATTCTGACAGCGGAGCAGATATTGCATTTGAACTATTGGAAAACAATATTGATGTAGTTACACCTGTTAAAAATCCAAATCAAAACAATGATAAGGATTGGGTTTTTCCTGATACAATAAAGGGGATTGAGCTGGCATTACAAAAAGGTGCAAAAATCTTTTGGCTAAATACAGTTTTATATCAACACCATACCATAGAAAGTTATCTTGACAAAGAATTAGAAATAGTTGGGCAAACACCTGAAATGGTTGATGTTTATGATGATAAAATGTTTACCAATAGTTTATTGAAATCTAATAATATTCCCATTCCTAAAAACGAGCTTATCACTATTGAAAATTACAATAATTTATCCCTAGAATTAGCGTTTCCATTGGTTCTTAAACCCATTAGAGGAAGAGGAAGTCAAGGCGTTACTAAAATTGACAATCGCAATGAACTTATAGAAAATTTGACCAAGATTTTTTCAGAAAAAAGTTACGGAAACCCAGCTTATGTTGAACAATATTTAAACGGACAGGAAATTACAATTACAGTAATGCCTCAAGGAAATTATGTGATTAATAACAACGAGGAATATTTTAATAGACCTTGGTGCTTACCTGCGCTCAAACGATTTAATCATAATGACGGAATCGCACCTTACAACGGAATAGTAGCTGTGATGGAAAATAGTGAGGTTTTGAGCGATAATGAGTTACAGACAACAGAAATTCAAGAAGTGTATGAACATTGTGTCAAATCAGCAGAGTTAATTGGAATTAAAGCACCAATTAGAATAGATTGTAGGGCAAACGAACAAGGAAAATACTTTTTATTTGACCTAAATATGAAACCGAATATGACTGGACCATCAAGAACTCATAGAAGTAACCAAGATAGTCTGACTTTACTTTCTGCCAGAAAAATCGGATGGAATTACTTTGATTTATTGAATAATATGTTAAATCAAAAATGGAAAGCCAGCAGGTAACAATGTATAAAAATAATAGCGGTTTAATAGCTAAAACAAAAGTAAATGAATACAAAAAAGGTCTGTGTTTAAACGAAAAGTTGGTACGTGTAAATCCGCTACTATTCTTATACTAGACCGTTGGATTCCATTCAGCCTTTGGCTGACCTAAATCTCTACGATTTGCCGTGCAAATCCTCGACCTTTAGGAAATGGAATCCAACGACCTGCTAAACCAAATTGACATATGCCCCATAAATCAGAAATACAGCCAAAGACTGGGATCGAACAAAACGAAATCCAACATAAGCTAAAGCACAATTTGGTAAGGTTCTACCGTCTTTTGAATACACGAGTAAACTCGATATTCAAAATCCCGAACCTCACTGCGTTTAGCAGGTCGTTCTAGCCAATTAGACAAAAAGAAAAAACAAGTAAATGCGAATTATCTTAATACTTTTTATAACCCTGTTGCCGATTACAGACTGCTTTTCACAAAAAAGAATTAGTAAGAACAGGTTATTAGAAGACTTTGACTATGCTGTACACGAATTAAAACTACAGCATCAAGGGTTTTATAATTATGTTGATAAACATAAAACTGATACAGAAATTTCCATTTTAAGAAATAGTATAGAAAACTCAATGACTAAACTGGAGTTTTATCAATTAATTAGACAGCTACTTGGATTGATGAATGAAGGACACGGTTCAGTTGATTTACCAAAGTGGACAATGGTAAAGGTTGGATTAAGCAAATCTTTACTTCCTGTTGGCGTGAAATTTTTAGACGAAGAATTAATTATTACTCAAAATTTTGGAAAAGATATTGTAGGGCTAAATAAGGGAGCCAAAATAGTATCAATAAATGGTGAACCAATATCTCAAATTCTCAATAAATTACTGCCATTGATTGCTGCTGATGGCTTTAACAACACCTCAAAATTTGAGTGGATTGGTGGAATGAATATGTCCTTACTTTACCGATTGGTCTATGGGAAAAAGAAAGAATTCGAACTTCAAATTATTGATTCAGTAAATAGGGAAACTAAAACTGTAAAAATTCCAGCGATTCGGTATACAACCATAAAGGCAAAGAATGCGAAATTCAAAGGAAAATCTTTTGGTTATACTACTTTTAATTTTGAACAAATAAATGATTCGATAGCTTATTTGAGTATACCTGATTTTGGAAGTGACGTAATTGATTACCAAACCTTTTACGAAAAGCAGTTTAAGAAAATTGATTCATTAAGTATTAAGCACTTAATTATAGATGTTCAAGCAAATGGAGGAGGAGAAGAAGGAAATGAAAACCTGTTATTTAGTTATCTTTCAGAAAAACCAATAAGAAAGTATAAAAAAGTATCAATGCTTCCAAAACCCTATCAGATAAACAAGAATAATAAAGGTTATAAATTTGATAAATGGGAATTAAAGGGTAGCATCGCAGAACGTGGAGAATTCACTTTATATAGTAATTATTATTCAGAGTTAGGATATAAACCTCCTAATAAAGATTATGTCTATCTGAACAAACTCTATGTATTAATAAGCAGAGTAACGTTTTCGGGAGGAGCGGAATTTTCGAGTATGATTAAAATGACAAATAGAGGTGTATTTATTGGTGCAGAAACTGGAGGTGCTTATGAAGGAAATGTGAGTGGATATTCAGAAACAGTGAAGTTACCAAACACTAAGATTAGGATTGACATACCTACTGTTCATTTTCAAATGAATGTCAACCCAGAGAAAAGAGGAAGAGGAATTATTCCCGATTATGAAGTTCCACAAACTTGGGATGACTATTTAAACAATAGGAATTCAAAATTGGACTTTACAAAAAAAATGATAATGAATTGAAAACTGGCTACAACAATGTGTATGATGTTCATGGCCAAGGACAGTGAGTGTTTTTAAGTTTTTTAAAACGTGCCTTGGAACGTACTGACAAAATAGTGTATAGCCCATGAGACGCAATGATGGCTCCATGTGAGACTGCGTCTCACTCGCCATACACGAATGCCGTTAGCCTCAATAAATTAATAGTAGAAATGAAAAATAAAATTAAGAGAATCATCTCAAAATTCAAATCATATAACGTCAAAGGTCGAAATGAAGCGTTTGAAAGTGGCCATTATTATAGTGTAATACCCTCACTCAAAGAAATAAAAACACGAGAAAACCAAATTTTTTCTAAAAAAGATGATTTGATAGGAATAGACATCAATCACGATAATCAAATTCAATTATTAGAGAAATTTAAATCGCTTTCGATTGAAAAGAAGTTTTCTAATTACACAACGGTGAGGTATAACTTTGAAAACGATTCATTTTCCCATGATGACGCTCCAATTCTTCACTATATGTTAAGGTATTTAAAACCAAAAAGAATTATTGAAATTGGATCGGGACACTCATCTGCCGTAATGATGGATACATATGATTTGTTCATAGAAAAACAAACCATTGACTTCACATTTATAGATATTAACCTTGATCGCTTAAAAAGAAATCTTCTTGACAAGGATTATAAGAATGTAACGCTCATCGAAAAGCCTATTCAATCTATAGAGCTTTCACTTTTTAAAGATTTAAAAGCGGGTGACTTACTTTTTGTTGACAGCTCACATGTATCAAAAATTGGAAGCGATTTAAATACTATAATGTTCAAAATTCTTCCTATTCTAAATTCTGGTGTAAATATTCATTTCCACGATATAAGGTACCCTTTTGACTATTCTAAAGAACTTGTTTACAATAAAGTCTTTTGGAATGAAGCCTACCTTTTGAGAAGTTTTCTAATGTTTAATGATCACTATGAAATTACATTTTGGTTAAACTACTTACTTAATTCTCCAGCAATTGAGAAAAGTCAATTTGACTTCCTTCCTTTAAATAATTGGGACAGAAGGTTTAATAAAAGTACCGGTGATTATTCTGGAGCAGGCGGAAGTATATACTTAAAGAGGCGGTAGAACGAATAAATCAAGGATGTATCAATTACAGAGGCTAAGAAAAAATAAACGCCGTTAAAAACAGGCGTTTATTTCAACCGCTGTGCAAAAAGCACTTGCTCTTGATGTTGATGGAATTGAGATCGATGTGTTTCGTTGCCAATCGGGGGAAATTGTTTTTTTTGATGACAAAAAACTCAACAAGCTCACCAATGGAAAAGGTAAGATTGAACAGAAAACATGGACTCAATTGCAAGAGTTACAAGTAATGAGAAGTGAACCGATACAGAAATCGTACCGTCATAAAAACAAAAAAAACGCAACTTCTTGAAATATAAGTAGTTACGTTTTGTCCTTGTACCTTGGGTGGGAATCGAACCCACACTTCCGAAGAAACTGGATTTTGAATCCAGCGCGTCTACCAGTTCCGCCACCAAGGCAAATTGCGAACGCAAATGTAGGAATTTATTTGCCCCCTAAAAACAAAAATTGAGCTAGAATTTATACAAGCATACAAAAAAATCATACATTTGCACCCCTGTAAAACAACGGATTCGCCAAAATGGCCAAAGTAAAAATAGAAGCAAAAATATTTGGGTGTACCCAAAGTATGGATCTCGCCGAGCGTATCGCTAATCAATTTGGTGCCAAACTGGGTAACGTGATTTTCTCTCGCTATAGCGATGGTGAATTCCAGCCCTCCTTTGAAGAATCCATACGTGGAAGTCGTATTTTTATTATTGGCTCCACACACCCGAGTGCAGAAAACTTGATGGAAATGTTACTGATGCTCGACGCTGCCAAGCGTGCTTCAGCCAGACATATTACCGCTGTGATGCCATATTTTGGTTGGGCAAGGCAAGATCGCAAAGACAAGCCCAGAGTGCCTATTGGAGCTAAGCTCATAGCCAAACTTCTAGAGTCCGCAGGAGCAACACGGATCATTACCATGGACCTCCATGCTGATCAAATTCAAGGATTTTTTGAAAAGCCAGTAGATCATTTATTTGCTTCCTCTTTGTTTTTACCTCACATCAAATCCCTTAACATTGACAACCTTACCATTGCTTCTCCAGATATGGGTGGTGCTAAGCGTGCTTATGCCTATGCAAAGTTTTTGGAAAGTGATGTTGTGATTTGTTACAAACAACGCAAAAAGGCAAATGTAATTTCTCATATGGAACTTATTGGAGATGTCAAGGGTAAAAACGTAGTCCTTGTCGATGATATGGTCGATACTGCAGGTACCCTGACAAAATCTGCTGATATGATGATCGAGCGTGGAGCACGCAGTGTTCGAGCCGTATGTACACACCCTCTTCTCTCTGGAGAGGCCTATGAGAGAATCGAACAATCTGCACTAGTCGAACTGATAACAACGGATACCATTCCGCTGAGAAAAGAATCTAAAAAAGTGAAAGTGCTCAGCTGCGCTGAGCTTTTCGCACAAGTGATGCACAATGTTCATCACAACAAATCGATTGCGAAAAAATTTATCATGTAATCTATTTTAAATATAAACTATGAAGTCAATTACGATCAAAGGATCTAAAAGAGAAAGCGTGGGCAAGGCATCGACCAAAGCTCTACGTAATGCTGAGAAGGTTCCTTGCGTGCTCTACGGAGGAGGCAATGCCATACATTTCTCAGCAGATGAATTGTC
>JAQWIL010000028.1 GCA_029248885.1 Flavobacteriaceae bacterium
TTGAAATCATTCCTGTTGGAAAGACTCCAATATGATTTTTTTTGGCAAGCCAAACACTTAGCAAGCCAAAAACAACACCCGTAATCTCTAGGGTGATATCAAGAGGTTCATAGGTGGCGTATTGCGCAAAAAGAGATTCAAAAATCGGAGACATAGCTACTGCGGTCAGCGTTGTAAATTTTAAGATGCATGATTCCCTTTCCTCATTGCCGAGGGCTGTTTTGATGGTTTTCATCAAAAAGGGCATTAGGGCATCGTAAGAACCATATAGTTGGGTGCTCAGTGGGGTTTCTGAAATTGTAAATCCTCCATTTCGCAAGTCCAAAATAAAGTTTTTGATCCGATCTCTGTATTGGTCGTGTAATGGTGTAAATGTAAGCTCTACAGATATATTCATACTTGGTTTTTAATGGCTACGGCACAACTATGCCCTTGCCATGCATAACGGAAAAGATCATAGGTTTGGTCTCTATAAATTGCAATCTCCTTTTCGGGTGTCGATAGGTCAACAAAAATGTCCTTGCTAAATCGAATTCCGGGCATAGAGATGGCTTTATACATGGATTCTTTAGTACACCACAGGTCGGTTAGCTCAGCGATAGTTTGTTGAGGAGCTTGATCAGCAGGATTGACAAACTTTTTTGCGACACGTTTGACCTTGGCTCGGTGACGTTCTACGTCTACGCCAATCGGGGCTTGACCAATGGCAACCGCAGCAAAATCTCTAGTATGACTAAACGAAATGTGGGGTCCATGCTCAAGATAGGGTTTACCTTCTGAAGTGTAGCGAAGCTGATCCAGAGAAAGACCAGCAGCTTCAACTAAAGAGCGTACAGCCAAAAATCCTTTTCGTTGATTGCTATGAGTCATCGCTTGAAGGCGTTGATTACAATGTGGCGTTAAGGATAAGCTTTTGGCCAAACTATGTTCATCTTCCATGATATGCCAAACCCAGAGTTTCGCAATAGAATTCACTTGATGGTGTTTGTAAATGGGCATGGAATACCGTAGTTTTGTCAGCAAATTGCTAAGATTCAAATATACAACTATGGCTACTAAAACTACATCTTATGTTCCATATAAGGTCAAAGACATTGCTTTGGCAGAATGGGGACGCAAAGAAATTGAACTTGCTGAAGCAGAAATGCCAGGTCTTATGGCGCTACGCGAAGAATATGGAGAATCACAACCCCTGAAGGGTGCGCGTATTGCAGGGTGTTTGCACATGACCATTCAAACAGCGGTTCTTATTGAAACCCTAACTGCACTTGGTGCTGAAGTTACGTGGAGTTCTTGTAATATTTTCTCAACACAGGATCACGCTGCCGCTGCCATTGCTGCTGCCGGTATTCCCGTTTATGCGTGGAAAGGAATGAATGAGGAAGAATTTAACTGGTGTATCGAACAAACAATATTTTTTGGTGAAGATCGTAAACCTTTAAACTTAATTTTGGATGATGGCGGTGATCTGACCAATATGATTCTTGACGAATTCCCAGAACTTGCCTCTGGCATCAAGGGATTGTCTGAAGAAACCACTACGGGTGTTCATCGCTTGTATGAACGCATGCAAAACGGAACATTGCCCTTACCTGCTATCAATGTCAACGACTCGGTAACCAAATCGAAGTTTGACAACAAATATGGCTGTAAAGAATCTGCTGTTGATGCCGTGCGTCGTGCTACCGATATCATGCTCGCTGGAAAGCGTGTTGTTGTTGCTGGATATGGAGATGTTGGCAAAGGAACTGTCGCTTCATTCCAAGGGGCAGGAGCGATTGTCACTGTAACTGAAATCGACCCAATTTGTGCACTTCAGGCCTCTATGGACGGATTTGAAGTGAAAAAATTAGATACCGTAATTGCAAATGCAGATATCATTGTTACTGCTACTGGAAATAAAGATATTGTTACGGAACGCCACTTCCGTGCAATGAAAGACAAAGCAATTGTATGTAATATTGGACACTTTGACAACGAAATCGACATGACGTGGCTAAACAAAAACTACGGAAATAGCAAAGTAGAAATCAAACCACAAGTAGATAAATACACCATAGAAGGCAAAGACATTATTGTACTTGCTGAAGGGCGATTGGTCAATTTGGGGTGTGCTACAGGACACCCAAGTTTTGTGATGAGCAACTCCTTTACCAACCAAACCCTTGCGCAGATTGAGTTGTGGAAACACAGTGATCGTTATGAAAATAAAGTCTATATGCTTCCTAAGCACTTGGATGAAAAAGTAGCGCGATTGCATCTCGATAAATTGGGTGTTGAACTCGAAGAGCTGGATCAAGACCAAGCGGATTATATCAGCGTTCCTGTTGTAGGTCCGTATAAGCCAGAGTATTACAGATACTAATAACTACTGTTCTAACTTAGAAATTTAAAACCGAGGCAAATGCCTCGGTTTTTTGTACACAAAATTCTAAACAAAAAAAAGCCATTTGCTTTCACAAATGGCTTTGTAATAAGTTAGCGTAACGATTTACGCATTGGGTTCAATCGACACATACGATCGATTGTTTTTCTTTTTGGTAAATACAACGGTACCATCTACTCTTGCATGAAGGGTGTGATCTTTTCCAAGATATACATTCTCACCTGGGTGATGCTGTGTACCGCGTTGACGAACAATGATATTACCAGCGATGGCGGGCTGACCACCAAAAATCTTAACGCCTAAGCGTTTCGACTCCGATTCTCTTCCGTTTTTCGAGCTACCTACTCCTTTTTTGTGTGCCATGGTATCTTTATTTAGCGGATAGTGCCGCGATTAATTCTGCTTTTTTCAAACTGGTATATCCTGAAACTCCGGATTCTTTAGCCATTGCTTTGAGTTCGGCAACGGTTTTACTGCTCAAATCAGCACTTGGCTTCGCTGCTGTCTTTTTTGTAGCAGCTTTAGCAGCTTCTTTCTTTGCAGCAGGCTTAGCCTTTACTTCAGTTTTTTCAACTTTTTCAGCTGGCGCTGCTTTCTTTTTTGCTGAAGTCCCGATGGATTCGATTACGATTTCCGTGAGAGACTGACGGTGTCCATTTTTGACACGATATCCCTTACGGCGTTTTTTCTTAAATACGATGACCTTATCATCCTTTAAGTGTTTGACCACTTTTGCTTCTACAGAAGCATTGGCGATAGCAGGGGCGCCAATAGTAACTTTTCCACCGTCATCCAACAACAAAACCTGATCAAAAGAAACTTTTGAGCCAGTTTTGGCGTCCAAACGATGTACGTATACTTTTTGGTCTTTTGCAACTTTAAATTGCTGCCCAGCTATATCTACGATTGCGTACATTTCTATTTTATTTTGCTTTTTAGCGGGTGCAAATATAGAATATTATCCACGTTTGAACAAAACATCACCTCCAATTCGGATATAATTTTTCTTACATTAGCTTTAAAATATTTTTTTTATGTTAAAAAACAATCCAATTTTCTTAATGTTTTTACTTGTGATTATAAACCAATTGCATGCGCAAAACGACTCATTGATCATTCCTGTTTCTCCAGATCTAGAAATTGGAAAATTAGATAACGGACTCACCTATTACTTGCAACAAAATCAAAAACCGGCAGACATCGTTGAGCTGCGCATGGTTGTCAATACAGGGTCTGTGATGGAAGATGACGACCAACTTGGGTTGGCGCACTTCCTTGAACACATGGCGTTTAATGGTACAAAAAGTTTTGAAAAAAATGATATCGTCTCTTATCTACAATCTATTGGCGTTGAATTTGGTGCAGACCTTAACGCATATACCAGTTTTGACGAAACTGTTTACATCCTTCCCATCCCATCTGCTGAATTTGAAAATCTCGACAAAGGTTTTCAAATCCTCAAAGAGATGATGTTTGACATGACATTGCATGGAGACGACATCGATGCAGAGCGTGGCGTTGTCCTAGAAGAATATCGAACCCGCTTGGGCGCAGAAACACGGATGCTTGAAAAAACGCTTCCCGCTATGATGTACGGCTCAAAATATGTCGATCGCTTACCGATTGGAACCAAGGAAAATCTTGAGACTTTTGAGCATGAAAGCTTGCGCAGATTTTACAAAGACTGGTATCGACCTGATTTGATGGGGCTCATCATTGTTGGTGATGTAGAGGTAGAGGTGATGAAAGACTTGATGAACAAACACTTTGGCGATGTACCGAAGTCGGAAGTTTTTCGCGAAAGAGAAGTTTTTCCACTACCTAATCATGAGGATACCAAAATTGCTGTTGCTAGTGACCCCGAGGCTTTTGTCAACAGGATTCAAGTCATCTATAAAGATCGTGCTGATCGAAAAGAAATGAAAACCGTTGCTGATTATAAGTCATTACTCGTCGATCAACTTTTCTCTATTATGATCAATGCTCGATTGAATGAGTTGGCAAACAGTAGCAACCCGCCCTTTCTCAATGCATCATCTTCATATGGAGGCTCGTATGCTCGTTCAAAAAATGCTTACACAAGTTATGGTATAAGCCCTGACGTCGAGAAAATGCCAGAGACACTCAAAGCCATGCTAACGGAGAACAAACGTGTGCTTTCCCATGGTTTCCTGTATGCTGAACTCGATCGAGCAAAAAGAAGTTTACTCACTCGACTTGAAAATCAAGCAAAAGAAAAAAATAAAATAAACAGCGAACGTATTGTTAGCGAATACATTCGCCACTTCCTCGAAAATGAAGCCATTCCTGGGATCGAATGGGAGTTCAAAACAGCAACCGAGATTGTTCCAAACATTGAGCTTGTTGAAGTAAGTACCCGAATCAGCGATTTTATTCACCCTGACAATATGGTTGTTATTGCGAGCAGAAAAGAAGATGGTGAAGAATCACTTCTTGATGAAAACACTATCAAAGCAATCATCGCAGAAGTAGATGCAACAAAAGTTGCTGCTTATGAAGAAACTGATTTGCGTTCAGAAATCGTTGAATCAGTACCGGAAAGTGGCACCATCATAGACCGATCATATGATGAAAAATTAGGCCTAACAAGATTGACATTAAGCAATGGCGTTCGTGTTGCTTACAAGCAAACAAATTTTAAAAATGACCAAGTTCTGGTACAAGCTTACAGTAATGGTGGAACAAGCTTGATTGATGAAGATGACTTGCAAAAAACAGTCCTTGCGCTACAGCTCAACGCGAATGCACAAGCAGGCTATGGCGGGTTAGCAGTCTCCGAAATGGAGAAAGTAATGAGCGGGAACTCCGCTTCATTGTCTTCATCTATTGGAGCTTTTTCAGAAAATATCAGTGGAAACAGTGCGCCAAAAGACTTGAAATCATTATTAGAGTTGATCTACCTCCACCATACAAGTCTCAACAAAGACATGGACTATTTCAACGCTTACATCAATAACATCAAAGGGTTTTATGCTGGTATTTTATCAAACCCTGAGTACTACTTTCAAATTACCGTTAGCGAAGAAAAAAATCGTGGTAATAAACGGTATCTTTCCTTCCCTTCGGAAGAGGATTTTGATGCCATTGACTATGACGAAACTTATCAGTTTCATGTCGACCGATTCGCTGACGCCAATGATTTTTCGTACTATTTCATCGGAAATTTTGAAGCAAAAGAGCTCGAAAATTTAGTAGAAACCTACTTGGCGTCCTTACCAACGAAAGAGCAACAAGACGAAATTGTTGTTCCTGAATTCCGAACAAAAGATGAGTATAGAGAGTTTATCGTTGAAAAAGGGACCGATCCAAAGAGCTTTGTCGACATCCAATGGACAGAAAACTTACCCTTTGACGCTGCAATCAGAATAGCTGCAGATGCATTATCCAATGTGCTCACCAACAAGCTCATTGAAAAACTTAGAGAAGACGAGAGTGGTGTTTATGGCGCTGGAGCTCGTTCGAATTTTCAAGAAATTCCGTACTCGCAACTCTCATTCAACATCCTATTCCCGTGTGGGCCAGAAAACGCAAGAGATCTTATTGATTTCTCCTTAGAGCTTGTCGAACAAATCAAAAAGGAAGGCGTATCGGAAAGTGATTTAAACAAAGTGAAAGAGTCCTATCGCGTCGATCACAAAGAAAATTTAGAATCGAATGGCTATTGGATTGACTATATCAGCACTACCGATCGCTACAAGAAAAATCCTTACCGTATTTTTAAGTATGAAGAAAGGGTTGATGCGCTAAAAGCAGAAGATCTTCAGCAAGTCGCAATAGATTTTTTAGATGAAAACTATTTTTTAGCTCTCTTGATGCCTGAAGAGATTATCGAAAAAGTAGTTGAAGATGTTGATGATTCGGTTGAACCAAAAGATGTGCTTGCCAATTATATAAAAGCGATTGGCGGAACTGACGAGCTCAATGACATAAAATCTTTACAAGTGACTTACGTTGGGGATTTTATGGGCAATGAAATCAAAGCGGATGTTTTGTCAACCAAAGACGAAATGGTACAAACCGTTTCTATGGGTGGAAACGTAGTGGCTACGATTACTGTCAATGCCTCTGGAGCACAGGTTGTGCAAATGGGCAATACCATGGATTTACCTCCCGATATGGCAGCAGATATGCAGGCTAATCTAGGAATTATACCAGAGTTTCGCATGATGGAAAATGAATCCCTTGCAGTGACTGGCATCGAAGATTTTGAAGGCATCAAAGCATATGCTATTCTGACAAAAGGGAATACGACCACAACAA
This sequence comes from Flavobacteriaceae bacterium, assembly GCA_029248885.1. Lineage (GTDB taxonomy): Bacteria > Bacteroidota > Bacteroidia > Flavobacteriales > Flavobacteriaceae > UBA724. Next base: position 6,668 of record JAQWIL010000028.1, read on the forward strand.
CATCATACTATGCCGTGGAGTCTGGCTTGAAAATCAAGCAAAACGTTTTGATTGAAATGATGGGACAAGTTCAGTCACAAGACACAAGCTATGGAAATTACATCAGTTTTAATGGCTTATTACTCCCATCTACCACTAGTGTTCCGCTAGGCCCTCAATCTGTGGAAGCGACTCTTGAAGATGTAAAAATCAATGGCGAAGCTGTTAATGCAGAATAAACTTATGATTTTAAATCATAGAGGCGGCTTAGGCCGCTTTTTTTTGTGCGATAAATAAACGCCGAATAGGATGACCACTGCCGACAACAACTGAAAAGCGCTTATTGTTTCTCCGTCATATACTCCCCAAAACAGAGCAACAAAAGGAAGCGTGTATGTGACCGAGGATGCAAAAACCGCTGAGGTGATTTTTACAAATTTGTTAAATAGATATTTGGCAAAGGCACTGCCCACCAGTGCGAGGATGGTAATGTAGCCGATGGCAGGATAAATATCTGGATGCGAAAGGGTTTGTGGTGTAAAAAAGTCAGAATAGATAAGTACGACGAATGCTGCAGGCGCCATAAACACAAAATTTCCCAATGTAATGGCCATCACCTCAACTTGTGCCAAATGGACCTTGATAAAGTGGATATTCATCGCATAACAACAGGAAGCCGCTAAAATTAGCAGGGTGTAAATTGGATTGATATTGGATGCGGTTTGAAGACCTCCCCAAACCAAACCGATAGACCCAATCAACCCAAGGCCAACTCCAAAATATTGTTTTTTTAAAATATCAATCCGAAAAAACAACAATCCAAAGATGATGGTCAGCAAAGGCGTTAGCGCATTGAGAATGGCAGCTATCGCAGAATCAATGTGCTGCTGTGCAAAAGCAAATAAAAAGGCAGGGAAAAAAGTGCCCACATAGCCCGTAATGGCAAGCCACTTCCAGTGATATTTTGAAAGTCCTTGTAAAGACGAATACCCCACGAGAAGTAAAGCAATCGTTGTAATCAAAAGACGAAGACTCCCCAACTGAAGCGGGCTGAGCGCTACCAATCCCCATTTGATGAGAATATAGGAACTCCCCCATACCATAGAAAGTATGGCTAGATATACCCATTTGACGTTCTGATTTTTCATGATTTTAGTGAACAAAAGTGCGTAAATGTTTCAGATAAATTGGTACATTTACAACACAAAATCTTAAGATGAAATCATTTATTTTTTCCCTGACCTACCTATTTGTTGTCTTTGCGTGTGCACAACAACCAAAACCCGAAATTAAAGAAATTGCCACAACTGCTGAAGTTAGTGAGAAAGTGATTGACGGCGAGCTATCCGAAGCATCCTTTTCGATATCAGGTATGATGTGTAAGATGGGTTGTGCCAAGGCAATCGAAACCAATCTTAGTAAGATGGAGGGTGTGCAGCAAGCATCTGTGGACTTCGAAACCTCTCTTGCAACTGTCCTTTACAACTCCTCAATACTACAAACTGATGATTTGGTTCAAACGGTTTCAAATACGGGTGATTCCTATACCGTCTCGAATATGGCATCTTCATCAAACGCAAAGCCAGCATGCTGTGCAAAAAAGGGCTGTACAAAAGCCAAATGCGCGAAGAAAAAGAGCTAACGCCAGGCAAGACTTTCTGTTAGCTGTCGCAAATCATTTTTGATATACTGAATCGCTGGGAATAGCGAATCGTAATTGGGTGTAGCAGAAAAAAACAATACTCCTGACATAAAGTGATTTTTTTGATCTGTAACTAAGTAGTGGAGATTGGACGGTGCGTCTGATGTAATCTCAAAAAATCGCCCAAACTTCTGTTGATTGGCATTTTCATAGCTGCTTTCTTGAATCCGCGCCTCTTGTTTGGTATGCTCCATAAGACGGGCATTAAAGTCACGGTATAAATCTTCGATTTGGTGCTCGTTCAGATTGAAATAACTCATATATACTTTTGCTTTCATCGATGGGTATGACATGGAGAAAAAGCAATTTGATTGTACCTCAAACGAAGATAGGGAGTTGAAATCAAAAATAAACGGACAGTCCATAGGGGCTTGTTGATATGTTGGTGGCGGATAATCCATCGCCAACATCCCGTTTGGTTTTGGCATAGGTGTGTTGCAACCGACAATAAGGAATAAAACAAATAGTTTTTTCACCTGTCAATTATTTTTTATTGTTTGACACCTTGAGTTGCTTAATGCGTTTTCGATCTGTTGCTTCGACCACAAAAGAGCACCCATTAAAAGAAAAAGAAGTTTGTGCTTTTGGGAAATATCCGAGATATTCCAAAACAAATCCCGCCAGTGTTTCCGACTCCCCCTTTTTATCTTCAAACGGTTTTGGGTCTTTAATGGATAAAATTCGATAAAAATCTTTGAGGTAGGTTTTGCCTTCCAAAACAAAGATATTCTCATCGATTTTGGAATACATCAGGTCATCATCATCAAACTCATCACTGATTTCACCGACAATTTCCTCAATCACATCCTCTAGTGAAACCACTCCCGAAGTCCCGCCATATTCGTCAACAACCACTGCCAAATGAATACGTTTGGATTGAAACTCTGTGAGTAAATCGTCTAACTTTTTGTTTTCAGGAACAAAATAGGGTTCCCGAAGAAGAGAGACCCAATCAAATTTTTTCTTGTGAATGTGCGGGAGTAAATCTTTGATATACAACACCCCTGCTATGGAATCGATCTGTTCGTTGTAGACTGGAATTCTCGAATAACCTTTTTCCACTACTTTTTCTAAAACCTCATCAAAAGATTCTTCTTGATTGAGCGCAAACACATCGATTCGTGGTCTCATTACTTGCTTGACATCAAAGTTTCCAAAATTGATGATGCCCTCCAAAAGCTTTTGTTCCTCAGTTGAGGTTGCAGAATCTTCGGTCATTTCAAGTGCTTTTGACAATTGGTCTACAGAAAAGTCTGAAGTACGTTTTTGTAATCGCTTTTGAAAGAAATACGTGAATTTGCTCAAGGGAACAGCTAGAAAAAATAAGATATACCGGTCAATGACAAACAAAGGAAGGGTCATCAACAGCGCAAAAGATTCAGCGTTTCGGTTGGCGTAAACTTTGGGGATGATATCGCCAAAAATCAAAATAAATGCTGCAACAAAACCCACCTCAACAAGAAGGGTAAGCCAAGGATATGGTATGCTGGAAAACAAGGCGTGATTCATACTCGCAAAGAGCATCACAATCGAGATATTAATCAGGTTGTTCAGAATTAAAATGGTGGCGAGAAGTCGCTGTGGACTTTGGCGAAGTTTGGCCATTAATCGATTTTTTCGATTGGGGTGATTGGCTGCTGCTTTTAAAGTTGCTGGAGAAAGTGCAAAAAAAGCAACTTCAGATCCAGATGTCAATCCGGAGCTAATCAGCATCAAAAAAAGGAGAGAAAATCGAAATATGAGATCTACGTCGATTTCGTTAGCAATAAAAACAAGTGTTGTCAACAAATGGGTTCAGTTAAAAGGGAAGATCGTCTTCATCGTTTGTTGGTGGTATTGACTCCGGGGGAGATGAGTCTTTTTGGCGATTGCTCAAAAACGTAAACTCGTCAACATGAATTTCAGTACTATATCGCGGATTACCATCTTCTCCTTGCCATTTGCGTGTCTTGATACGACCTTCAACAAAAAGTTTATCCCCCTTTTTCAGATATTTTTCGCAGGTTTCGGCCGCCTTATTTCTCAAAACAAGATTGTGCCACTCCGTATTGGTGACTTGCTCTCCTGTCTGCTTGTTGGTGTAGCTTTCATTAGTCGCCAATGGAAAACGCCCAATACACCCCCCATTGTCGAAGTATCGCAATTTGACTTCGTCTCCCAAATGACCAATCAACATGACTTTATTTAGCGTTCCGCTCATAACGTTCTTTCTATCAAAAGTAAGCTAATCGAAAAACTTGTGCAAGAATCGTTCAATGAGTCTGGACACAGGATAGTCTGCCAGTTTGGATATTGAAATGGGAGTCAAGGCGATAGAATCAGTTGGTACAATCCAAAAACTTGCATAAATACGCTGGTGAGTCAGTTGATGCACCCAGGGTTTAGGGTTAAAAAGAGAAACCTCATCTGCAGAAACCCATTGGGGTAAATTGGATTCTTTGCTGATGTTTTCTAGGGTCAAAGGACTATTGGACTCCAGTAGAGGGAATTCATATAGATGCTGCCAAATGTCTTTCTCTTTTCTTTGGATAAGGGCGGTTTGTTTGTTTGGCAGTAAAGGAACGAGGTAGTTTAAGTATCTCTTTTTGACTGGCTTACTTGCTTGTTTAGTAGGGTAATCATTGACTTTGTTTTTCTCTAAAGCCACACAGGAGTCTTTTAAAATGCACATATCACAGACTGGGGTTCTGGGCTTGCATTGCAATGCCCCAAACTCCATTATTGCCTGATTGTAATTTCCAGGCTGTTTTGCATCTAGCAATTCATTGGCGAGTGCCTCAAACCGTTTTTTAGCTTGTCCTGTATCGATTGGGTCCTCAATACCGAAATATCGTGCCAAAACTCGATAAACATTGCCGTCAACCACTGCATGAGGGAAGTGGAAACAGATGGAAGAAATCGCAGCGGCCGTGTATGGACCAACTCCAGGCAAAGCAAGCAATTCTGTATAGGTGTTTGGAAACAGTCCATTAAAATCATTCGCAATCAGCTTAGCCGTTTTGTGCAAATTCCGCGCACGGCTGTAGTACCCCAACCCTTGCCACAATTTGAGTACTTTATCTTCTGAGGCATTCGCCAGATCATGAATAGTTGGAAAGGTTGACATAAAGAGCTTGAAATAAGACTCCCCATAAACAACACGAGTCTGCTGGAGAATAACTTCTGAAAGCCAAATGCGATACGGGTCGTTGTCCTGACGCCATGGCAAATCTCGTTTGTGTATGGCGTACCAACGTTGGATTATGGCAGAAAAATGATGATTTGTTGACATCGGCCACAAGATATTTAATTTATACACTGATAACCAAGAGATTTACTCAATTATAATTTATATATTTGCTCACCAAAAAAAAATAAAAAATCAAAACGAATAAGCATGACAAAAGCAGATATTGTCACCAAAATTTCTGATCGTCTCGGAGTTGAAAAAATTGAGACACAAGCTGTAGTTGAACAATTTATGAAAGAAGTAAAAAATGCTCTTGAAACAGGTGAAAATGTATACCTACGAGGATTTGGAAGCTTTGTCGTAAAGACACGTGCAGAAAAGAAAGGTAGAAATATTTCAAAAAATACCACTATTTCGATTCCAGCGCAAAACATACCAGCATTTAAGCCCGCTAAAGTATTTTTGGATAGCGTTAAAAGCAAGGTGAAAGTATCTTAAAGTAGGTATTAATATTTAAACACACACTATGCCAAGTGGTAAAAAAAGAAAAAGACATAAGGTAGCCACGCACAAGCGTAAGAAAAGAAGCCGCGCAAACCGACATAAGAAAAAAGTGTAGGTTTAGTAACGTATTGCCCAATACGATCTTTGACATGAGATGATTTTCGGCCTTTGTCTGCCAAAAATCATATCCCCGATGCACACAAATCCTGTGCAAATTTATTGTTTAATCCCTCCCTCGAATGTACAATTCGGAGGAACTAAATCATCATTATGAGTAAAGAACTAATCATTCGTTCAAAATCCTCATCTGTAGATTTTGCCTTGCTTAAGGACGGGAAATTGATCGAATATCAAAAGGAAGTTGGCACGAATAAGTTTCACGTTGG
>JAQWIL010000036.1 GCA_029248885.1 Flavobacteriaceae bacterium
TGTCAATTTTTAATAATGTTGACAACCAAATTGATTCGAGTACTCATGATGGTTCTACTTAATTTCGTTTCAAGTTGCCGAAGCAACTTAAATACGCGCTGTCATTCTCAATAAGTCAATGAACTTCTAAATTCGTTTGCTCTCAATTTTTCTGAAAGCGGTTGCAAATTTACGCTCTTTTTCTTTTCTCACAAGCATTTAAAAAACTTTTTTTTAAATGTCTTAAACCAATGTGAAAGAGCTTTTAATGCGGCTGCAAATATAGACCTCTTTATCTCACTACCAATTTTTATCTTGTTTTATTTACAACCTGTTTTTAATTTCTCAAACATAAATGATATAATAAACTGATTATAAGAGAGATATATAAACTACTTTTTTTCTGTTTTTTTATCAAAATAATGATCTGACAAACCAGTTCTAACCAAAATATCCTCAATCCACATGTCTTCAGGTACTTTCGATGGATTAAATTCTGTCTTTAAATCTATGTCAAACATCCTGGCAGCAAGCTGATAAATCGTCGCACGGAGTCCATTGCGGTATGTTTTTACCAAAGTATGTGTTGTAATCCCCGTTTCGCGATGAATCAGTTTTACCAATATTTGACCCTCTTTGCGCGTGAGCTTTTTTAATTCTTCTGAAAACTCTCCCTCCAAATACTTTTCAATCCTTTTGGCATAGCGCTTTTTTTGGCGACGTTTATCCATATGATCTAAACGTTCTTTGAGAGTTGTGAATCGCTCCGAGGCCAATTGTGCATAGGGATATACCTTGAGTACACGACGACGCAACAGCATATATTTTTTCATGTCATCATACGAACGCAATTTCACTGGCTCATAAACCACAACTTCTTCTAATCCTATATATGATCGTGGTATTTTTTCACCTGGTAATATAATCATGGGTAACGAATCTGTTTGTGCGTGTAGTGATGCAATAATCATACATAATAATAACCAAATTCCTCTCATGCTTCAAAAGTAAACAATGCCTGAAAACAATACCTGTTCACAATCTTTAAAATTGTATTTTTGCCTTCAAAATATCATTTCATGAAAAAATCGAATGTGCTCAATAAGAAATCAATGGCATTTTTAGAAACCTATCTCAATAACCCCTCACCTACTGGATATGAGTGGGAGGGCCAAAAAATTTGGATGGATTATTTAAAACCATATGTTGATACATTTATTACGGATACCTATGGAACTGCTGTTGGCGTGATCAATCCAGATGCACCTTTTAAGGTGGTTATCGAAGCGCATTCGGATGAAATTTCATGGTATGTGAACTATATCACTGAAAATGGGCTCATTCATGTGATTCGCAATGGTGGGTCTGACCATATGATTGCCCCTTCTAAATGGGTGAACATCCACACCAAAAAAGGAATTGTTAAAGGAGTATTTGGGTGGCCAGCCATTCATACCCGAATGGCAGGCAAGGAGGATACGCCTAAGCTAGAAAATATCACCATTGATGTCGGAGCGAAAGACAAAAAAGAAGTCGAGAAAATGGGTATTCATGTTGGTTGTGTGATTACCTACCCTGATGCTTTTCATGTACTCAACAAGGATAAATTTGTTTGCCGTGCTCTCGATAACCGCATCGGCGGATTTATGATTGCGGAAGTTGCACGTTTATTGCATGAGAATAAGGTGAAGCTTCCTTTTGGTCTCTACATTACAAACTCTGTGCAAGAAGAAATTGGATTGCGTGGTGCTGAAATGATCACACAGCGTATTCAGCCCAATGTGGCAATTGTAACCGACGTTTGTCATGACACCTCAACTCCGATGATTGACAAAAAGAAACAGGGTGATAATGTGATTGGAAAAGGGCCTGTGATTTCCTACGCCCCTGCCATTCAGCAAAAGCTACGTGATCGAATTATCGATACCGCAGAAAGTAATAAAATTCCTTTCCAACGTCATGCATCTTCACGCTACACAGGGACAGATACCGATGCCTTTGCCTATAGCAATGGTGGTGTGCCTTCTGCTTTGATTTCTCTGCCGTTGCGTTATATGCACACTACAGTTGAAACCGTTCACAAAGAAGATGTAGAAAACGTGATTCGTTTGATTTACGAAAGTTTACAAACCATAAAAAGCGGAGAAACGTTTAGCTATTTTGACGCTTAATCTCTTCGACTATTTCTGGGTTTAACAAGGTGGATATATCGCCCAATTGGTCATGCTCGCCAGCAGCGAGTTTACGCAAGATTCTGCGCATAATTTTCCCACTACGTGTTTTTGGCAATCCGCTGACAACCAGAATCTGATCTGGCTTGGCGATCGGACCTATCGTTTTGGCGACCTCCTCTCGAATTTCTTTTTCTATGGTACTGGAGTCAACCCCCATATCCCGAACAATAACATAGGCACAAAGGGCATTACCTTTGATGTCATGTGGAAATCCGACGACTGCACTTTCCACCACTTCTGGGTGTTCGTTGATGGCATTCTCAATCGGAGCGGTACCCAAATTGTGACCAGAAACAATGACCACATCGTCAACTCGTCCTGTGATGCGAAAATTCCCCTCTGCGTCTCGAAGGGCACCATCTCCAGGGAAATAATAACCAGGATAGGCACTGAAATACACATTTTTGTATCGCTCGTGATCTCCCCAAATGGTACGGGCAATCGACGGCCAAGGATGCTTGATCGCCAAAATTCCTTCGCCTTCCCCTTCGATTTCATCGCCTTCATTGTTTAGAAGTACCGCTTGAACCCCTGGCATGGGTAGGGTTGCAAAGGTTGGTTTCTGTGGCGTTACCCCAGCCAAGGAACTAATTAAAATCCCTCCTGTTTCGGTTTGCCACCAAGTATCTACGATAGGACAATTGTGCCTCCCAACATGCTCATCGTACCAGTGCCATGCTTCGGCATTGATGGGTTCGCCTACGGAGCCCAATACTTTAAGAGAGGACAAGTCGTGTTTCTCAACAAGTGATGTAGGGTGTTTTTCTAGTGCACGAATGGCAGTTGGTGCTGTGTAAAAATGGGTGATCTTATGCTTAGCGCAGACCTCCCAAAAACGATCAAAAGCTGGGTAAGACGGTACGCCTTCAAACATGACCGTAGTCGCCCCATTGGCCAAAGGGCCATAAACGATATAGGAGTGCCCTGTAATCCAACCGATATCTGCTGTACACCAATACACATCGTTGGGCTGACACTGAAACACATTTTTAAAGGTGTATGCTGTGTAAACCATATAGCCCCCACAAGTGTGCACCATCCCTTTGGGCTTGCCCGTAGAACCAGAAGTGTAAAGAACAAATAAAGGGTCTTCACTATCCATTTCGGTTGCTGGACAATCACTTCCAACCTTCTCAATTTCTTCGTGCCACCATTTGTCAATGGGGTTCCACTGTACCTCCTGCTGGGTACGCTGAAGAACCAAACAACAGTTGACCGTAGAGCAAGAGGCCAATGCCTCATCGGCAATTTTCTTTAGCGCAATGGTTTTGGCGCCACGAAATCCCCCATCAGCTGTGAGTAGCATACTACATGAAGCGTCATTGATGCGTGCAGCGAGAGCCGTTGCTGAAAAGCCCGCAAAGACAACCGAGTGAATCGCCCCAATTCGCGCACAAGCCAAAACAGCAATGGCTAACTCAGGCACCATGGGCATATAGATACAAATGCGATCTCCCTTTTTGGCATCATTGGCCTTGAGCATATTGGCGGTTTGACAAACCCGTTTATGAAGTTCTTTATAGGTAATGTGTTGAGCCGCCTCAGTTGGGTCATTGGGTTCAAAAAGAATAGCGGTCTTATTTGGTTGTGTGACCAGATGACGATCGAGACAACTTTCTGTGATATTCAATTTCCCACCGACAAACCATTTGACTTCTGGTTTTGAAAAGTCATAGTCAAGGGTTTTTTTCCAAGGCGATTTCCATTCAAATTCGCTGGCGACTTTACTCCAGAACCCGTCTGGGTTTTCTTTGGCCTGCGCTGTTGCTTGTTCAAATTCGGATAAGGACTTGATCATTGTTATTGTTTAGCACCCGAATTTACACAATTCTAGGGTTTTAGAAAATTAGAATGATACCCCCAATCCCAATCAGTAACACCCCAAAAAACTGGTGTACTGTTTTCTCATAACGCTTTAGAGTCGTTGTAAAACGCGGATGGGAAATCAATAAAGCCACCAAAGAAAACCATAAGATGGTCGTCACCACAAGCAGCACTGCAATCACTACCAAGGTCAACTTGCCAACCGTTGGGTTGAGCATGGTCGAAAATAAGCTCAGAAAAAAGAGCGTGGCTTTGGGGTTTAGGACATTGGTGATAAAACCAATACGGACTGCACGGAATGGAGAAATACGGCTTGAGGCAGAGACCGTTTCTTGTCCAATCTGACTCTGAAAACTCCGCAAGGATTGAATACCAATCAATATCAGATAGAAAGCCCCAAGGTATTGAATGACTGTAAAGATGAGTTCATTATTGGCAATCAACCACGACAATCCAAAAACAGCATAACTGATATGTACACAAATCCCAAGTCCAAAGCCCACAGCAGTGTAAATTCCTATGGAACGTGAATACATCAGGGTATTGCGACAGGCCACCACAAAGTCAGGTCCCGGGCTAACCAATGCAACCATATGGATCAGACCAACTGCTGCGATGAGTCCAAAATCAAGCACCTGCTCTTATTTGGTTGGAAAGCCCCGTGCCCGTAACAAGGCGTTGACATCTGCATCCCGACCTCTAAACAAACGAAAAGCCTCGTTGGGATCGATAGAATTGCGAGGTGCAAAAAGGTATTTCACCAACTTATCTGACAAGTCCTCATCATAATAGCCGCCCGGTGCTTGTGCAAAGGCTTCTGAGGCATCGGCAGTCAGCACATCGGCCCACATATAGCCGTAATAGGCGGTGGCATAACCCTCTCCAGAGAATACGTGCCCAAAATGAGGCGTACGATGCCGCATGGGAAGTTCTTTTGGCATATTTAACTCCGCTAGAGTTTCTTTTTCAAAAGCCCCCACATCCATATCAGTTGGGTCTGCCAAGTGTATTTTCATATCGATCAATGCGGAAGCAAGATATTCGGTTGTTGCAAAGCCCTGATTAAAAGTCGCTGCGTTTTTGATTTTAGCGACCAATTCGTCTGGCATTGGCTCGCCGGTTTCTGCGTGGAGCAGATAGTTGTCAATCACCTCATCGGTTGAGAGCCAACGCTCGAGGAGTTGAGACTGAAACTCCGTATAATCACGAACCCCACCATTGAGCGTTGGATAGCGCACTTCTGAAGAAAAGAAGTGGAGTGCATGTCCAAATTCGTGAAAGAAGGTGATCGCATCATCCCACGAAATCAGCAGCGGCTCACCTGGTGCGGGCTTGACAAAATTGGAATTGTTGGAGGCCAACACATTTGTTTTTCCGTCAAAGGTGGTATGACTGCGGTAAGTGGTTGCCCACGCTCCTGACCGCTTGCCTTCTCTAGCATAGGGATCGAGATACCACAGTCCAATGTGATTGCCAGTTGTGATGTCTGTCACATCCCAAACCTTAACATCCTCGTGAAAAACGGGAACGCTCCCATCTGGAACGGGATTAAACGAATAGTTAAACAATCGTCCTGCCACATAATGCATCGCATCGGTTAGCTTATCGAGTTGAAGATACTGCTTGACCTCCTCAGAGTTGAGGTCGTATTTTGCCCGGCGTACCTTTTCGGCATAAAATCGATAATCCCACGGTTCGATTGTAATCTGATCTCCATTTTGATCGGCAATGGCTTGCATATCAGCAACTTCTTCCGCAACACGCGCAATGGCTGCTGGCCAAACGGTTTCCATCAACTGGAGTGCGTTGGCTGGATTTTTCGCCATACGATCTTGCAAGCGCCATGTGGGATAATCGGGATATCCCAAGAGTTCTACTCGCTCTCGGCGCAATTCAAGAATCTTGGCAATAATTGCTTTGTTGTCATATTCGTCATTATTGTCACCTCGCGAATAGTAGTTGGTCCAAACGATTTTACGGAGATCGCGTTCGGTTGAAGATGTCAAAAACGGATCCATTGAAGACCGCGTATTGGTCACTGCGTATTTCCCCTCCAGCCCTTTTGCAGTAGCAATGCGAGCAGCGGATTTGATATAGCCCTCGGACAGTCCACCCAACTGGTCTTTTGTCAAAAAGGTAACATAATTTTCCTCATCGTGGAGTACGTTATTTGAAAAGGTTGTATAGAGAGATGACAGTTCACGGTTGATGTCTGCGTAAAGGGCTTTAGATAGGGAGTCCAAGGCAGCACCATTCATTTCAAAACTCTTGTATGTTAGCTCCACAACACGCTGCTGGTCATCTTCCAAAGGGGTTTCTTGCGAGCGCTCATAAATCGTTTTGATCCTTGAAAACAAACGTTGATTTTGAGTGATTTTGGCACTGTAATCTGCAAATTGGGGAGCGAGTGCCATATCAATTTCTCTAAATGCTGGTGTGGAGATATTACTTCTTAAAATCCCATAATAGCGAAATGCACGGTCGAGTGCTGCACCAGACCGTTCCATTTCTTCAATTGTATTTTCAAAATTGGGTTCGTCAGGGTTGATGGCGATGGCTTCAACATCTGCTAAGCTCAACTCCATTCCAGTCATCATCGCGTCTTTCACATCGGCAATATCGATTTGGTCAAAAGCAGGCAGACCACCGTATGGACCTGTCCATTCTTGTAGTAAAGGGTTATTTACTCCTGTCTTGATTGTGCAAGAGCTCATAAATACACAACCCAAAAGCAAGGGTGCGTGCTTGAATAATTTTTGAATTGACATCTTCGTTCTTTTAGAATTGTGAACTTACAAAAATTGATGAAATTATTCAGTCAGACCAATTGTAAACCTGGTTTCCTGTTGCGAAAAAAGGCTATGTCCGCTGTGCGCAACAGACAATAAAAACAAAGATTACCGATCCAATTAAGCTTGCCAGTAGTGAAAACTGATTTGGGTCAATTGCCAAACTTCCAATAAACGAACCAACTACACTAAAAATGTAAAGAGAACGTATTTTTAACTTGGAAAAATTATTAAAAATAAGGGCGATGAAGAGACCAGTAAGAATCATAAATAGATAAATCAAAACAATAAGATTAGGGTTAATATTTTGTAAAGATAGAAAATATATTGTTTCTACAAAGCTTTGAGAATACGCTTGACCATTCTGGGTCCTTCATAGACAAAGCCCGTGTAGATTTGAAGTAAGGATGCGCCTGCTTCTAATTTGTCTATCGCATCTTGGGGGGTGTGAATGCCTCCAACTCCGATGATGGGAAAGCTACCTTTGCTGTTTGTGTGAAGAAAACGGATCACATGGGTACTTAGGTTGCTGAGGGGCTTCCCACTCAAACCGCCTGTTTCTGCGCAAATCGCAGAGTCGCTTTGAAGTCCATTTCGGGCAATCGTTGTATTGGTTGCGATGACGCCATCGATCTTGGTGTCAGAAACAATATCGATGATATCTAACAATTGGGTATCGGTCAGATCGGGAGCGATTTTTAACAAGATGGGCTTGGGGTATTGGTGCTTCTGGTTTTCTGCTTGTAGGGTTTGCAGCAGAGCCGTAAGAGGTTTTTTTTCTTGCAACTCCCGCAAGTTTGGTGTGTTTGGCGAACTGACATTCACAACAAAATAATCGACATGAGGAAATAAGGCATCAAAACAAAGGAGATAATCTTCAGAAGCTTGGTCGTTTGGTGTTGTTTTGTTTTTACCGATATTGCCCCCTATAATCACATTCTTATTCTTTTTTAATCTGGAAATTGCTGCATCAACACCTTGATTATTAAATCCCATCCGATTGATAATCCCCTGATCGGCTAACAATCGAAAAAGACGTTTCCTGGGGTTTCCGTCTTGAGGTTTTGGTGTAAGGGTTCCGATTTCAATAAAGCCAAATCCGAAATTGGAAAGCTCTTTATACAGCTTGGCATCTTTGTCAAAACCAGCAGCGAGACCAATTGGATTTGGAAAACGAATACCAAATACATGGCGTTCCAGTTTGGGATGATTTACGGTATAAAACAGACGAACCAAGGCCCCCACAAAAGGGATTTTATGAATAAGCCGGATTGATGCAAAAGAAAAATGGTGAACGCTCTCCGCATCGAATAAAAACAAAATGGGTCTAATGAGTTGTTTATACACCTACTCTTACATAAAAAAAGCGCCAGAGGCGCTTTTGGTCGTTATTTTTTGGAGGGCGGTGCGAGCTTTTGACTGAGCTCCATCGAAATGAAACTTCGTTCCATTTTCAATTTTCCAGCCATGGTTTCCACTACGCAAGAATCGTTTTGATCATTGACTTCTACAATTTTTCCATGGACACCAAACTTGGTAATCACACGGTCTCCCTTTTTCATACTGTTTTTAAAAGCTTTATCTTTTTTCGCTCTGCGTTGCTGTGGAAGAATCATAAAAAAGAATATGATTCCAAACATCATCAACAGAAATGGGAGTTGACCTGTGAATGCGCCTTCCATAATTGTTATTCGTTAATTATTGATTGGCCTGCGCAGCTTGGCGACGGGCTTCTCGTTGTTGTTCTTTTAATGGGTCAGGGGTAACAAATGTTCTAATTTGAACAACCTCTCTACCCTTTTCAGTGTTGGTTGTAAACGTCACTGATCGGTTGTTTGCATTCGGCTTGTTGTTCGAATCAAACTTAACCGTCACCTCTGCACTATCCCCTGGAGCAATGGGTTGGTCTTTTGGATAGTCAGGAACCGTACAACCACAACTTCCACGTGCATTGAGAATAATCAAATCGGAGGAGCCAGTATTTGTTAATGTAAACACCGTTTCTACCACCTCACCTTCATTGATTGTCCCAAAGTCATGTGATAATTTGTCAAATGTCATTACAGGAGCATCAGTCGTTGAAGCTTCTGCTGCCGTTGCAACATCATTTGCTTTTGCTTTTTTTGACGGATCAGTCGAACAAGCAGTTAGGAAAACTGCTAGAAATAAAATGTATGTGAATTTCATGCGATAAATTTTGTTGTAAATGTACACATTTTGATTGATACTTTTTAGGATTTATCCTTGGTGGGTTTGCTTTTCAAATCTTTGGAAATCACATCTAAAATTCCATTGATGAACGTGCTGCTTTTTGGGGTTGCATACTCTTTAGCAATTTCGAGGTATTCATTAATGGTAACCCTGGTTGGAATGGATGGGAAATACAGAAATTCAGCGATGGCGAGTTTGAGCAAAATCATATCTAATACCGCAATGCGATCTTGCTCCCAGTTGGGTGTGCGTCCTTTCAGATGAGACATTAACTCCTCATCATGAACCGCCACAGATTTTAACAAGTCGATCGAAAATGTTTTGTCTTCTTCATCCTTATATACAGATGTCAATATCAAATCCTCAGGGTCAGTATCCTCGTGCATATGAGAAAGCGTATTTCGTACAATGGTATTGACCAGTGGGTAATCATCGACCCATGAGGGCTTGATCTCTTCGATCAATTCATGAAGTCGGTCATAGGGCGCAATAACGTCGGTAAAAAGATCAATCAGAGCCGTCTTATCGGCCACAAAACCAGTTTCATTTTCTGAAAGATAGGCAGCATAACAATCACTTGCAGCAACTTGATCCCATATCAAACGAACATACTCATCGTGCTTTTTCCAATAATTGATTTTAAATTTAGAAGTCTTTGATTCCAAAATCTTGCTGTTAGATAATTTTGCGATGACTTGATTGGAAAAGAATTTTGGATTGAGCTGATCAGAATTGGCTTTCAAATACTGCTTTTCAGCGAGTTTGTGAAGTGACTGACCACAAGTTTGCACCTCAATAAACATATTGAGCAGCAACAGATACAATTCAAAAAAACCTGTATTACTGAGCTGTAATTGTTGTTGAGCGACTTTGAGGTCAAAAGGATAACTTATGGTATTTGCGTAAAGCTGTTGCATCACTTTTATTCGCAAATGTCGTCTGGTCAGCATGTCAAAGTTTCATAAATTCCATACAAAAATACACTTATTAACGGTTTGAAATCCACAAACGGTCAATTAAAACTTGCACACTATCTTTGAAGACAGAATTTTAAACAATTGAAGGCATTACAATACCTTAACAAATATCTTTACAAGTATCGAATACGTCTTGTGCTCGGCTTGTTTTTTACGATTGCCGCTAAGATATTTGCCGTTGTTGCACCGAGTTTGGTTGGTGATTCAATCACTGCGGTCAATCGATATCTAACCGACCCCTCTGGAGACCTCACACAAACCAAAAGCATCTTGCTGCAAAACATTGCGTTGATCATTGGAGCTGCCATACTATCAGGACTATTTACCTTTACCATGCGACAAACGATTATCAATGTGTCGCGTTTTATTGAGTTTGATCTTAAAAATGAAATTTATCAACATTATCAACGATTGAGCTTAAACTTTTACAAAAACAATCGAACAGGAGATTTGATGAACAGAATTAGTGAAGACGTGTCCAAGGTGCGTATGTATTTTGGTCCTGCACTGATGTACAGCATCAATACGGTTTCTCTTTTTGTGATTGTGATCTCCTATATGTTGAGTGTAGCTCCCACCTTGACTCTCTATGCTTTGGCACCCCTTCCGCTACTGTCATTGGCCATCTATCAATTGAGCAGATCGATCCACAAACGCAGTACCATTGTACAAGAGTACCTATCTAAACTATCTGCTTTTGCGCAAGAAATGTTTAGCGGAATTGGAGTTATCAAAGCCAATGCCATAGAGCCAACTGCAAACCAAAAAATGGGGTCCTTGGCTTTGGGAAGCATGTCAAAAAATATGCACCTGGTTCAAGTACAAGCATGGTTTTTCCCATTAATGATTTTATTGATTGGCCTGTCCAATATTTTGGTCATATTTATTGGCGGTAGGCAGTTTATCAATGGTCAAATTGAATTGGGCACCCTAGCAGAATTTATCATTTACATCAATATGTTGACTTGGCCCGTGGCTACTGTTGGATGGGTGACTTCGATTGTACAACAGGCGGACGCTTCACAAAAACGAATCAATGAGTTTTTGGGGCAAGAGCCAGAGATTGTCAATCCAATAGGTGGTAAAAATCTCCAATCCTATGCTATCGAATTTGAGAATGTTTCATTTTCTTATGACGATGACAGAGAAGAAGCCGTTAAAGGGGTCAGCTTTCAACTTGAATCTGGAAAAACCTTAGCAATTTTGGGTCGGACAGGATGTGGAAAAACAACGCTTTTACAGCTTATCACAAGAATGTATGATGTGAGTTCAGGAGTCGTCAGAGTTGGTGGTATAAATGTTCGGGAGCTCGACCTCAACGCTCTGAGAAATCATATTGGAGCTGTACCGCAAGAGGCCTTTTTATTTTCAGACACATTGGAAAATAATATCCGTTTTGGAAACGCTAAAGCAACCAAAAAAGAAGTTGAAAACGCTGCCAAACAAGCGGCTGTTCACAATAGCATCATGAATTTTTCTAAGGGCTATCAAACAATTATTGGAGAGCGAGGCGTATCCCTTTCTGGTGGCCAAAAGCAACGGATGTCAATCGCTAGAGCTTTGATTAAACAGCCCAAAATTTTACTCTTTGACGATTCCTTTTCCGCTGTGGACACCCAAACCGAGGAAACCATTTTGAGCAATCTAAAATCGATGTCTTTTCAATCGACAACAATCGTGGTTTGCCATCGGGTGTCTTCTGCAAAAAATGCAGATTATATACTGGTGATGGACGAAGGTCGCATTGTCCAATATGGTACGCATGAGGCATTAGTCAACGCGCCTGGCCATTATGCAGAGCTGTGTAAAAAGCAGCTGTAAGCAATTTGCGGTTTCGTTTAAAAATCTTAATTTTAAACAATATTAACCCGAATCAAAATCCAATGAGCGAAGACAAAATACATCATAGCCCCGTTATGTCCCACCGATTTAGAAGCCGTCATAAAACGTATTTTTTTGATGTTTATGAAAATAAATATGGAAAACATTATCTCAAATTAACACAAAGTATTCGAGATATAAATTCTGCTCCTGACAATCCACAATATTTTCGTGAAACCCTTCATATTTACGAAGAATCCATCTATGAATTTTATCAGCACTTTAAGGACGTGATTCAGCTCATCGAAGAAAAAAATAAGTCAAATCCATCTGAAAAATCGGAAAGTGTGGATGAAAACTCAATTTCAAAAAAAGATGATGAGCAGGAATGATATTTGTATGTTTGTAAAAAAACATGGCACGTACACCGTCTAATATGTTGCCCTTGGGCACTCAAGCTCCTGCATTCTCACTTCCAGACATGGTAAGTGGAGAAACCTTATCGCTTGACCAAATTCAAGGAAAAGAGGGAACAGTAGTGATGTTTATCTGCAATCACTGTCCATTTGTCAAACATGTCTTTGCAGGGGTTGTTGATTTGGCCAATGATTACTTGGATAAAGGCGTTTCTTTTGTTGCGATATCGAGCAATGATGTCGAAAACTACCCAGACGACGCTCCCGATTTGATGACCAAAGTAGCTGCCGAGCAAAATTTTCCTTTTCCCTATCTCTATGATAAAACCCAAGAAGTTGCACGCGCATACGATGCCGCTTGCACGCCTGATTTTTATATTTTTGACAAGAACAAGTCTTTAGTTTACCGCGGACAGTTGGACGACTCTAGACCAGAAAATGGAATTCCAGTAACTGGAAACGACATGCGATCCGCATTGGAGGCCATGTGTGATGGAAAAGAGATCTCCGTGACTCAAAAGCCGAGTATCGGCTGTAATATCAAGTGGAAGAGCTAGCTCACTTCCACAAGCTCCACATCAAAAATCAATGCAGCATCTGGCGGAATTACACCTCCAGCCCCTCTAGATCCATAAGCCAAGTCGGAAGGAATCACAAAACGGGCTTTATCTCCTACTTTTAGTAAGGACACCCCTTCATCCCATCCAGGAATTACCTGACCTTGGCCCAAAACAAAGTCGATGGGTTGTTGGCGTTTGTATGAAGAGTCAAACACTGTTCCATCAAGGAGTTGCCCTTTGTAGTGAACTGAAACCGTTTGGCCAACAGTCGCTTGTTGCCCTGTACCTTCTTGAATGATTTGATAGCGCAAGCCGCTATCCGTTTGCTGAAAACCCGCACTCACTTTTTCGAGTTCTTCTGCTTGCTTGACTTTTTGAGTTTCGATACGTTCCTGTGACATTTGATTAAACGAGTTGAAGGCAGCAACAGCATCCCAGTCCTGGGCATCTTTACCAACGCGTTGAATCTCGATTTTATCGATTTTATCACCCTCTGCAATGGAGTCAACAATTTCTTGCCCCTCGACAACACAGCCAAAGACCGTATGTTTTCCGTCTAGCCAGGGGGTAGGAACATGGGTAATAAAAAATTGACTTCCGTTTGTTCCGGGGCCAGCGTTTGCCATCGATAAAATACCGGCTTTGTCATGAGGTAAACTGGAATCGATTTCGTCGTCAAATTGGTAGCCGGGTCCGCCAACTCCACTCCCCTGTGGGCAACCGCCCTGAATCATAAAGTCTGGTATCACACGGTGAAAATTCAAGCCATCATAATAAGGTGTACCGCTTTGCTTTACTTCGTTGGCTAAGCTTCCTTCTGCCAAACCGATAAAATTACCTACCGTAGCTGGTGTTTTTTCGTAATGAAGTTGAAGAGTTAAGATTCCTTTTTGGGTGTGGATTGCAGCGTAAATACCGTCTTTCATGTCAATTTATTTGGCGGCAAATATAGCGAAAAGAAAAGTGCTTAATTGGCAACTTCACTAATAAATTTGATGCGGAAAATTCGCAGGTCATCTTCTTCAAATTCGCCATCAAACTCATCAAAAGTTTCTTGAATATCATCGTTTTCAGCTTCCATAAAATACTCCTTCAGCTCGTCCTGTTGATCCTCGTCAAACAAGGCATCCACCTCATAGCCAATATCCAGCTTTGTTCCTGAAAAAACAATTGTTTCAAGTTCTTTGATAAAGGTAGTTCTGTCCATTCCCTTGGCATTGGCAATATCTTCGAGGGGCAGTTTTCGGTCGATATTTTGAATGATATACAACTTGAGTGTTGAATTGGCGCCCGTACTTTTGATGATGATATCTTGCGGACGGACAACGTCATTGTCCTCACAATATTTTTCGATGAGTTTAACAAAAGAGCTTCCAAATTTCATCGCTTTCCCCTCTCCAACCCCGTGGATGTTTTTGAGTTCTTCAATGTTAATTGGATACTTCAAAAGCATGTCTTCGATAGAAGATTCTTGAAAAACCGCATAAGGAGGGACACCAGATTGTTCTGCCACCCTTTTTCGTTCTTTCATCAAAAGTCCGTGCAATTTTTTGTCAAACACCGCTACGCCACCCCCACTCGATGAAGATGAGGATTGGACTTGATCGTATTCATGATTTTCGGTCATGAAAAATGAGTGAGGAGATTGAAGGAAATCCGCACCTTTTTCCGTCAACTTGATGACGCCATAACTTTCAATTTCTTTTTTGAGTAAACCAGCCACAAGGAGTTGGCGAATCAGCGCTCGCCAATAAGATGGAGACTGGTCCGAGCCCACACCAAAAAAATCTTGATCGACAACCTGACGGGTGATCAACAAGGCATTTTTAATGCCCGAAAGAATATTGACGATTTCCTTAAATCGATATTGTTGGGCGGTATAGTTGATGACCCCTAGGAGTTTTTCAACTTGCTTTTGAGCCTCCTTTTTTGGTTTTGGATTTCTTGAATTGTCATCCATATCTGCACCAAGACCATCGTTTTCGTCAAACTCTTCGCCAAAATAGTGCAGGATAAACTTACGCCTGGACATCGAAGTTTCCGCATAGGCAACCATTTCGTGCAGAAGAGCGTAGCCAATTTCTTGCTCCGCAATGGGTTTTCCAGACATGAATTTTTCTAGCTTTTCGATGTCTTTATAGGCATAAAAAGCCAAGCAATGCCCTTCTCCACCATCACGACCCGCACGACCCGTTTCTTGATAGTAGCTCTCAATACTTTTTGGAATATCGTGATGGATTACAAAGCGTACATCGGGCTTATCGATTCCCATTCCAAACGCAATGGTAGCCACGACCACATCTACATCTTCCATCAAAAACATGTCTTGATTTTTCACACGTTGTTTGGTGTCTAGCCCTGCGTGATATGGCACCGCTTTGATACCATTGACCTGCAAGACATGAGCTAGCTCTTCTACACGTTTCCTAGACAAGCAATATACAATACCTGATTTCCCTTCATTTTTTTTGATAAATGAGGTAATGTCTCTGTCAACTTGATCTGTCTTTGGCAGCACCTCATAAAATAAATTTGGACGATTAAAAGACGCCTTAAAGGTAACCGCATTTGTGATCCCGAGATTTTTTAAAATATCTTCTTGCACCTTGGGTGTGGCTGTGGCGGTTAAACCAATCACTGGAATATTTTTGTCTATGCGATCTAATATCTCTCTTAAGTTTCGGTACTCTGGTCTAAAGTCATGACCCCATTCTGAAATACAGTGCGCCTCGTCTACTGCCATAAAACTAATGGGAACAGAGCGCAAAAAATCAACATAGTCTTGTTTGGTCAGGGACTCTGGCGCCACATACAACAATTTGGTAACCCCGCTTGTGATATCATCCTTTACCGTTTGCACTTGACTTTTGGTCAGTGAGGAATTCAATACGTGCGCTACGCCATCTTGTTTTGAAATTCCACGAATGGCATCAACTTGATTTTTCATCAAAGCGATGAGTGGGGATACAACAATAGCGGTTCCTTCAAGAATCAATGCGGGCAATTGATAACACAAAGATTTTCCTCCGCCAGTGGGCATAATCACAAAGGTGTCCTTGCCAGAAAGCAAGGTGTGAATCACTTCTTCTTGAAGACCTCGGAATTTAGAGAATCCAAAAAAATGCTTTAAGGAAGAAGAAAGCTTATAATCTTTGGAACTCATATTTAACAGTAATGCCGATTTTGTACATTTGCCTACTAAATATACATCATAATTTCCAAACCAAACACAATCTCTGCACTTTGAACAAAAAAACTGATATTCTCAACATCGCCAAAGCATGCTTTACCAACCAAAGCAATGCAATTGCTCATCTTGAAAAGCAGTTGAACAAAGACTTTGTCGAGGTGATTGATTTGATTTATAAATCCAAATCACGCTTGGTCATCACAGGCATTGGCAAAAGTGCATTAATCGGTATGAAAATAACTGCCACTCTCAATTCGACTGGAACGCGTGCGATGTTTATGCATGCTGCAGATGCGATTCACGGAGATTTGGGAATGGTCGCCAAAGAAGACATTGTCCTTTTTATTTCCAAAAGTGGAAACACCCCAGAAATCAAAGCTTTGATCCCGTTGATCAAAGCGATGGGGAATACTGTAATTGGTGTGACTGGAAACTCTACATCTTTTTTAGCCAAAGAATCAAATTATGTGCTTGACGTCGCTATCAAGAAAGAGGCCTGTCCAAATAACTTGGCGCCAACAACTAGCACAACTGCTCAACTTGTCATGGGAGACGCAATTGCCATCTGCTTACTCGAAATGCGCGGTTTTGGCAAAAGTGACTTTGCTCAATTTCATCCTGGTGGCTCGCTCGGTAAAGCGTTGTACTTAACGGTAAAAACAATCGTTGACACGAAAAATATTCCGATTGTTCAGCCAAGCTCACCAGTTAGCGACGTGATTATTGAAATGGGCGAAAAGCGAGTTGGTTCCACGGCTGTCATTGATCAAGGTAGAGTTTGTGGAATCATCACGGATGGTGACATCAGAAGGGTTTTAGAAAAAACATCAGATTTGAGCTCGATCACAGCCAAAGATATTATGAACCCCAAACCAAAACAGGTTGAATCAAATATACTCGCATCCGAAGCCCTAAACATTATGCAAAAGAACAACATTAGCCAATTGTTGGTCATGAAAAAAGGGGAATATATTGGCATTGTGCATCTACACAAAATTCTTAACGAAGGACTGAATTGATGGCTGAAAAAGAAATGTCTTTTTTGGAACACTTAGAAGATTTGCGATGGCATCTTCTTCGATCAATTGTAGCCATATTGATTGCTGCTATAGCTGCATTTTTGGCGAAAAATTTTGTTTTTGACGTTTTACTTTTTGGCCCTAAAAAAACAGATTTTCTAACCTATAAACTACTCTGTCAAGCGTCCAACCTTCTTGGCTTTGACGATAGCTTTTGCATCAATGAACTGCCTTTTCGAATTCAGAGTCGTACCATGGCTGGACAATTTTCAGCACATATTTGGACGTCGATTACCTTGGGGTTTGTCGTGGCGTTTCCCTATGTGATTTATCAGTTTTGGAAATTTATCAGCCCAGGTCTCTATAACAATGAGAAAAGAACAGCAAGCGGTTTCATATCCATATCCTCACTTTTGTTTTTTATAGGTGTTTTATTTGGCTATTATGTGGTTACGCCTCTTTCAATACGATTTTTAGGAACCTATACTGTAAGCACAGAGATATTCAATGATTTTGACCTCAGTAGCTACACCGCGCTAATCCGGGCATCTGTCTTGGCGTCTGGCCTCATTTTTGAGCTACCCATTTTGGTTTATTTTTTGACTAAAGTCGGGCTGATCACCCCAGAGCTTATGCGCAATTACCGAAAAATAGCACTGGTCTTGGTCATGTTTTTATCAGCCGTAATCACACCGCCAGATGTGGCGAGTCAAATCATTGTTGCAATTCCTGTGCTTATTTTATATGAGTTGAGTATTTTTATATCCAAACGAGTTGTTCGAAACATGAACAAAAAAAGCTGAGACAATGTTAAAATTAGCAGCAAATCATATTACCAAACGATACGGCAACCGAAAAGTTGTGGATGACGTCAGCATTGAAGTAAGTCAAGGCGAAATCGTTGGACTACTCGGTCCAAATGGTGCAGGAAAAACAACGTCTTTTTACACCATTGTTGGCTTGATTAAACCCAACTCTGGTTCGATTGTGCTGGACGACACCAACATCACCTCCTTTCCCATGTATCGACGCGCACAAAATGGTATTGGCTATTTGGCACAGGAGGCATCTGTGTTTCGCAAATTGAGTGTAGAAGACAATATACGTTGTGTGTTAGAGCTTACCAAAATGAGTAAGTCTGAACAACAAGAAAAAACAGAGTCTTTACTTGAAGAATTTAGCTTAACCGCCATTCGAAAAAATCGTGGGGATTTACTGTCAGGCGGAGAGCGTAGGCGTACAGAAATTGCACGTGCATTGGCAACAGACCCTAAATTTCTACTTCTAGACGAGCCCTTTGCTGGAGTTGATCCTGTTGCGGTTGAGGATATTCAAAAAATTGTGGCTCATTTGAAGAAAAAAAACATCGGGATTTTGATTACCGATCATAATGTTCAGGAAACATTGGCAATCACTGACCGAACCTATTTGATGTTTGAAGGAAAAATACTGAAAGCTGGAAAACCCGAAGATTTAGCAAATGATGAGATTGTTCGAAAAGTTTATCTCGGGCAAAATTTTGAACTCCGCAAAAAGAAAATCACCCTTTAGAATTCGACACAAAGCGGTATATTACTGAAAGTACAATGTATATACCCATTGCTAAACTCCATGCGCCATGACCAAAACGCATCCACAAAAACAAAAGTGATAGCATGGTTAGTAACACCATCACAGCAGTGGTTGCCGAATTTTTAAGCTGGAAACGATAAAAAATAAGTGAGCTATTAAGTAAATATGACATGATGGCAATGCCACCTATAAGGAAAGGAAAAGTCAAATCTAGGCCGAGATGAGGAACCCCAATCCAAAGTAGAGCATTTGCAGGGGTGGGAAGACCTCTAAAGTAGGCCTGACTATTCTCACTTGTATTATACTTTGCCAACCGGTAAGCAGAAGCGAGAGTAATGATAAACCCGAGAAATATCCAAGGGGGATCAATGTTTATCGTTGCTAGCATCACCGTGGCAAGCGCCCCAGGAACAACCCCAAAACTAATCACATCTGCCAAAGAATCCAGTTCAGCGCCAAATCGACTTGTCCACCCCATAGTACGAGCGACAAAACCATCAAAAAAATCAAATACAGCGGCTAACAAGACACAAAGGGCAGCCATGTCAAAATCCAAAATCGCAATAAAAAAAAGTGCGCAACAACCAAGTGCAGCATTTGCTAAGGTGAGGATATTTGGGATAAATTTCATAA
>JAQWIL010000008.1 GCA_029248885.1 Flavobacteriaceae bacterium
GCGCCTGCTTTGGGAGCAGGAGGTCGCAGGTTCGAATCCTGCCACCCCGACAACAATTGATCCTTACGGGATGTGGCGCAGCCTGGTAGCGCACACGCATGGGGTGCGTGGGGTCGCAGGTTCAAATCCTGTCATCCCGACAAGCAGATGCCTGACTTCGAAGAAGTTGGGTGTTTTTTTTTAATTTAACACAAGTTTACTTGAAAAAAAATTAAAAATAAAATATCAAAATGCATTCGCATAAGGCATCTATTTGCAACAAATGCGATGTATAGGGATTATTTAAATCCTGTCATACCGACTAAGATGCCTAACTTTGATTAAGTTAGGTTTTTTTGTTTCTTTGAACATTATGACAACGCGATACTTTTCTTATGTTTTACTTCTACAAGTCATTTTCGCTTGTGGACAACCTGACGTTACAATCTCAACTCCAGATCATACAAATTACACCATCGAAGTGATCGTGCCTGATTTGGAAACCCCTTGGGGAATGGCTTTCCTTCCCGATAACAGTTTACTCATTACTGAAAAAGAGGGGGAGCTCATTCATTTTCAAAATGGTCAAAAAACCATTATTCAAAATGTACCCACCACCTACGTTCGTGGACAAGGGGGACTCATGGGGATTGCGATACACCCAAATTTCAAAGACAATAACATCATCTATTTTACCCAATCTTCTTCAGTAGATTCGGATGAATCTGGTGGAAACACTGCTCTCTATCGCGCAGTTTTACAAGGCAACGCATTGCAAGACGTCTCCCTTCTCTACAAAGCGGAACCAAACACAAAAAAAGGGGTTCATTTTGGCTCTCGAATTGTTTTTGACACTGATGGTTATTTATACTTTACCGTTGGTGACCGTGGAAATCGAGACGTTAACCCTCAAGACCTTACCAAAGACGGCGGGAAAGTATATCGCCTGACGGACAGCGGCGAAATCCCTACCGACAATCCTTTTGTAGATGTTTCAAACGCAAAAACAGCTGTTTACTCCTATGGACACCGAAACCCACAAGGAATGACCAAACACCCCGTGACTGGTGAGATTTGGACTCATGAACACGGACCAAAAGGCGGTGACGAAATCAATATCATACAAGCTGGCAAAAACTATGGGTGGCCAAAAATCACTTATGGTAAAAACTATACTGGCACTACGATTACCGAAGACAAGGCACTTCCGGGCATGGAACAACCTTTGTATTACTGGATTCCTTCCATTGCGCCCTCTGGAATGGCTTTTGTTCACAATTCTGCCTATGCGGATTGGGACGGGAGCTTGGTCGTGGGATCCTTAAAATTCAATTATTTAGAACGCTTGACGTTTGATAACAACCGTGTTGTTTTTCGAGAAAAAATCGCCAATGAAATCGGTCGTGTTCGCGATGTGATTCTTGGACCAGATGGGTTTCTTTACTTAGCGGTTGAGAACAAAGGAATTTGTAAAATTGTACCAAATCCATGAGGTTCTTCATATTCATTCTCTTCCTATCTTCCGTAACATTCGCTCAAAATAATATGGAAGACAGCTACGAGCGTGGGCAGATGGTGTATGATGATTTTTGTGTGCGCTGCCACCTTCCCGATGGAACTGGTGAGTCTGGCCTGATCCCTCCCCTAGCGAGTGCTGATTTTTTAAAAGATGTAAAAGCCACCATTCATAGCATCAAATATGGCATCCATGGCCCCATCACTGTAAACGGCGTACGATATAATAATACCATGGCTCCTATGGGTTTGGAAAATGACGAAATTGCGGATGTCACGAATTACATTTTGAATAGCTGGGGAAATACCACAGATGTAATCGTAACTGAGGCGTATGTTCATGGGATAAAAGAAACGGAATGATGAAGGTTATTGGAATCTGTGGTGGCTCTGGTTCAGGAAAAACAACTTTAGTCCAAGCTATTCGTACGCATTTGTCCACTGATTTCGTGAGTGTAATCTCACAAGATTCCTACTACAAAAACCATGACACGCTAACGTTTGAAGAACGTTGTGAGCTCAATTACGATCATCCCAATGCTGTCGATTATGATTTGTTTGTTTCACATCTGAATCAACTCAAAGATGGGAAATCTATCCATTCCCCAATCTATTCATACAGCGAGCACTTGCGCTCTGATCAGTTTATCAAGGTTTTTCCAAAGCCAGTTGTGCTGGTTGAAGGGATTTTAATTTTCGCTCATACTCCATTGAGAGAGCAATTTACGACGACCATTTTTATCGATGCGGAAGACGACACGCGCCTACGCAGAAGAATGGCCAGAGATATTCAAACACGAGGTCGAACTACCGAAGAGGTTAAGCATCGTTTTGAGGACACAATTTTACCAATGCATAATGCCCATATTCAACCCCACAAAGAAACTTCAGATTATATTTTTGATAATAACAAAGACGATCTGTCTAGATTGGGTTCTTTTTGTAATTTGGTAAACAAACTAATCAAGTGAATCTAAAACAAATTCGAGAATCTCGTTGGTTTAAGTTAGGTACAAATATCTATGTGCTCGTCAGTGCCTTTTTTATCATATGGATGTTGTTTTTCGACACCAACTCGTTTCGAATTTTATGGAGCTTAGAATCAAAAATAGATGATCTTGATCGTCAAAAAGAGGAGCTGATACGCCAAATTCAAGACGACCAAATATTTATTGAGAAGTTATCCGATTCGATTGAACTAGAAAAGTTTGGGCGTGAAAATTACTATCTCAAAAAGGCGGATGAAGATATTTTTATCATCGAATTTAGAGACAGCTTAGATGCTTCCTCTTAAAATATTGTATTTTTAGCGTATGACACACACCGACAAAATGCTCCGTGAAGGGAGTTTAGCAGGGAAAGTAATTGTTGTAACTGGGGGTGGTAGCGGACTTGGCAAGGCCATGACTTCCTATTTTATGGAACTTGGTGCCAAGGTTGCCATAACCTCCCGCAAATTGGAAAAGCTCGAAGCAGCGGCCAAAGAACTTCGTGATGCAACGGGCGGTGAATGCTTCGCTGTTGCTTGTGACGTTCGAGATTATGAGCAAGTCGAGCAGATGCACAAACAAGTTATAGACCATTTTGGTCCGATTGATGTTTTGCTCAACAATGCTGCTGGAAACTTTATCTCGCCTACCGAAAATTTATCGAGCAATGCGTTTGATACCATTGTAGATATCGTATTGACTGGAACAAAAAACTGTACCATGGTCTTTGGTAAACATTGGATCAAAACCAAACAAAAAAATGTCAATGTATTAAACATTGTTACCACCTATGCATTTACTGGTTCGGGCTATGTTGTTCCATCCGCAACTGCTAAGGGAGGGGTATTGGCCATGACACGTTCTTTGGCTGTTGAATGGTCAAAATATGGCATGCGTTTTAATGCAATTGCACCTGGGCCATTCCCGACAAAAGGAGCTTGGGATCGCTTGCTACCTGGGCCATTGTTGAAAAAGTTTGATCCTGCAAAAAAAGTACCCCTTGGTCGAGTGGGTGCGCGTCAAGAGCTTGCCAATCTTGCGGCTTATGTGGTTTCTGACTTTGGTGCATATCTCAATGGAGAGGTTATTGTACTAGATGGTGGGGAGTGGCTAAAGGGAGCTGGCCAGTTTAATATGCTCGATAAAATCCCAAAAGCACTCTGGGTAGTCCTGAAAAAAGCGATGTTGAAAAAAAAGTAATTTTTTTACTCGATTTCGTTCTTTTTTACTCTGTTAAATTGTACATTTAATCCTCATTTCACAAGATGCCCCATGGGTAAAATTATTGCCATAGCGAATCAAAAAGGAGGTGTTGGAAAAACAACAACCGCTGTCAATCTTGCAGCAAGCTTAGGGGTTTTAGAACAAAAAGTTCTTGTAATTGACGCTGACCCTCAGGCAAATGCAACATCTGGATTTGGTATAGACGTCGAACATCAAAACAAGGGAACCTATCAACTTTTGGAGCACTCTGCACCCTTAGATCAGGTGATAATTTCTGTACCGTCAGCAAACGTACATATCGTGCCTTCACACATCGACCTTGTCGCCATCGAAATTGAATTGGTTGACAAACCCAACCGCGAGTATATGTTGTACCAAGCTCTTGAAGGAGTTAGAGAGCAATACGATTTTGTGATCATCGACTGTGCGCCTTCTCTTGGATTGCTCACACTAAATGCGCTGACGACTTCAGATTCGGTTCTGATTCCGATCCAATGTGAATACTTTGCACTCGAAGGACTGGGAAAACTTCTCAACACGATCAAGAGCGTACAACGTATTCACAACAAAAACTTAGATATTGAAGGGATGCTATTGACCATGTATGATTCCAGGCTACGTCTTTCCAATCAAGTTGTGGATGAGGTCAAAAAACATTTTCATGAAATGGTATTTAACACCATTATCCAACGCAATGTGAAAATTGGGGAAGCACCGAGTTATGGCGAAAGCATTTTAGATTATGACAGCACGAGTAAAGGTGCCGAAAATTACTTAAATTTAGCGCACGAAGTCATCGAAAAAAACAAGATAAATGGCAAAAGCAAATAAACGGCAAGCACTTGGACGCGGATTGTCCGCTCTTTTGGACGATTCAGCAAGTTTAAGCCCTTCCAGCGAGTCCTTTGTTGGGAATGTCGTTGAGCTTACACTCGATCAAATTGAAGTCAACCCGTTTCAGCCAAGAACCAACTTCAATCAAGAAGCAATTGAAGATTTAGCCAAATCCATACAAGCCCTTGGCGTTATACAACCCATCACGGTACGGAAAACCGAGAGTGGAACCTTCCAACTGGTTTCAGGTGAGCGAAGATTACGAGCTGCCAAAAGTGTTGGGCTGTCAACAATCCCTTCATTTGTCCGCACTGCCGACGACCAAGAGTCTTTGGAAATGGCTTTGGTGGAAAACATCCAGCGGGAAGATTTGGATCCAATTGAGGTTGCCCTCTCCTATCAACGCCTTATCAATGAGATTGAACTCACCCAAGAAGAATTGAGCGAACGTGTTGGAAAAAAGCGTTCGACAATTACAAATTATCTCAGACTACTGCGACTTGATCCGATCATTCAAACAGGGATGCGTGATGCGTTTATATCAATGGGGCATGGTCGCGCATTGATCTCGTTGGAAGACCGAAGTACCCAGCTCAGTATCTATGAACAAATTTTGGCAAAGGGCTTGTCGGTGCGTGCAACGGAAAAGCTGGTCAAAGCAGATCCCGCCACCCCTCCAAAAAAATTACCAGCTTCCAGTCCATACATCGAAAAGAAATTAAAATTCTATCAAAAACTGTTTGGCGACAAAGCACGTATCCAACTCAACGCCTCAGGTGGTGGGCAAATTGTGATTCCGTTTACTTCTGAAAAAGATTTTAAGTCCTTGACCAAACGACTGCAAAGTGAACCCTAAGCTTACACAACTCGTTGTGCTGATTTCTTTTGTTTGCTTTGGACAACAACAAGATTTATCGAATTCAATCAAGAAGGAAATCGACCCGCTTCGTCCAGCAAAAGCCACTTTTTACTCGGCGGTTTTACCAGGGTTGGGACAAGTATACAACAAACGATATTGGAAACTCCCGCTGATCTATGGGGGACTTGGTGCGTCGATTTATTACTACGACTTAAACAACAAAAATTTCAAACGCTATAGAAATGCTTATAAACGGAGATTGGCAGGATATACAGATGATGAGTTTCAAGGAGTTATTCTTGATAATGACCGTTTGATTGATGGGATGAATTTTTATAAACAATATCGCGATCAATCCATGTTGTTTATCATTGGCACCTACTTTCTCAATATCCTAGATGCCAATATCGACGCACACCTAAAACAGTATAATCTCAACCAAAATCTGAGTCTAAAACCCTATATGGATCACAATCCTATCGTTTCAGATCATCATTTTGGAGTGAGTCTAAATTTCAATTTTTAAATTTGCAATATGAAGATTGCATTACTCGGTTACGGTCGCATGGGACAAGCCATTGAAAAAATCGCTATTGATAGAGGGCATACAATCGTTGCCAAAATCGATAAAGACAATCCAGATGAGGCCTATGAGGCAGATGTCGCAATCAATTTTAGCGTTCCCATGGCTGCTTACGATAACATCACGGTTGCGATCCGCAAAGGAATCCCTGTAGTTTGTGGCACCACTGGTTGGCTAGACCAGCTTACCGAAGTTGAAGCCCTATGCCAACAAAGCGAGGGTGCATTTCTTTATGCTTCTAATTTTAGTTTAGGAGTAAATCTGTTTTTCGAGCTCAATGCAAAGTTGGCTGACATGATGCAAAAACATCCGCTTTACACTGCTTCGATAGAAGAAATTCATCACACACAAAAACTCGACAAGCCCAGTGGCACAGCAATTACCCTAGCAGAAGGAATCCCATCAGAGGGCAACGCATGGCATTTGGTTGAAGATAAAGGAGAAGGCGTTCCGATTAGCTCCATTCGAAAAGATGAAGTGCCTGGCACCCATACGGTTACCCATCGTTCAGAAATCGATGAGATTTCCATTACACATACTGCGCACAACCGGACTGGCTTCGCCTTGGGCGCTGTGCTTGCTGCCGAATGGATTCAAAACAAAAAAGGTATTTTTAGCATGAGAGATGTTTTACAACTCTAAAAACCCCTGATCGAGGGATTAAATACATTTTCTATGACATTTACACAATGGCTACTTCTTATTCTCATCATTCAATTTGTTCATTTTTTTGGAACATGGAAGTTATATCAGCGTGCTGGATATAAGCCGTGGCAAGCTTCAATTCCGATCTATAATGCGGTCATATTAATGAAAATAATCAATCGCCCTCGGTGGTGGGTGTTGATGTTTTTTATACCGATTATCAACCTCATAATTTTTCCCGTGGTATGGGTAGAAACCGCTCGAAGTTTTGGCAAAAGAAGTGCGACAGACACTTTTCTGACCCTCTTCAGCTTTGGTCTCTATCTCTACACCATCAACTACAACGATCAACTTGGACATATCAAAGACCGAAGTTTAAAACCAAGAACCGCTTTTGGGGAATGGTTTAGCTCGATTTTATTTGCAGTGGTCATTGCTACCCTTGTCCACACCTATTTTATCCAACCCTATATCATTCCGACTGGCTCTTTAGAAAAAACACTTTTAACAGGCGATTTCCTCTTTGTCAGCAAGTATCACTACGGGGCACGAGTTCCCCAAACAGCAGTCTCCTTTCCAATGGTACACGATACCATTCCTTTGGCACGTGTACGCTCTTACCTCAAAAAGCCACAATTGCCCTATATGCGTTTGCCCAAACTACAGCGCATCAAACGCAATGAGATTGTGGTATTTAGTTGGCCAGCAGATACGGTACGTCAGTTTTTTAAAAAAGAAGCCCGAGTCGATAAACCGATTGACAAAAAATCAAACTATGTAAAGCGCTGTGTGGCTATTCCCGGAGATACCTTAGAAATTATCGATGGAATCATCCATATCAATGGAGAACGCACCCAACTCCCCGATCGTGCCAAACCACTCTATGGATATACCGCATATAGCAATACCGGCATTTCGTCAAGAGAGCTGATCCAGGCAGGAATACGAGATCTAACAAGACGATTTCGGATCGAAAACAACATCTCGCAACTACAACTCAATGCGTTATTTGCCAACAATATCAACGTCATTCGGCAGGGAGATAACCTGATTGCCATTTCGGGAGCAAGAGGAATCCCAACAGATCTCATTCGAAGACAACGCTTGCGTGTCACCGAACTTCGTGACCTACAAAAAACGATTTTTCTCACGCTTGAAGAAGCCGAAAAGGTCAGAAACGAAGTCAGTTTTGACAGTCTGGTTCGCAACATCAACAAACAACAATCATACAATACAAGCTTTTTCCCAAATGACATTCGCTACAACTGGAATGAAGACAATTTTGGGCCAATCGTGATGCCAAAACATGGGGTGACCGTAACCTTGAGCAATGATAATATTGCCTTGTATCGAAAGTTGATTCGGGATTATGAACACCGAACACTCACCTATGAAAATAACACCATTCTGATCGATGGCGAACCAACAGATCAATACACCTTCTCACAAGACTATTATTGGATGATGGGTGACAATCGTCACCGCTCGGAAGACAGTCGGTTTTGGGGATTTGTACCAGCAGATCACATCGTTGGAAAACCCATTTTTATCTGGATGAGCATCGATGGTATCAATGATGGTATGTCCAATTGGAAAGTGCGCTGGGATCGTGTTTTTACATCAACCAATGGAGATGGCGAACCCGTTTCCTATCGTTGGCACTTTTTGGCGAGTATCGTTGCCTATCAAGTTTTTATACGTGTCCGTAAGCGTCGTAAAAAGCAATGACCCACACCCTACTCCCCCTAGCCTATGCTGGACCAATTGCGCATTGGGTTCCCATTTGTAAGCAGCAACCTATTCTTTGGGAAGTAGAGGATTTTTATCAGAAGCAAACCTATCGCAATCGCATGGAAATCCATGCTGCTAATGGAAAACTGATGTTGAGTATTCCGATTCAGCATCTTGGTTATGATGGGCATCAAAACTATAAAGATGTACATATCGCCAACGAATTTCCTTGGCAAAGAAACCATTGGTTGTCACTTAAAATCGCATATCAGTCCTCCCCTTTTTATGAATACTACGAAGATGATATTGCACCCTTATACCAAAATAAATATGCATCGCTGTTCGCATTTAACAAACAGGTTATGGAAACGATTTGTGAGTTGTTGCAAATTCAAGCACCCCAAAAAACCACAAAAACTTATGAAAAAGATAGTCCACACCATGATTTACGGCACCTGATTGATGCCAAAACCGCAAAGACAACAGCAGTTTATGAATACACTCAAGTCTTTAGCGATAAAAATGGATTTATCCCCAACCTGAGTATTTTGGATTTGTTGTTTAACAAAGGTCCAGAAACAGTCCTTCTGTTGCAATCCCTATAAATGTTTATCTTTAACAAAAACAAGCCCCATGTTCAAACCCAAAATCATCGGAGTTGGTGGTATTTTTTTCAAAGCCAAAAAGCCAAGTCGCCTTCGCAAGTGGTACAGAGACCATTTGAGTTTTAATCTCAATCCCTACGGTTCTTCATTTGAGTTTCGAAATGCGAATAACCCTGATAAGGTTCAGTATTTTCTGTGGTCAGTATTTAAAAATGACACAGATTACTTTTCGCCCTCAACAAAAGATTTTATGGTTAATTTTCGGGTGGAAAACATCGAAAAAACGGTAGCGTACTTGCGGAAAATCGGTACAGAAATCGTCGATGAGATCATTACCTACCCCTATGGGAAATTTGTACACATATTGGATCCCGAGGGCAATGCAATCGAATTGTGGGAAGCCAATGATGACTTTTTTAGCGATTTGATGGGGCCTACAAACAAATAAAAAAAAGCAGGCCATAAGCCGGATTCTGTCGTGCCTTACCATTGATCTCGACCCAACATTACTGCGGGGCTCTATCCGCCTACCCACCAGCTCAAGAGCGCTTCTTTCAAACACTGGTTTACTTGGCGT
>JAQWIL010000013.1 GCA_029248885.1 Flavobacteriaceae bacterium
ACCTGAAATTCCAATATGTTTTTCCACATAAGAATACCATGGCGCAATTTCTTTGTAACGAATAGGCCAGTCAACTGCGATTCCATCTTTTAAATTTGCTTCAAAATCGAAATCACTGAACCGGTAACTGTGTCTACCCCACAGAAGAGAGCGACCGCCAACATGATATCCTCGCATCCAATCAAAAGATTTATCTTCATTGTAAGGGTGCTTGATATCGTCCACAAAGAATTGCTTGGTGGCTTCTTTAGTCGTATAACCAGTTCGGCTTTGTTTTGGCTGTTGTTTCTTGGTTTCTTTAGTGATAATATTCCCATGTTCAAAGTCCCATGGATCCATATTCATAGTAGAATAATCTTCAATGTGCCGAACCATAGGCCCTCTTTCTAGCACAAGTGTTTTAAGGCCTTTTTCGGTGAGTTCTTTAGCAGCCCAACCTCCACTTATACCAGTTCCTACAACTATGGCGTCATATTGAGTGTCGATTTTTGTAGTCATAATAATATAGGGTTTATGAAAATAATACTCTCAAAATTACAAATTGAAAAATAAAAAGTATGTTTTATTGCGATTATTTTAAAAAACGTTTATGGGCAGGGTTTTTCTTTCACAGCTTCAAGCAGAAAAAACCAATCCTCTGTGTCAAAATCGATTTTTTGTGCTTTTATGATTTCTTGTAGTCGTTGCGGATTTGATGTCCCAATAACGGGGTGAATTTTGGACGGGTGTTTGAGTAACCAAGCAACCGCAAGAGAAGCATATCCGCAGTCATATTTTTCAGATAGTTTTAATATAGCATACCGTAATTTTGAAGGCCATTGGCTTTCCGGTTTTTTTAGTATTCCAAGTGGACTCCAGCTCATTGGAAGAATATTTTTTCGCTGACAATAGTTAAGCTGCCCATTAAACATGGGCTCATTACGATTTAATGAAATTTCGATTTGATTCACATGAATCGGCATGTAGTTAGCCAATAAATCAATTTGAGTGCTGGTAAAATTTGATACACCAAAAGATAATATTTTACCTGAATCTAAAAGAAAATCAACGGCCTTTGCTACTTCTTCAGGATTAAGTAAAGGGCTCGGTCTGTGTAATAAAAGCAAATCGAGATAGTCAGTTTTTAACTGCTTTAAAGAAGCGTGAACGGCATCAATTATGTAGCTTGAATCGTAATTATAATGTTTGGTTTTATACGGCTTATTTTCACAGACCATTGCAATTCCGCATTTTGAGATAAACTGAACCTTATCGCGTGATAGTCCAGATTCAGCAAAGGCAATACCAAAATCTTTTTCTGTCGTGTAATTCCCATAAATATCTGCGTGATCAAAGCTGGTAATCCCCATTTTAAAGGCAGTTTCAATAAGCTCAACTCGTTTTGCCTTTGTCATTTCTTTGCCCCAAGCTCCCCACAACATGGTTCCTGCAATTAGCTTTGAGTAATATGGTTCTATCGATTTGTATTTTTGGTTAGTCATTTGATACAAAATAAGATTAAAATTACATTTTATCAATTAACTTCAAAAAACTTTACTAAATTGAATCGAATTTATAATCAAATTACCCAGTCTTGTATTTTTTTTGATTGTATAACAACTTAACCCATGAAAAGAAGATCATTTATCAAACAACTTGGGCAAGGTGCTTCGGCGTTTGCTATAGTTCCATCATTTGTTTTAGGTGGACAGCACACGGCTCCAAGTGATTTATTATATATTTCTTGCTTTGGTGTAGGAGGTAGAGGAGAAGGAGTTATCAGAGACCTTGAATCTACAAGGAAAGTTCGGATTGTTTCTCTTTGCGATGTTGATCGCAATCGCGCAACGAACACGATTAAAGCTTATCCAGATGTAAATTATTATCAAGATTTTAGAGATGTTTATGATAAACACCTCAATGAAATTGATGCCATTATGGTTGCTACTCCAGATCATACGCATGCATGTATTTCACTTCCGTTTATGCGTGCCAAGAAACATGCTTATGTGGAAAAGCCATTGACTCACAATATATACGAGGCAAGAATAATGGCCGAAACCGCAAAAAAAGAAAAGATTGTTACACAAATGGGAAACCAAGGCGTTTCAGGTGGAGGGTCTGCAATCGTCAAAAAATGGATTGACCAAGGGGATATTGGGAAAATAAATTCTGTTGACTGTTGGACGAATCGCCCTGTTTGGCCGCAAGGTTATCCTGAAACCCCTACGGAACAAGCCATTCCAAAAACATTAGAATGGAATCAATGGCTGGGACCAGCGGCCTATCGTTCTTATAGCCCATCCTATCTCCCATTCAAATGGAGAAGTTATTGGGACTTCGGAACTGGTGCCCTTGGCGATATGGGTTGCCACATTATTGAAACGCCTTTCAACGCTCTAAATTTACATTACCCATTAAGTGCCGAAGCGAGTTGTTCCACATTTTGGGTTGATGATTTTGTTCGCGCAGAAAAATCGATTTCCTTTCCCGCAAGCTCAAAAGTTAAAATGGAATTTGAACTTGAGCAGCATGGTGTTATCGAGCTCAATTGGTATGACGGTGGCATCTTACCCGATCAACCAGAAGGCCTTGCCCTGACGGAGTCATTAGGCGCTTCGGGTGGCGGTACGATCATCTACGGAGAAAAAGGAATTATCATTGCGGATGTCTATTCAGCAAACCCGAGACTGTTTCTGTATGGTGGTACTAACAATTCGTTACAAAGAGCAAAAGAAAGCGCTACGGAAATTTTGAATGGACACGCCGAAGAGTTTGTTGATGCTTGCGTTCAAGGCGGTTATACCAAATCAAATTTTTCACTTGCAGGAAAACTCACTGAAATTGTTTTGATGGGGAATCTTGCCGTTTTCAATGCCCAACAGCAAAAAAGAGGTTGGGATGAATCTCCGCCAAGGAAATTAGCTTGGGATGGAAAAAACATGAAGGTCGTTGATCGACCTGATTTAGAAGTGATTGTTAAGCGTGAATATCGTACAGGTTGGAAATTATAAATCGATTGAATTTTGAACAGAAGAACATTTTGGAATTATGGAATTGGAGCAGGTGTTTTGCTAACTGGCTGCTTTGGGATTGGTGGGAATCACTCAAATCAAAACCGAAAGCTGATGGGTAATATCAATCATAGTGTGTGTCGTTGGTGTTTTGAGGATATCCCTTTAGAAACTTTTTTGAAACAGATCAAAAGACTTGGTATCAATGCCATTGATTTAATTGGCCCAGATGATTGGCCGATATTGCAAAAATACAATATCGACTGTTCAATGTGTAATGGCGCTGAACTGAGTTTGACAGAGGGTTGGAATAATCCGAAGTTCCATGATGAGCTTATTGATAGATACTTGAAAATGATTCCATTAGTGGCAGAAAACGGTTATAAAAACTTGATTTGTTTTAGTGGGAATCGACAAGAAATAGACGACCAAACAGGATTGAAAAATTGCGCTGAGGGACTTTCGAATATAATACCAACAGCTGAAAAACATGGAGTCGTCATACAGATGGAATTGTTTAATCAACAAGACCACCCAGACTATATGTGTGATTCCACGGAATGGGGTGTCACTTTATGTGATGCTATCAGATCAGAAAATTTTAAGCTATTATATGATATTTATCATATGCAGATTCAAGAAGGCAATATTATTGACACCATACGTAAGTACCATTCTTATTTCGGTCATTACCATACTGCTGGCGTTCCAGGAAGAGGTGAAATTGATGACTCACAAGAACTCAACTATACTGCAATCGCAAAAGCCATTTTAGAAACTGGTTATGATGGCTACTTGGCACAAGAATTTATACCAAAAGCCGAAAATAAAATGGCCTCTTTAAAAGAGGCCATAATGATTTGTGATGTCTAAAACTTGATTTATTTACCTAACACTCTTTTTACAAGTTGGTAAATAATAATATCAGAGAATCCGTTAGGGTCGTATTCACTTATTTTAGATTGCTCCAAGACGGCCGAGTCTACATTGCTGTCTAAATAACTACTTTCGAGTGCTTTCAGAGCATGACTCAAAGAAGAATAACCGTCGTAAGTAAAGACAGTATGATTAGTATTGGATCCAAGTGGATAGATTGTTGTACGAACCCCCCAGGAAAGTAGTCCTGTTTCCTCACTCTCAATCAATCCTTGGAAAAGCGGTTTCCATAGATTTTGATTTTCCTCGACAAATCCGTTAAGATTATCAGGCTTACCAAAATTAACAACATACGTATCTGCCAATCCGCCGATGCTTTCTTCCTCCCTTACGATATACATCCCAACAGCGTAATCTGGGTTTGCCATTTCATCGATGCTGGCGTCTATACCTTTCATCATGTCAGAATCTGAATACATGGCAAACATATTATTGAGCTGATCAAGTGAAGAATAATTTTTCACAAAGACAATATTACCAAGTTTGTCAGGATTAGTTGTTTTTCCAAAAGTTTGATAGAGGGCCCAACTTTTGAGATATCCTTTGTCAATACCATTTTTGTGATAAACAGACCAGTATTTGACTTCCTTTTCAATAAAACTCGCCATTTGATCGGAAGGTACATTGTAGTAATGATGTACTTGGTATTGAGCCATTAAGCCAATAGAAATAAAGGAAAATAAAATTGTGTAAATTATTTTTTTCATTATTTAGTTTTTTTGTTCGCTGTAATTTAATAAAAAAACTAAATGTTATTTTACACCAATAATATATTTCATTGCGGGGATTACAAATTACGAAAGTATTCGGCTAATGCTCTCGCCTCATCAAAAGTCAGATTTTGGTTATACATAACAACATTGTTATAGTCTTTAAGCAGTTGAATGGCTATGGGGTCTTTTTTTATCATTTCTGTTGGATTTAGCATGATGTTCATGACCCATGCTGGATTCCGTCTTTCATAGATTCCTTTTATAGCAGGGCCAATATATCGTTTGTCAATCTTGTGACATGCAGTGCATTTTTGTCCAAAAAGAACTTCCCCTTTAGCGGCCAATTCCTCATTATAGTCGGTAAAAGTTAAACTTTCAACTGGACCAATTCCTACAGCTGACAAATCAATGGATGGTGTTTTGTTCTCGTTTGCCACTTCGGATTCGACCGTGATTTTTTGTCCGTAAGTCATTTTTTTCTTGGAAGTCTGTTCACTACCGCAAGAAATGAGCAAGGTAAACGCGAATATTAGGTATGCTCTCATTTTCTACAACAGTTCTTTAATATTGATGTTTCGATACCAAACTGTGTTTCCATGGTCTTGTAAGCCGATTTTGCCCGACCTTGACATGCCAAACTTCTTCCAATCTTTAAACTTGGATTCGGATATCATTTTTTCCCAATCTTCTCCATGAACGGGAAACTCAACAATCTTGATGTCGTTTAGTACGACATAACCATGATTTCTTTTATGGTCAATATGTAATACAACATGGTTCCACATTCCAGCAGGTTTAGCCACTTGTTGAGATGGCTTGACTAGGTCATAAAGTGCACCTGCTTCATAATATTCTTTTTCTTTTTCTGCAGCAGGATCATATTTTGGGTCTCCCATATCTAGAACTTGAATTTCGGGACCTGTGTAATAGGGTTCGGAATAATCAGGCGTTTCGACTACTCCCCAAAAAATTCCACTGTTTCCAGCTTCTGAAATCTTCCACTCTAATGAAAGCTCAAAATTTGAGAAAGATTTATCAGACACAAGGTTCATAACAGGGTCATCTTCTTTTTTGCTACTCGGTGAAAATTTCATGGCTTGGTCTTCAATGGACCAAGCTCCCTCAGGGCTACCTCCATTGTACAGATGCCAACCATCAAAAGACTTACCATTGAACAGGGAAACCCATTCATTGGATGCTTTTGTTTCTTTTTTCTTGTCGGGGTTTGTCTGACAAGCAAACAAGCCAAATATGATAATTAAAGAGACAATGTATTTCATGATTAAAGGTTTAAAATAGATTTAAGTTTATGTTGATCAATGTCGCCACCTGCAAAGTCATCAAACTTTTTATCCGTGGTTTCAATAATGTGTTTTTGAATAAAAGATGCCCCTTCTCGAGCACCTTGCTCAGGACTTTTGATGCAGCATTCCCACTCCATAACAGCCCAAACATCACAACCGTATTCAGTTAGTTTTGAGAAAATGGTTTTGAAATCAATTTGTCCATCGCCAAGCGAACGATATCTCCCAGCTCTGTGTTGCCAGTCCTCATAGCCACCAAATGCACCTTTCTTTCCTGTGGGATTAAATTCGGAGTCTTTTACATGAAAGGCCTTGATAAACTCGTGATAGTGGTCGATATAAGAAATATAATCTAATTGCTGAAGGACAAAATGACTCGGGTCGTATAATATTTTTACTCGATTGTGTTTGTTTGTTGCTTCGTAAAATCGCTCAAACGTAACCCCGTCATGCAAATCTTCTCCTGGATGAATTTCATAACAAACATCTACACCGTTTTCTTCAAAAGTATCAAGTATAGGCATCCATCGCTTTGCCAATTCAGTAAAACCCATTTCGACCAATCCAGGAGGTCTTTGTGGCCATGGATGCCAAGTGTGCCATAGTAAAGCACCTGAAAAAGTAGCATGAGCAGTCAAGCCAAGTCTACGACTGGCAATAGCTGCTTTTTTAACTGTTTCTATCGCCCATTCTGTACGTGCTTTGGGATTATTTTTTAAAC
The DNA here is from genome assembly GCA_029248885.1 of Flavobacteriaceae bacterium. Lineage (GTDB taxonomy): Bacteria > Bacteroidota > Bacteroidia > Flavobacteriales > Flavobacteriaceae > UBA724. The sequence goes on from JAQWIL010000013.1 coordinate 6,668, forward strand.
TTTTGGGCGCAAAGTTGTCAAACATAATATCATAAGCTGAATGAACAGCCACAAGTTGTCCTTGTAAGTGGGTAGATAGCTCACTGATTTCAAGCCCGAAAGAGTTTACAGTTCCTTTGAGGTGGTCACAATAGTCCTGACTTTCTGCAGCTTTATCCAAGTCAATTAAAAATGATTCCCAAGTTGGAATTTGAATCCCTTTGTATCCCAAGTCAGATGCCCACTTACACATTCCCTCAAGAGTGTCAAACGGTGCCTTGTCGTCTACAAATTGCGCAAGAAAAATAGCAGGTCCTTTGATTGTTTTCATGTGTCTTTATTCTATTTCTATCCATGTGTTGCCTGACTGATGCGACTGAACAACGGCTTCAATAAACTGCATCCCTCTAACCCCATCATTCAAGTCTGGATATGAGCCTTCAACTGTTTTTTTCGCAATGGCATTTGCTACTCCATGGTAAATATTTCCCATGGCATCAAAAATACCCTCTGGGTGGCCAGGTGGAAGTTTGGTTGCGTCGCTTGCGGTGGTTGTATTGTATGGATGTCCAGGTTTGAGAACTTGTAATGGGATATTTTCTAAACCAAAGTATAAATAGTTGGGGTTTTCTTGAGCCCATTTCAAATAACCTTTGGTTCCATATATGGCAATGGTAAAATTGTTTTCTTCAGCTGTTGCAATTTGGCTTGCTCGTAGTACACCTTTTGCGTTTCCATTCATACGTAAAAGAATAGTGCCATCAATATCCATCAAGTTGTCTTCATATAAATAATTCAAATCAGCCAAAATGGTTTTGATTTTTTGTCCCATCAAATATTCGAGCATTTGGAAAGCATGGGTTCCGATGTCTCCAATACAACAGCTCTGTCCTGACTTTTTGGGTTGAAGTCGCCAAACTGTCTTTCGACTTTCTGGACTATGAATGACTGGATTAATCCAACCCTGATAGTACTGCGCATCAATTTTCTGGATTTCTCCAATATCACCGCTCTGTATCATGCTTCGCATTTGGCGAATCATAGGATAGCCAGTGTAGGTGTAGGTGACGGCAAAAATCGATTGTTTCTCCTCTCTGATTTTTTTCAATTCAAGCGCTTCACGATAGTTTGTAGTTAACGGTTTTTCACAAATAACATGAAAGCCCTCTTCAAGCAATCGTTTTGCCATTGGAAAATGAAGGAAGTTGGGAGTGAGAACTGAAACAACCTGCACTCTCTGATCAGCTGGTAAAGCTGTCTCATTGCGAATAAAATCCTCAAGATCCTTATATATGCGACTTTCATCCAAGCCAAGTTTTTTTGCAAACCCGATATTCTCCTCCCAAATTGGATTGAAGACTCCTCCAATAAGCTCAAAACAATCAAACATTGATGCAGCAATGCGGTGTACTGGCCCGATTAACGAGTCCCCTCCACCGCCAAGAATTCCAAGACGTATTTTAGTCATTTACCTCTATTTTTTCATTTTTGAATACAATCAAAAACAGTATGAGTATCAAGAAGGCAAATCCAGCAGGAGCTAACCAGATCTCTTTCCATTGATGCATGCCTTCGATGGTGTAGATATCATAAATTTTTCCAGCTGACCAAAACCCGATTAGCATTCCAATTCCGTAGGTGGCTAAAGTAATGAGACCCTGCGCAGCACTCTTAATTTTGGGACCTGCTTTAGCATCGGTGTAAATCTGACCTGTCACAAAAAAGAAGTCATAACATATGCCATGCAAAAGAATTCCAACAATCAACATTGAAGTTTTTTCATCAGCATTACCGTAGGCAAAAAGAACATATCTGAGCACCCATGCCAACATGCCAATTAAAAGTGTTTTCTTTAGGCCGAGTCGAATTAAAAAGTAGGGGAGTAGAAGCATAAATATTACTTCTGACACTTGCCCCCATGCCATCTTTCCTGTTGGGTTGCTCAAGCCAATTTCTGATAAGAAGGGATTGGCATTTTGATAATAAAAAGCCAAAGGAATACAGAGTAAAATGGATGAGATGAAAAAAACCAGGTAATTCTTATCATTGAAAAGCTTTAGCGCGTCTAAACCCAATATTTGACGCATGCTCACCTTGTCACCAACGCTACTTGAGGGAGGTGTTTTAGGCAAGAAAAAACTAAAAGCTCCAAGGGCAAATGCTGCATACGCAGCCATCAAAAAGGTGTTTCTTAACATTCCGTCAGCAACAGATGAAGAACTGTCCCATGAAAAGTAGAAGCTAATCAGTGTTCCAGCAACAATCCAACCCACAGTGCCAAATACACGGATTAGAGAAAACTCTTTTGCAGCATCTTTCATTTGATAAAATGAAACCGAATTTACAAGAGCGAGTGTTGGCATGTAGAGAATCATATATCCAAGCACATAAGGATAAAAATTATCGAAATTTTCAGCTCCGAACATCATCAACATCAATCCCCCACCAGCCAGGTGAAGAACTCCGAGAATTCTTTCCGCATTAAAAAAACGATCGGCAATCAGACCAATAATAAAGGGCGCTATAATGGCTCCCCAAGATTGAGTGGAGTATGCCATTGCGGTTTCTGCCCCAGTTGCGTTTAGGTTTTGTGATAAAAATGTTCCCATGGTAACAAACCATGCCCCCCAAATAAAAAATTGGAGAAACATCATTATCGATAATTGTATTTTGATAGACAATTTCATTATTAATCTGTTGGTTATGTAAATTTCTCAATTAATTTTTTGGTGGCTAAAATCCCGTCTTTTTCAGAAAGTCGATTTCCTTCATATTCGACACCAATATATCCAGTGTATCCAGATTTATTAACCATATCTAACATTCTTTGATAGTCAATTGTTGTCTCGTTTCCTTGATTGTCAAAATCATAAGATTTGGCACTTACCGCACCTGGTTTTGACAAAAGCTCTTCAACACCCACATATTTATCATATTCGTAAATACATTCATCACCTTTTTTTTCAATACAAAAATTACCAAAATCAGGAAGTGTGCGACAATTGGGGAGGTTAATGTCGTTAATGACTTCCATTAGTAATTTAGCATTAGACGATAAGCCGCCATGATTTTCAACAAGAATATTAATTTTAGAAGACGATGCATACTCTGAAAGCTTCAGTAAACTTTCTTTCGACACATCTTTCCAACGGTCTATTTTTGTAGTTCCATATAAATTTACGCGAATCGAATGACAACCCATTTGCGCTGCAGCATCAACCCAACGTTTATGGTTTTCGATCGACAATAAACGCTCGGATTGATTGTCAATTGATAAATCTCCTTCGTCATCAACCATAATCAAAACATTTTCTAGACCATATTTTTGTGACTCATGCAAACTTTTTTTCACGAAAGTTTCTATGGCTTTAGTCTTATCTGTTTTACTGTAAATTTCTTTGTAAAGCTGGGTTACATATTCAAGGCCAGAAAACCCATATTCACTAGCGACTTTAGCAAAGTCATAAGGATCTAAAACACCTCCATTAATCGATTTATTTAATGACCACTGCGCCAAAGACAATTTGATTGTTTTTTTGTTGACGTTTTTAGATTTTAAATGATTTTTTCCCATGTTTTGACCAGCGAATCCTAGTGTTGATACTCCAAAAAACGCCATGGATAGGTTTTGTAAGAAATGGATTCTTTTCATTTGGGTTAATGTTAGTTTAAAAAATTTATATATAATTTGAAAACGGACTAATAGTTTGTTTAATGTCTTCAAACTTAGTGCACCAAAGACTTATCTTCAATAAAATTTAAAACAGTATGATGATTAAAAAGATACTGCATTTTTTTTCTGATAAAACCTACACACTTATAATCTTTAAATATAAAAATATTTTTTTAAAATCTTTTTTGTAGAGAAGCGAAAAAAAAATTATGGTAAATTTACTCAACCCGTGTTTAAATTTGCTAAAAGTTGATGGATTAGTCATATTATTGTTAAACTAGACTGCTTCAATAATAAAACAACAAATGAATACCAACGCAAAAAACAAAACTGCGATTGCCATCGTCGCGGGACTTTTTTTCATCTTCGGGTTTGTCACTTGGGTTAATGGGGCCTTGATTCCCTTTATGAAAACCATCAATGAACTCAACGAGGCACAGTCATACCTAGTAGCTTCAGCATCTTACATCTCTTTTGTAATTATGGCACTTCCTGCTTCATACCTTCTTAAAAAGGTGGGTTATAAAATAGGCATGTCAGTCGGACTATTTATCATAGGCTTCGGGGCACTGGTATTTATTCCAGCCGCTGAAGCACGTACCTATTGGATCTTCTTGACGGGGATTTTTATACAAGGTACGGGGATGACTATCCTGCAAACCGCTGCCAACCCATACATCACCATACTTGGCCCTATTGATAGTGGTGCTCAACGTATTGCTATTATGGGTATTGCCAATAAGGTTGCGGGAGCACTAGGATCTTTGATTTTTGGCGCCATACTTCTCAAAGGAATTGATGAGGTTAATGCCCAACTCGATAGCGTTTCTGCTTTTGAAAAAGCAACTTTACTAGATCAAATGGCCGATAGCGTATTTATTCCTTATGTGGTAATGGCGATTGTTTTATTTGTGTTGGGTCTTTTGATGCGTAAAGCACCATTGCCCAATGTAGAGGTAGCTATAAATACAAATGCGCGATCACATGAAGAGCCTCAAAAAACGATTTTTCAATATCCACACTTATGGCTTGGAATGTTGACCCTGTTTGTATATGTTGGTGCTGAAGTCATCGCTGGGGACTCCATCATTGCATATGGGATTGCCCTTGGCATCTCGGCATCTACCGCCAAGTTTTTTACCACATTCACACTCATGGCTATGGTAGTAACTTATGCCATCGGAGTAATTTTAATTCCAAAATATATCAGTCAACAAAAAGCGCTACAAATCAGTGCTTTATTAGGTATTGTTTTTAGTATACTTATCTTGATGACAGACGGCTTTACATCCGTTTTGTTTGTTGCTGCATTGGGAGTTGCCAACGCTTTGGTATGGCCTGCAGTCTGGCCACTTACTCTGGAAGGGCTTGGTAAACACACTAAAACGGCATCTGCCTTACTGATTATGGCGATCGCTGGAGGAGCAATCATACCGCCTTTGTACGGAAGGTTAGTAGATCAAGGGAGGGAAACCCTAATCCAGTCAGGGCTTTCATCTTCTGATGCCTTGGCCACATCTGCACAAGAAAGCTATTATATTCTGATTCCGTGCTATCTCATCATCTTTTGTTTTGCGGTTTTTGCAAAACGATTACGGAACTAATTCAATATTTCACTTATGAAAAACATCTATTGGAAGAAAAACATCCGCTATATCAGTATCCTTCTGAGTCTTTGGTTTATTGTCTCATTTGGCTGCGGGATTTTGTTTGTAGAGCAGTTAAACACCATTCAAATTGGTGGTTTTAAACTGGGTTTTTGGTTTGCTCAGCAGGGGTCTATTTTTGGCTTTGTTGCCATTATTTTTACCTACATCTATTTGATGAACAAGCTCGATAAAACCCAAAAATAATAAACGATGGAACTTCAATATTGGATTTGGATTGCTGTAGGATTAAGTTTTTCATTGTATATCGGCATTGCGATTTGGTCGCGTGCCGGCTCAACAAAAGAGTTTTATGTCGCAGGAGGAGGGGTTCACCCCATTGCCAATGGCATGGCAACTGCAGCCGACTGGATGTCGGCAGCATCGTTTATCTCCATGGCAGGGATCATCTCCTTTGGCGGCTATGACGGGTCTGTATACCTCATGGGCTGGACGGGGGGCTATGTACTACTGGCTTTACTACTAGCACCATATCTTCGAAAGTTTGGCAAGTTCACTGTACCTGACTTCATAGGTGACAGGTATTACTCCAATACCGCCCGATCGGTAGCTGTGTTTTGTGCACTGATTGTTTCCTTTACCTATATCGCCGGACAGATGCGTGGAGTAGGGGTAGTGTTTTCTAGATACCTAGAGGTAGACATTGTAACAGGCGTTCTAATCGGTATGGGGATTGTGTTGTTCTATGCAGTCCTTGGCGGCATGAAAGGTATCACCTATACCCAAGTGGCGCAATATTGTGTACTCATTTTTGCCTTTATGGTGCCAGCGATCTACATCTCATTTCTAGTCACAGGCAATGTGATCCCACAACTGGGCTTTGGATCAAGTGGCGCAGATGGGGTATACCTTTTGGACAAGCTCGATGGCTTGCACAGGGAACTAGGCTTTCATGAATACACCTCAGGGAGCAAATCCATGCTAGATGTGTTTTGCATCACCATGGCACTGATGGTCGGAACAGCAGGGCTACCACACGTGATTGTTCGCTTTTTCACTGTTAAGAAAGTCAGCGATGCACGAAAGTCAGCTGGCTGGGCACTGTTGTTTATTGCCATTCTCTACACCACAGCACCTGCCATAGCCGTGTTTTCAAGAACCAACCTTATAGAGACAGTAAGCAACCAACCCTACAAGGAGATGCCAGAGTGGTTTGACAAATGGGAGACCACAGGCCTGCTTGGCTTTACAGACAAAAACGAAGATGGCTTGATTCAATACACGGCCGACACCACAACCAACGAACTGACAGTTGATGCAGACATCATGGTGCTTGCCAACCCGGAGATCGCACAGCTTCCCAACTGGGTGATTGCTCTCTTAGCAGCAGGGGCACTGGCAGCAGCACTGTCCACAGCAGCAGGACTCTTATTAGTAATCTCATCAGCAGTATCGCACGATCTGCTCAAAAAAATGGTGATGCCCAATATCTCTGAAAAAGGAGAACTGATGGCTGCACGCATCGCTGCAACAGGAGCAGTATGCTTAGCGGGTTACTTTGGGATTAATCCTCCTGGCTTTGTAGCAGCTACGGTAGCCTTGGCATTTGGTCTGGCAGCTTCATCGTTCTTCCCAGCCATATTACTTGGAATATTCTCCAAACGCATCAACAAAGAAGGAGCCATCAGTGGCATGCTTGTGGGGGTGACGCTGATGCTGTTCTATATGCTCAAGTTTAAGTTTGGATGGTTTGGGGGAGGCACCAAGGCCGATTGGTGGTTTGGGATTTCGCCTGAGGGCTTTGGAAGCATCGCGATGATCACCAACTTTGTTGTTACCCTTGTTGTGAGCCGACAAACTCCAGCCCCAAGTAAAGAAGTACAGACATTGGTAGAAAACATTCGGAAGCCTTAAAAAAAAATGACCCGTCCTACACAATCGAATCAAAAGAAGTAACAAAGCAAACGACTATACAAATCAAAACAGTAGTAGCTGGGGGATATGCAATCAGTTTAGTCCTTGTTGATTAAAAGGTTCATGGAATTACTTTTTTACATTTTATTTTTTGAAATGACCAATTTCATTTCCTATTGAGCAAGTAATACCCTACACAAATCGAAAGGATTGACAAACCAAAATAGAGAATGTCAGTTGTAGATGAAAAACTCTCTGAGTACTTCAGTATTTTCTCAAAAAACTTTACGATTAAAACGATAATAATGACCTTGATGATTTTGTTTTTTAATTGATCTAGATCTCGAATAATTAAAGTCGATTCTTTAAACTTCGAATGCGTAAAATCAATTTCACTGACAAAAAGTTCATAAATCCCAAAGCCAAAAATTAACAATACGATTGCAATTAAAAATAAATCTATAGAAGAAATTATTTTAAAAAGAAGTTCGTTGTTTTCAGAGATAGAGGAGTCAATCAGCGGATTGTAAAATAGAATAGCTTCAATAATCTCCCAACTCCCAAGAATCATAAGGTAAATAGAAGAGATAATTGAAAGTATAACGGCTAATAATGTCACGTATCGGACGTTCCATAAAATTTTTTCAAATCGATTGTTCATTCCATAAAGTTAGCTAATTTTCCATGGCTTTTGTCCTAAACTAAAATGACACAAACCAACAGCTGCGCTAGATTAAGCTTTAAGAGTTTTTACAATTACATAAATTGAAGTAAAGAATTGGTGTTTTTTTGTGCATTTGTTATACTTTATAGTTCATTAAATTATTCTATTCATCCAGAATATTCTTAACACTTTATTTCATAATTTTACACAAAATTAAAACTACCGATTATGGCATTTGACATCGAAATGATTCAATCAGTCTATGCACGATTAGAAGATCGTATTTCCCAAGCTCGAAACCTTGTTGGAAAGCCACTTACGGCTTCGGAAAAGATATTGTACTCCCACTTGTGGAACGGTACCGCTGAACGTGCTTACAATCGTGGAGCAGACTATGTTGACTTTGCTCCTGACCGTATTGCCTGCCAAGATGCGACTGCACAAATGGCACTTTTGCAGTTCATGCAAGCTGGAAAAGCCAAGGTAGCGGTGCCAACTACGGTGCACTGTGATCATTTGATTCAAGCTAAAACAGGTGCTCTTGAAGATTTAAAATCAGCAAACTCAACATCTGCCGAAGTATTTAATTTCTTAGAGTCTGTGTCCAACAAATATGGAATTGGATTTTGGAAGCCAGGTGCAGGGATTATTCACCAAGTGGTATTAGAAAATTACGCTTTCCCTGGTGGAATGATGATTGGAACCGACTCACACACCGTAAACGCTGGTGGTCTTGGAATGTTGGCGATTGGAGTTGGAGGTGCTGATGCAGTAGATGTCATGGCCGACATGCCTTGGGAATTGAAATTCCCTAAACTTTTCGGGGTTAAATTAACCGGAAAATTGAATGGTTGGACCGCTCCCAAAGATGTGATTTTAAAGGTCGCGGGGATCCTAACGGTTAAGGGAGGAACAGGAGCCATCATAGAGTATTTTGGTGAAGGTGCCGAATCCATGTCTTGTACAGGTAAAGGAACAATTTGTAATATGGGCGCTGAAGTAGGTGCTACGACTTCCACCTTTGGTTATGACGAATCGATGGAGCGTTATTTACGTTCTACAGGTCGTGATGATGTTGCCGATGCTGCCAATGCTGTCCGCCAACACCTTACAGCTGATCCAGAGGTCTATGTCAACCCAGAGGAATTTTTTGATCAAGTCATTGAAATTGATTTAGATACATTAGGACCACACATCAACGGACCTTTTACACCAGATTTAGCTACTGCAGTTACTGATATGAGTACTGTAGCAAAAGAAAATGACTGGCCATTGCGAGTAGAGTGGGGATTGATCGGGTCATGTACAAACTCTTCGTACGAAGATCTTTCTCGAGCTGCTTCTATTGCGAAGCAAGCCGTAGAGAAAAATTTAGTTACTAAAGCAGAATTTGGAATCAACCCAGGTTCAGAGCAAGTGCGCTATACGGCTGAACGCGACGGTTTGTTGGATATTTTTGAGGACTTAAATGCCAAAATCTTTACGAATGCCTGTGGTCCATGTATTGGTCAGTGGGCACGCGAAGGGGCAGATAAGCAAGAAAAGAATTCTATTATTCACTCGTTTAACCGAAACTTTTCTAAGCGTAATGATGGGAATCCAAATACGCACGCTTTTGTTGCTTCTCCTGAAATGGTAGCTGCTGTTGCAATCTCTGGACGATTGGATTTTGATCCGGTTAATGATACGCTCATCAACCAAAACGGAGAAGAGGTAAAGCTTGATCCCCCAACGGGAATGGAACTTCCGCCACTGGGTTTTGATGTAAAAGACAACGGTTATCTAGCGCCAGAAGCGGATGGTTCGGGTATTGAGGTAGTTGTAAAAGAAGACTCAGAACGACTTCAGCTCTTAACGCCCTTTGCTCCTTGGGATGGTGAAAATATCACTGGAGCTAAACTTTTGATCAAAGCACATGGAAAATGTACAACCGACCACATTTCTATGGCAGGTCCTTGGTTGCGTTTTCGAGGCCACCTCGATAACATCTCAAACAACTGTTTGATTGGTGCTGTGAATGCTTACAATCAAAAAACCAACTTTGTAAAAAGTCAATTAACAGGAGAATACGGAGGAGTACCCGATACCCAACGTGCGTACAAAGCTGCGGGTATTGAAACGGTTGTCGTGGGAGATCATAACTATGGAGAAGGTTCTTCTCGTGAGCACGCAGCCATGGAGCCACGTTTCCTAGGGGTAAAAGTAGTCTTGGTAAAGTCGTTTGCTCGTATTCATGAAACCAATTTAAAGAAACAAGGAATGTTGGGAATCACTTTTGCCAATGAAGCAGATTATGATTTAATTCAGGAAGATGACACCTTCAATTTTGTGGACTTAAAAGATTTTGCACCGGGAAAGCAATTGACTATTGAAGTGGTACATTCCGATGGTTCTACGGATTCTATATTGACAAATCACACCTATAATGAACAACAAATAGAGTGGTTCAAAGAAGGTTCTGCGTTAAACCTTATCAAAAAGCATAACGCAGCATAATGCTGACGAATAATCGCAAAATAAGAGTCCGTTAGGGTCTCTTATTTTTTTTGATTTCACCTCATTAATTTATCAAATCGATGCAATCATCATTTGATTCCAAAATAAAAACTCCTTGATTTCTCAAGGAGCTTTTTTTTAGATAACTCATTCGAAATATCGAACTTTGAGTTCACGCCTCGAGATTTTGAAATTACCATTCAAACTATACGCCTAATTCAAAATGATTAACATAATTTTAAGTGTGTTCATTAAACTATTTAGATAAATTGGGGTCTTTGTTTAAATAAATAAAATGAAATCTTTTTTAAAATTATTCTTTCTAATATTCTTATTGTCGTGTAACAAAAAAGAAGACTTTCAAGAACAGGTTGCTAATGATTGTACAGGGGAATATACTAAAGAAGAAATAGAAGATACTCTTGTGTCGGCTTTTTTTGGACTTGATAATGCACTACCAAGTCTATTTTTATGTAATCAACAAGAAGGCCTGTTAGATGGAATGCCTGTTAATTTTAAATTCCCATTAGATGCATCCAGTTTATCAGAAACTGATTTTGAAGTTATAGATAACCTTGGAAATATACATACCCCTATTTGTGTTTCTATGGCCCCAGCTAATGAAAATGGAGAAAATCGAACTGTACTTCTCTTAGGTGAATTCGGCACCGCTGTTACCAATCCACCTGTTGAAGTTAGAGTTGTAGGGGATTTATTTACAACTGACACTTTATCAGGAGAGTCCGCTTGTTCAGAAATCATAAACTTAAACGGAATCACTACCACGAATGTTATTCCTCTTACTGATGGACCAAGTTTATTCTTTGCCCAAAGAATTGATGGTAATCTGAATGAATGTGGTTTAGGGACACAAACGATTCAAGTTGCTTGGAATGGTGGCGTTACACCGTATATAAGTGGTGATAGTGAATCTGACTTATTTCAGTACTATGTTGGCTATTCCTACTGTTCTGGAGATCTAATACCGCATGTGCCTATTTCAGTAGTAGATATAAATGACAACGACAACTTTCATCAACTTTGTTTTTCTACAAGTGATGAAATTGTTAAAATTTCAATGATGGCTTACAAGGTCGAAGATCCAAACCAAGACCCAAATTTATACAGTGAAATTGGTGTCAGTTCTTGCGCTCAGTAAAATATGAGTATCTATAAATATTAGATCAAATCATTACTTCAGAAATAAAAAAACGGTTACACTTTATAAAAGTATAACCGTATTATTGTTTTAGTAGCGCATACAGAAAAAATATCGAACTCAATTGCGGAAAGCTTAGCTCAATTTTCAAAACTATTTGGTAATTAAATATTTTAAACACGATACCCTGAAAAAATACCTCTAACGATTAAAATTATTTTTGGGAATAAATTGTGACTCAAATTTTTGGGAATATAATTATACATATTTTTGGTTTTTTTCAATAAACTGAATTCTATTTAAGACAGGTTCTTTTGTTCATATTTAAAAGAAAAAATAATATTATTACTATTTGTAATGTAATTTTTTAGCAGATGAAAAACCAAAAAAATAACCTTGCTTTTCACAAAAATGGATAAATAACACTTGAAATGATCAATAAATATCTTTTAGAAAAAAAAATGTCTTTTGTGTTTTCTGTTGCTGTATTCATTTTTGCTCTTTTGCCGTTGAATTTACAAGCTCAAGAATTAATAGATTTGATTATTGAGGCCTTTAAAGAAACAGAAATTGCAAGAGCGAAAATATATTTGAGTTCAACTCCTGTTACAGTTACTGATGCACTTTGTGAGCGCAGTGTCGGAGGGTTACATGATTTTTATTCTGAAGGAGATTATTGGTGGCCAAACCCAGAGAATCCGGGAGGCGCTTATCAACAACGTGATGGGCAAACAAACCCAAATAATTTCACGTTACATCGACATGCAATGATCAGGCTGAGTGAGATTACCGCTACATTAACCTCTGCTTGGTTGCTTACAAATGAA
>JAQWIL010000033.1 GCA_029248885.1 Flavobacteriaceae bacterium
AACAAATCGATTGGTAATCCTTGAGGAGTCTTGGCCTTTTGGCAATATTTCCACTGAAATCACATATCAAGTACAAAGTCAAATCTTTGATTACCTCGATGCGCCAATTATTAAAATCAATACAGCAGACACACCTGCGCCGTACTCTCCCGTTTTGCTAGCCGAATGGCTACCTAACCGTGACGATGTGTTTCGTGCAGTCAAAAAGGTAATGCTTTAATTCAATTCCAACTGAAAATCAATATGGAAAATTTTATTCAATACACCCCTATTCTATTAGCTATTGTAGGACTCATTGTCATGTATATCCAATCTGTTTGGGTCCGAAAACAACCAGCAGGTACAGACAAAATGCAGTCTATTTCGAAGAGTATTAAAGAAGGTGCGCTCGCATTTTTAAACGCAGAATATCGTTTGTTATTGATTTTTGTGATTGCTGCTTCAGGAGCACTATATGGCATATCGACTATGGTCGAAACTACAAGCTGGTTGATTGTGCCAGCATTTGTCGTTGGGGCGATTTTTTCAGCTTTGGCTGGAAACATCGGAATGCGTATTGCTACCGAAGCAAATGCCCGTACAGCTGAAGCTGCAAAAACCAGCTTACCAAAAGCGCTGAAAGTGTCATTTGGTGGAGGTGCAGTCATGGGTCTGGGTGTAGCTGGCTTAGCCGTTTTTGGTCTTGCACTTTGGTTTTTGTTTTTGGTCGGACAGTTTATCGACGGCACTGATTTTTATACAAACATGACCATTGTTTTAGAATCCCTAGCAGGATTTTCACTCGGTGCAGAGTCAATCGCACTCTTTGCTCGTGTGGGTGGTGGAATCTACACCAAAGCAGCGGATGTGGGTGCTGACCTCGTAGGAAAAGTGGAAGCTGGTATTCCCGAAGACGACCCTCGCAACCCTGCGACCATTGCAGATAATGTTGGTGACAATGTAGGAGATGTGGCTGGTATGGGTGCAGATTTGTTTGGCAGTTATGTTGCGACTGTACTCGCCTCTATGGTATTGGGGAACTACATTATTAAGGACATGTCCGAAGCCGGACAGACGCTTGACTCCTTCCAGGGGATGGGTCCGATTCTTCTTCCTTTGGTATTAGCAGGAGTTGGGATTATTGCATCAATTGCAGGAGCACTATTTATTAAAATTAAAGATAATTCAGCTAGAGAAGCTGAGGTGCAACGCGCACTCAATAGGGGAAATATTTTTTCAATATTACTTACCCTAATCGCGTCTTGGTTTTTGATCGATTACCTATTGCCAGAAACCATTAGTGGTATGAAGTTTTTTGGCGAAGCATCTCGTGACGTGGCATCGACAAATGTATTCTATGCAACGATCGTTGGATTGGGAGTGGGATATTTAATTTCCCTCTTTACAGAGTACTATACTGCTATTGGTAAAAAACCAGTCATGAGCATCGTACAAAACTCATCTACAGGTGCAGCAACCAATATTATCGCAGGTCTTTCCGTGGGAATGATTTCAACAGCATCTTCTGTTCTTCTCTTTGCTGCTGCCATTTGGGGCTCATATGCTTTTGCTGGCTTTTATGGAGTGGCAATAGCTGCTTCTGCCATGATGGCAACGACTGCCATGCAATTGGCCATTGACGCTTTTGGACCGATTGCTGACAATGCAGGTGGAGTTGCTGAAATGAGCGAATTGCCAAGTGAGGTTCGGGAGCGCACCGACATCCTTGATTCTGTCGGAAACACAACCGCAGCGATTGGAAAAGGATTTGCGATTGCTTCCGCAGCACTAACTGCGTTAGCTTTGTTTGCCGCTTATGTAACATTTACAGGAATTGATGGTATCAATATTTTTAAGGCAGATGTATTAGCGGCTTTGTTTATCGGAGGAATGATCCCTGTTGTTTTCTCTGCCCTTGCAATGCAATCGGTTGGGAAAGCCGCAATGGAAATGGTACAAGAAGTTCGTCGCCAGTTTAAAGAAATCCCTGGGATTTTGGAAGGAAAAGGTACACCTGACTATGCCAAGTGTGTTGAGATTTCAACCAAAGCTGCACTTAAAGAAATGTTGCTTCCGGGTTTAATCACGATTGCAACTCCAGTCATTATCGGTTTGTTGATGGGGCCTGAAGCCCTAGGAAGTTATATGGCAGGTGTAGCCGTTTCAGGAGTATTATGGGCGATTTTCCAAAACAACGCAGGTGGCGCATGGGACAACGCCAAAAAATCATTTGAAGCAGGTGTTGAAATCAATGGGAAAGTGGAGAAAAAAGGTTCCGATGCGCACAAAGCTGCCGTAACTGGTGATACAGTTGGGGATCCATTTAAAGATACCTCTGGACCATCGATGAACATCTTGATTAAACTGACCTGTTTGATTGGTTTAGTAATTGCACCCATTCTTGGAGATGGTCATGGCACACAAGCACACCAAGTTGAAGAACAACAAAAAGAAATTCGTGTGAAAGTCACCAACTCGACGGAGGGTGAAACGATCGCTACGATTACCACAGTCACAACCAAAAATGGAGAAACTTCCGAAACCATACAAGAGATTGTTGGGAGTCAAGAATTGATCGACTCTACACTCAATGAAATCAAAGGTTTAAAGAAAGAGTAAGAAGGAAGCTTTCTCTAGATTATATTATAAGTGGACGTCTATTTGGCGTCCATTTTCATTTCCCCAAGTTTGTCGTCAATAACCTCAACTACTTTTTGAAAGTCCTCAGGGTTATCTACATAATTGAGATCGTCAACCTCTAAGATGATGAGGTTCTTTTTATCATAGTCATGAATCCATGCTTCATAGCGTTCGTTTAATCGACTGAGGTATTCGATGCTGATGGAGTTCTCATAAACACGCCCACGTTTGTGAATTTGATTGACAAGGTTTGGAATTGAGCTTCGAAGGTAAATGAGCAAATCGGGTCCTTTTACCAAAGACTCCATCAACTGAAATAAAGAACTGTAATTTTCAAAATCGCGATGAGTCATCAGCCCCATAGCATGAAGATTGGGTGCAAAAATATGAGCGTCTTCATAAATTGTGCGATCCTGTATGACTGTGTTTTTACTCTTATGGATTTCTAGAATTTGACGAAAACGACTGTTCAAAAAATAAATTTGGAGGTTAAAAGACCAGCGTTCCATTTCGGCATAAAAATCATCGAGATAGGGGTTTTGGACAACATCCTCGAATTGCGGTTCCCAACGGTAATGTTTTGCTAATAGTTCTGTCAATGTTGTTTTTCCCGCTCCAATATTTCCTGCAATTGCGATATGCATACCATCCGTTTTTAAGTCGCATAAAAATATAAAATAAACTCAAATCAAGATTCGAATTCTCATATAGTTTTTATCCATCTGATTAAATTGTTGATAAGAGATTTATTGTGTGTTTTGAATACAGCTTAATCTTTAATTTTTTACTTTTGGGCAAAGTCTAAATCCATGAAAAATTTAATTTTATCCATTATCACCCTATTCTTGAGTGTTAAAAGTACAAATGCCCAGTTATTTGATGGCATTGAAAACATCTTATTGACCTCAACCGAAGATGCCCGTATTTTAGCGGAGGGCTACACCGCTCCGTTAGGTAAAACCTTAACGTATGCCTTAAATTCTGGTTGGGCAACGAGCGCGAAAACCCATAAAAAATTGGGCTTTGGCTTGACCATTGGTGGCGCTGCCCCTTTTGTGCCAGATGCAGATCAAGTTTTTAATCCAATAGGACTAACCTCCTTGAGCGTACCCTCAGGGTCATTGCCAACTATTTTTGGTGAGGGGGGAGACCAGGAGTTAAATTTTTCATTTTCCGAAAGCGTTTTTGGAAATGAAGTTGAATATGATGGAAAATTTTCTTTTCCGGGTGGTTTAAAAGATGAACTGCCTTTGGGGACGGTTCCTGCTCCGATTGTTCAAGCTAGCGTAGGGGTAGTTTTCGATACGGATTTATTGGTTCGCTTTATTCCCACAATGGAAATGCAAGGCAGCACATTTAGTTTGACGGGCTTTGGCTTAAAACACAATATCATGCAATATTTTGGCCCTCTGGATAAACTTCCTCTCAATGTGTCTGTATTGGCTGCGATATCCAAGGCAAGCTTTGAGTATGATTTGTCGGACTCTTCTTTTGGCGGAAATAGCGCCAATCGAAAAATGACTTTTGAGGCAGATACATTTACTGTACAAGCACTCGCCTCTATTGACCTACCTGTCGTCAGTGCATTTGCGGGACTGGGTTATAACTCTGGAGACTCTCAATTTGATGTGAGTGGAGATTATAGTATCGATTATGATATTGCTGGTTTGCCAACGATTTCCAGAGTCCTTGAAGACCCCATCAGCATCGCTTCAGAGGCATCTGGTGTGATGGGGATCGTTGGAGCACGACTCAATCTGTTGTTTTTAAAGATTTTTGCCAATTACACAATTCAAGAGTACAACACTTTAACAGCAGGAATTTCGTTTAATTTTCGATAATCTTTAAAAAAAATTTTGGGATTAGGAATTGCGTTGTATATTTGCCACGCATAAGAGGAAGGATTTGACTGATTGCAACCTCTCAAAAAAAGTGCTAAAACAGCTTTACTTTTTAGAGACTTATCGTATTTCTTCTTCGCTAAAAAGTAATTATAATGCCATATTTTTTCACATCCGAATCTGTAAGCGAGGGACACCCCGATAAAGTTGCTGATCAAATCAGTGATGCCTTACTCGATCATTTTATTGCTTTTGACTCCCAGAGTAAAGTTGCCTGTGAAACCCTCGTTACTACGGGGCAGGTTATTCTTTCAGGGGAGGTTAAAAGTAAAACCTACTTAGACGTTCAACAGATTGCACGGCAAACCATTAATGACATTGGCTATACCGATGATGCCTACCAATTTTCAGGAAATTCATGTGGAGTGATTTCTTTGATTCACGAACAATCGTCGGACATCAATCAGGGTGTTGATCGTGAAAAGAAAGAGGAGCAGGGTGCTGGCGATCAAGGAATCATGTTTGGTTATGCAAGCAATGAAACCGAGAACTACATGCCTTTAGCACTTGCTGTTTCTCACAAAATATTAGAAATTCTGGCCGACTTTCGACGTGCCAAATCGGACATCGCCTATTTGCGACCTGATGCCAAGTCTCAAGTCACTGTTGAGTATAGCGAAGATCATAAACCCATTCGTATCGAAACGGTGGTTGTATCTACGCAGCATGATGATTTCGATACAGATGAAAATATGGCTGCCAAAATTCGGCAAGATATTATTGAGAAGGTTATGCCAGAAGTCATTGCCTCATTTTCCCCAGAGATACAGTCTTTGTTTTCAAACGACGTGATTTATCACATCAATCCAACCGGGAAGTTTGTCATTGGGGGACCTCATGGCGATACTGGACTCACAGGAAGAAAAATCATCGTTGACACCTATGGGGGCAAAGGAGCACACGGCGGAGGTGCCTTCAGTGGGAAAGACCCGAGCAAAGTTGACAGAAGTGCAGCTTATGCGGCTCGGCATATCGCTAAAAATGCAGTAGCTGCAGGAATCGCAGATGAAATCCTTATCCAGTTGAGTTATGCCATTGGTGTCGCTGCGCCTACTTCGATTTTTGTGGACACCTACGGAACCTCACATGTTGATTTGTCCGATAGCGAGATCGCAAAAAAACTAGAAACGCTTTTTGATTTGACACCTTATGGTATCGAACAACGCCTCAAACTACGAACCCCGATTTATGCGGAGACAGCGGCTTATGGGCACATGGGTCGCACACCAAAAACGATTAAAAAAGTTTTTGAATCTCCATACAATGGAAAAATCATACACGAAGTCGAGCTCTTCCCATGGGAAAAACTCGACGCCGTTTCACTTTTACAATCATCATTTACTATCAAATAACTTCATATTATGAGCACACAACAACTTTCAACAAACGCATTGCATCAAGGACATGATGTAGCTGCAACACAGGGAACAAGATCAGTTCCTATTTTTCAATCCACAGCTTACGTATTTAAAGATTGCGATCACGCTGCCAAGCTATTTTCTCTGGCCGAACCAGGTTACATCTACACCCGTCTGAATAACCCTACGGTTGATGTATTGGAGCAACGAATTGCTGCTCTTGAAGGCGGACTTGCTGCGGTGGCTACCGCATCGGGAACATCTGCCTTGAGTACAGCCATTTTGGTTCTGCTTAAAACGGGAGACCATATTGTTGCATCAAACAGTTTATATGGTGGGTCATATAATATGTTAAAAGTATTGTTACCACGATTGGGTATCACTTCAACTTTTGTAGACCCAGACGATCCGAAAAATTTTACAGATGCTGTACAAGAAAACACACGCCTTTTCTTTGCTGAATCACTTGGAAATCCGAAACTCGATGTTCTGGATCTCAAAGGAATTTCTAGAGAAGCCAAAGCAGCAAAAGTGCCTTTTATGGTTGATAGCACCCTCGCTACTCCTGCTTTGCAAAACCCAATCGCACATGGTGTGAATATCGTGATTCACTCCCTCACAAAATATGCCAATGGAAATGGTTCTACGATGGGTGGAGTCATCGTTGACGCTGGTAACTTTGATTGGTCAAATGGGAAGTTTCCAGAATTCACGACCCCATCAGATGGTTATCATGGGTTGGTACTTCATGATGTCTTAGGCCCAGCTGCCTACATCGCTAAGGTTCGAATTGAAGGACTTAGAGATCTGGGTGCTGCGATTAGCCCATTCAATGCGTTTCAAATTATTCAAGGACTTGAAACCTTGGAAATCCGTATGAAAAAACACAGTGAAAATGCACTAGCGTTGGCAGAATGGTTAGAAGCACATAAAGATGTTGCATGGGTAAATTACCCTGGACTCAAGTCAAGTAAATACAACGAACTTGCCAAAAAATACCTTCCAGAAGGACAAAGTGGGCTTCTTGCTTTTGGACTTAAGGGGGGATTTGATGCAGGAAAGACCGTAGCTGACGAAACCAAATTGTTTGCACTCGTTGCCAATTTTGGAGATTCTAAGTCTTTGGTTATTCATCCAGCGAGTACAACACATCAACAATTGACTCCTGAAGAGCAAGCTTCAACGGGTGTTACACCTGATTTGATTCGTCTTTCAGTCGGGTTAGAAAATGTTGAAGACCTAAAAGCAGACCTCCAACAAGCATTTGATAAGGTTTAAAGTGTCTCAACTCGCCTACATCACGTTTGATCAATACACGACTTTGTCGGGAGTGCAAATGGACTTTAGGTTATCCTATAAGTTATTTGGTCTCCCGTTGGGGAGTGCTCCTGTGGTGTTGGTCAATCATTCGCTTACAGGAGATGCTGATGTGACTGGTGAAAATGGCTGGTGGTCCGAACTCATTGGCGACGGCAAAGTCATCGACACCCAGCAATACACGATTTTGGCGTTTAATTTTCCTGGAAACGGAGTGGATAATGATGTAATTGAGCATTATGATCACCTCGTACTTCGTGATGTAGCCAATCTTTTCAAAGAGGCTCTTGACCACTTGGGTATCGACAAACTTTACGCTGCAATTGGCGGTTCGATTGGCGGTGCCTTGGTCTGGGAAATGGGAGCGAGCTTTCCAGACCTCATCGAAAACTCAATCCCTATCGCTTGCGACTGGAAAACCTCCGATTGGGTCTTGGCGAATACTCTGTTGCAAGATCGGATATTGCACAATTCAAAAAATCCGTTGTATGATGCACGCATCCATGCGATGATGTGCTACCGCACACCCGAATCTTTTAAAACGAGGTTTGGAAGATCGATACACGAAGAAAAAGGGATTTTTAATATCGACAGCTGGTTGCTTTATCATGGCGAAAAGCTCGACAATCGATTTCTCCTACAAGCATATAAGTTGATGAACCACTTACTGCGAACGATTGATATCACAGAAGGCAGGGGGTCGTTTGAAGAGGTTGCTTCACAAATCAAAGGGTCTGTTCATTTGATTTCCATTGACACAGATTTGTTTTTTACCGATGCCGAGAATCGCGAAACCTACACGAGATTGATGGAGAAAAAAGCAAATCTTCATTACCATACCGTATCATCTGTTCATGGGCATGATGCCTTTTTGATCGAATATGATCAACTCAATCGCATGTTGTCGCCTTTGTTTACGAACATACACATCCACTCATGAAAGTAGAACTTAAACATCAAACCGGATTTCATTCGGAAATATTCAATGAACGTGGTCATCGCATTTCAATTGACACAACGACTAGCGAGGATCCAAAAGGGCCAAGTCCCATGGAGCTCTTGCTCATGGGCGTTGCTGGCTGTAGCAGTATTGATATTGTATCTATTCTAAACAAACAAAAAATCAAACCTGACAGTCTTTACATCCAGGTCGACGGCGATCGGATTAAAGGACAAGTCCCTTCTTTATTTACGACAATACACGCTAAAGTTATCGCCACTGGAGATGTGCCTGCGGATCGTTTGTATCGCGCAGCCCAACTATCATTTGAAAAATATTGCTCAGTTTCAAAAACATTAGAGCATACTGCCACCATAACTTTTTCTGTAATCGTCAATGACACCCCATATGAGCAAGCAAAGCAAGAATGAAACGGCTGCAATTCGCACACAACTTACAAAATCGTCTTATTTAGAGCATAGCAACCCCCTGTATCTGACGTCCAGTTTTGTGTTTGAAGATGCAGAGGATATGCGTGCATCGTTTGCCGAAGAAAAAAACCGAAATGTATACAGTCGTTTTTCCAATCCTAACAATACCGAACTCGTTGATAAACTGTGTCAACTAGAGGGTGCAGAGGCGGGTCACACATTTGCAACGGGAATGGGCGCAATATTCTCATCCTTTGCAGCACTACTCAATAGTGGAGATCATGTCTTGTCTTGCCGCGCTGTGTTTGGTTCAACGCATACCCTGTTTACCAAAATTTTCCCAAAGTGGAACATCGAAACAACCTATTTCGATGCTTCAGATTTGAACAGTTTGGACACTTTAGTTTTGCCACAGACCAAAATTTTATATGTTGAATCTCCGACAAATCCAGGGCTTCAAATTATTGACTTGGAGTTTCTTGGCAATTTTGCAAAATCGCACAATTTGATCTTTATCGTTGACAATTGCTTTGCAACACCCTACCTCCAACAGCCCATCCAGTATGGAGCGGACATCGTTATTCACTCGGCAACCAAACTTATTGATGGTCAGGGAAGAGTATTGGGCGGTATCGCTTTGGGTCGAGAAGACTTGATTCGAGAGATCTATGTGTTTTCCAGAAACACAGGTCCGAGCTTGTCTCCATTTAATGCCTGGATTTTATCCAAAAGCATAGAAACCTTGGCGGTTCGTCTAGACAAGCATTGTGACAATGCCGAACAATTGGCCACGTTCTTAGACAATCACCCCAAAGTGAAAGACACGAGGTATCCATTTTTACCATCCCATCCGCAATATGATCTCGCCAAAAAACAAATGAAACGCGGGGGGAACATCATCGCATTTGAAGTCGAAGGGGGACTTAAGGGCGGACAGCAGTTTATCAATCAGATTCAAATGTGCTCGATCACATCCAACCTAGGTGATTCTCGAACGATTATAAGTCATCCTCCGTCATCTACGCACAGTAAACTCAGTCTGGAAGAGCGACGTCAAGTCGAAATTTCTGATGGCTTGATTCGTGTTTCTGTTGGATTAGAACATATCGATGATATCATTGGGGATGTTGATCAAGCTTTGAACAGCTGCCATGTCTAATTTGAAAAGTATTTTGAAAGATCGGATACTGGTTCTTGACGGCGCCATGGGTACGATGTTACAGAATTATGCTTTTCAAGAAAAAGATTTTCGTGGCAAACGATTTGCTGACTTTCCTGTGAGCTTACAAGGCAATAACGACTTGCTATCACTCACCCAACCACAGGCTATCAAAGATATTCACGTGAAGTATTTTGCAGCAGGGGCGGATATTGTAGAAACAAACACCTTTTCAAGTACAAGCATTGCCATGGCAGATTACCAAATGGAAAAGTTGGCTTATGAATTGAATTACGAGTCAGCCAAGTTGGCCAAAGAAGTTGCCGACTTATTTACAGCCAAGGAACCACAAAAACCAAGATTTGTTGCGGGTTCGATAGGACCTACCAACAAAACGGCCAGCTTATCTCCTGACGTCAATGATCCAGGATTTCGCGCCATCACTTTTGACCAATTGGTAGAGGCCTATTCAGAACAAACCGAGGCACTGCTTGATGGCGGGGCTGATATCCTTCTCGTTGAAACCATATTTGACACCCTAAATGCCAAAGCTGCATTATTTGCTATTGAAGCCGTGAAAGAAAGCAGAAAACTTGATGTCCCTGTCATGGTGAGTGGCACCATCACTGACGCTAGCGGACGCACTTTATCAGGACAGACTGCAGAAGCATTTTTGATTTCACTATCTCATGTCGATTTGTTGAGTGTGGGGTTCAACTGTGCCTTAGGTGCGGATCAGCTTATGCCTTATGTCGAACGACTCGGCAGAAATACAGACGCCTATATTTCTGTGCATCCAAATGCTGGATTGCCAAATGCATTTGGTGCTTATGACCAAACGCCAGAGAAAATGAAAGAGATGATTCGTCCTTACTTAGAGAAGAATCTGGTAAACATTATAGGCGGTTGTTGCGGGACGGGACCAGAGCATATCCGACAGATCGCTGAACTGACTTCTACATTTTCTCCTCGTAAACATGTCGTCTAATGAGCGAAAAATACCTCAAACTTTCCGGACTCGAACCGTTGGTTGTCAAGCCAAACACCAATTTTGTCAATGTTGGCGAACGTACTAATGTAACTGGTTCACGAAAATTTCTGCGCCTCATTGAGGAAGACAATTTTACCGCTGCTTTGGAAGTTGCGCGAGAACAAGTAATCAATGGTGCTCAAATCATTGATGTGAATATGGACGAAGGCATGATTGATGGGGTAGAAGCCATGACACGTTTTCTCAATCTGCTACAAGCCGAACCAGACATTGCTCGTGTGCCCATTATGATTGATAGCTCAAAATGGGAAATTATCGAAGCAGGACTTAAGGTCGTACAAGG
The DNA here is from genome assembly GCA_029248885.1 of Flavobacteriaceae bacterium. GTDB lineage: Bacteria > Bacteroidota > Bacteroidia > Flavobacteriales > Flavobacteriaceae > UBA724. Next base: position 11,060 of record JAQWIL010000033.1, read on the forward strand.
AAAATGTGTGGTCAATTCGATTAGCTTGAAAGAAGGGGAAGAGGTTTTTTTCCAACAGGCAAAAACCATCAAACGTTACGGTGCAGCAGTAATTATCATGGCTTTTGATGAAACGGGTCAAGCCGATACCCTTGATCGCCGAATCGAAATTTGCAAACGCTCCTATGATTTACTCGTTGATCAAGTTGGTTTTCCCCCTCAAGATATCATTTTTGACCCCAACATTTTTCCAGTGGGTACAGGGATGGAAGAACACCGCACCAATGCGCTTGATTTTTTTAAAGCAACAAAATGGATTAGAGAGAATCTTCCGCATGTCAATATCAGTGGAGGAGTCAGTAATGTTTCGTTTTCTTTTCGCGGCAACAATCATGTTCGAGAGGCCATGCACTCCGCTTTTCTGTACCATGCGATTCAACATGGGATGACCATGGGGATCGTTAATCCAACACTCTTGGAAATCTACAGTGATATTCCCAAAAAACTGCTGACCTATGTAGAGGATGTTCTTCTGGACCGTCGCGATGATGCGACAGAGCGTTTGTTGGTTTATTCGGAACAGGTCAAAGGAAATCGAAAAGCCAAAACCAAGGATGACCTTAGTTGGCGAAAAGAAGACCTGCAAGGTCGAATTACGCATGCATTGGTTCGAGGGATTGACGCTCATCTTGATGAAGATGTGGAGGAAGCCCGTCAACTGGTCGATCGCCCGATACAAGTCATCGAACAATTTTTGATGAATGGGATGAACGTGGTCGGGGATTTATTTGGCAGTGGTCAGATGTTTTTACCTCAAGTGGTCAAGTCAGCTCGGGTGATGAAAAAAGCAGTAGCTTACTTGCTGCCCTATATCGAAGAACAAAAAGACAGCAAACAAGAGGCTGCAGGAAAAATACTCCTTGCCACCGTGAAAGGGGATGTGCACGATATCGGGAAGAATATCGTTGGGGTTGTTTTGGGGTGTAACAACTATGAGATCATTGACTTAGGCGTGATGGTACCCCCTGAAAAAATCATACAAACAGCGATTGAAAAACAAGTTGACATCATCGGCTTGAGTGGTTTGATTACTCCCTCACTCGATGAAATGGTTTATGTTGCACAAGAACTTGAACGCACAAATAGTTCAGTACCTCTTCTAATCGGAGGCGCAACCACCTCACGTGCGCATACCGCGGTTAAAATCGACCCTGTCTACAATCACAGTGTCGTTCATGTCAATGATGCCTCTCGAGCTGTGACCGTTGTGAGTCAGCTTCTGCAAAAGGATCAGGAATCGGTTTATCGCCAGTCGGTCAAGGATGATTATGCAACATTTCGCAAAAATTTTCAAAAACGGAAAGACAGCAAAACCTATATCCCACTGCTGGATGCTAGAGAACAAAAATTCAAGGTGGATTGGGATTCAAATCCACCCGTAAAGCCAAAGCAATTGGGCGTTCAGGTCATTGACCAACAAGACCTTTCTGTTTTGGTAGATTATATCGATTGGAGTCCTTTTTTCCGTACATGGGACCTGCATGGCAAATACCCTGACATATTAAATGATCAGGTGGTGGGCGAACAGGCAAAATCATTATTTGAAGATGCACAACTTCTTTTACAGCAAATCATTGACGGCAACTGGCTCACAGCCAAGGCTGTTTTCGGACTTTTTCCTGCAAATTCAAACACGGCTGATGAGATTGAAATCTATGCTGATGAAAATCGGAAAGAGCCAGTACATAAATTTATCAGCTTGCGTCAACAAGGAAAGAAGGCGAAGGGAAAACCCTATTTTGCTTTAGCAGATTTTGTGGCGCCCAAAGGAACAGACGATTATGTCGGTTGCTTTTGCGTAACTTCTGGATTCGGCTCTGATGCGTTGGCAAAACGTTTTGAGGACAATAACGATATGTACAACAACATCATGGTCAAAGCGCTTGCTGACCGATTGGCAGAGGCCTTTGCCGAATACCTTCACAAAAAAGTCCGTATTGAACATTGGGGCTATCAGCCCGACGAGCAGTTTAGCAACGAATCACTGATCCAGGAAAAATATTGTGGAATACGTCCAGCACCAGGTTATCCTGCTTGTCCTGACCACTTGGAAAAGAATACCATTTGGGATCTCCTTGATGTTTCCAATGCAATTGGTGTTACGCTTACAGAAAGTCTAGCCATGTGGCCTGCAGCTTCTGTATCGGGCTATTATTTTGCACATCCAGAGGCACGATATTTTGGATTGGGAAAAATGGAAAAAGATCAACTAATAGATTATGGTCAGCGTCGAAATATAGGATTAGATGAGGCAGAGAAATGGCTGCGACCAAATTTGAATGAGTAAGAGATGAAAGTAATTGAACATATTGAAAACGCAAAAGGGAAAACCCAATTTTCTTTTGAAATTCTCCCCCCGCTAAAAGGACAGAATATCCAAACCATTTTTGAAAACATCGACCCGCTAATGGAGTTTAAACCTCCGTTCATCGACGTTACCTACCATCGTGAAGAATACACTTACAAAGAATTACCAAATGGGTTATTGGAGAAACAGGTTGTTCGTAAACGTCCAGGAACAGTCGGAATTTGTGCAGCGATTCAAAACAAATATAAAGTCGATGCGATTCCCCATATTTTATGCGGTGGATTTGATAAAGAAGACACGGAAAACTTTTTGATAGACCTCCGTTTTTTAGGAATCGACAATGTTGTCGCACTACGAGGAGACGCAGTAAAGTCTGAAACTTATTTTACAGCGGAACCAAATGGACACGCCTATGCGGTTGATTTGGTCAAACAGATTGATGCGATGAACAATGGACACTATCTAGATGATTCGATCGAAAATACGGCAACCACTGATTTTTGCGTTGGCGTGGCTGGGTATCCAGAAAAACATATGGAAGCACCGAGTTTGGAGAGCGACCTTCATTTCTTAAAAAAGAAAGTCGAAGCAGGGGCTAGCTATGTGGTAACTCAAATGTTTTTTGACAATCAAAAGTATTTTGCATTTGTGGATAAGTGCAGACAGGCGGGAATTGAGGTTCCTATTATCCCAGGCTTAAAACCCATGGCAACTGCCAAACAACTCAATTTGATTCCGCATCGCTTTCATATCGACCTTCCAGAGCATCTTATTAAACAGGTGATCAAGTGCAAGGACAACAAACAAGTCCGACAAGTAGGAATTGAGTGGTGTATCAACCAAAGTAAAGAACTGATTGACTATGGCGTGCCATTTCTCCACTACTATTCGATGGGCAAATCGGATAATATCCAAGCCATTGCCAAAGAAGTGTTTTGATTGAAATCAAAAGTACCGCCGATTCAATTATAGCTATTCAAGGACGGTTTCTAAGACTTCGTAATATCGTTGGGCGATAAATTCTGCTCCTTCTTCGTTATAATGAATATCATCGGAGAGATAGTGATCGGCAAAGCCGTCAAACATATTCACGGGGATTACTTGTGAGCTTTCGGCGGTTTGTTCTAACGCAATCATTTCCACATCTAAAACGGCTTGATCAAAAGTTGCGGTTAACTCTGGAGTCATAAAGCTTGTTTTGCCCGGGGCAAGCTGTTCAATGAGAATCACGATGTTAGGGTTACGATCTTGGAATAGATCGATAATACCATTTATATTTTCGATGACATTTTCGTAAGGAAGACCATCTAAAATATCATTTCCTCCAGGAGAACTAAACAAAACGATGTCAGGCACCCCAGTCTCAAGCAAAGCAGACTCTAAACTGTTGAGAATCTGCCCAGACGTCCAACCACCATGTCCTTGGTGATCAGAGTCAAAAGAAAGGTCCTCATAATTGGGATAAGAGCCCGTTTCCGTTTCTGTTCCGATATAGTCAAAGTCCCAGCCCCCATCAATCAGGTCTTTCCATAACGGATATCGATAACTTTCAAACCATGGCGTAAGCCCTTGTACACGAGAGGCACCCAGTGGCATGATTTTGTTTGGGATATCGTTTGTGTTTTCTTCTTCGGCAGCGTTCCCCTGATCAAGTTTATCAGATTGGCAGCCGAGCAGCAGGCAAATACATAAAACGAAAAGCAACAAGTGTGAAAAACCAACGCGTTCTATGCGATTTAGCATCATGTGAATTGATAAAACCTTGCATTAAACTTACAAAAAAATCATATAAACATTTGTTTTTTCGGGAGATGCACTTAAATTTGCACTCGTTATGAATAACACGTTTTACTATTACAGCGCTTTTTATACTCCTCAAATGGAGCAGGGCGATTTGTAATACGATACGATGAAACAAATACAAGAAAGTCCTGACAACAACATCAGGACTTTTTTTTTGATATGAAGACAACAGTTGCGATACAAGGAATCAAAGGGTCATTTCACGATGAAGTGGCACAGCAATATTTTGGAAATCAGGTAGAGATATTTGCGTGCGATTCATTTGATCTGCTGGTGCAGTCGGTTGTAAATGAACAATGCCACCAAGCAATCATGGCCATAGAAAACTCGATTGCTGGCTCAATTTTACCCAATTACGCCTTGCTTGATCAGTATGATTTATCCATTGTCGGTGAGCATTTCTTAAGCATTACCCACAATCTGATGGCCATGCCAGGGCAAAGCATTTCGGACATTCAAGAAGTACACTCACACCCGATGGCACTCCTGCAGTGTAAACAATTTTTTCAAGCCCACCCACACATCAAGCTTGTTGAAAGTTCAGATACAGCAGCTGTCGCTAAGGAAATCAGTGACAACAACCAAATTGGGAAAGGCGCGATTGCCAGTCGGCTTGCGGCCGACCTGTATGGTCTTCAAGTCATCAGCGAGTCGATTCAAACGATTAAAAACAACGTTACCCGTTTTGTCATTATTCAAAAAACAGCAGACCAAACAATTACAAACATTTCAAAAGCAGCTTGGAAATTTGTTTTGGATCACAAACGTGGAAGTTTGGCAACAGCTCTTAATGTGATGAGTGACTGCAAGTTGAATCTCACCAAAATTCAATCCCTACCAGTAATCGAGACCCCTGGAAAGTATGCCTTTTTTGTCGATGTTACATTTGGTGATCCTGCCAACTATCGAAAGGCCAAATCTCTGTTGGAAATTATGGCGACCTCATTCAAAATTCTAGGAGAATACCAATCTAAAACATCATGACAGCAAGAAGATTAGATCGTGTTCAGGAGTATTATTTCTCCAAAAAGCTGCGGGAAGTACGTGCGATGATTGCGTCGGGTAAGCCCGTGATTAACATGGGTGTTGGCAGTCCAGACCTGTCACCGCCTCAAGAGGTGGTCGATGCACTTCACAACAGCATGTCGCACCCGACTGCACACAAATATCAGAGCTATCAAGGCATCCCTGCGTTGCGTGAGGCCATCGCAGACTTTTATCAAAAACAGTATAGTGTAGCTTTAAACCCAGAAAATGAAATTCTACCCTTGTTGGGGTCCAAAGAAGGGATTATGCACATTTCGATGGCATTCCTCAACCCTGGAGACCAAGTATTGGTGCCCAATCCGGGCTACCCAACATATACTTCTGTCACGAGATTGGTAGAAGCAGAAGCGGTATTTTACAATCTTGAAGAAGATCACCATTGGCAACCAAACCTTGAGGAGCTCAAACGCATCGACTGTACAAAGATTCGATTGATGTGGATCAATAGCCCACATATGCCAACTGGAACAACAATTGACTCCCAACTTTTGACCGAGCTTGTTGGGTGGGCTAAAGAAAAAGATATTTTATTGGTCAATGATAATCCCTACAGTTTTGTGCTCACAGACCAGCCGCAGAGTATCTTCCAAAATCTCGACGATAAATCTCATGTCATGGAGTTAAATTCGCTGAGCAAGTCGTTTAATATGGCTGGTTGGCGAATGGGAATGCTAAGCGGATCTAAAGAGAACATCAATCATGTCCTTAAGGTCAAAAGCAATATGGATTCGGGCATGTTTTATGGAATCCAACAGGGTGCGATTGCGGCATTGCAGCAACCACAATCTTGGTTTGATCATATCAATGCCATATACAGAGAGCGAAGAGAGCAAGTTTGGAAATTGGCAGAAGCCATGGGTTGTACTTTCAGCAGGGATAATAGCGGAATGTTTGTGTGGGCAAAACTTCCCGATGGGCATAATGACAGTGAGCGTTTTATTGATCAGCTCCTGCATGAAAAACATATTTTTTTAGCGCCTGGCACCATTTTCGGAAGTGCGGGTCAAGGATACATCCGGTTCTCGCTATGTATTGATAAAGATCAGATTGTAGAAGCTTTAAATCGATTAGCGAAATGAAAGTAGGGTTGATCGGCGTTGGTTTGATGAATGGGTCTTTGGCATTAGACCTGAAAAGTGCTCACCCAAGTGTTTTGGTATATGGGGTGAGTCGAACGGAAGCAACGTTGTCAAATGCAATGGAATTGGGCTTGATCGATCATCGTGCCACAATCGCCGAGTTAAAAGACATGGACTTGGTTTCTATTGCCATTCCAGTTGAGGCCACAGCATTTCTTTTACCAAAGATTCTTGATGCAGTAGGTCCAAACACCTTGGTTATCGATATGGGATCGACCAAAACGGCAATCTGTGAGTCGGTCGCACAGCATCCAAAACGCGAACAGTTTTTGGCATGCCACCCAATCGCTGGAACTGAGTTCTCAGGTCCCCAAGCTGCCATTCGCAACCTTTACAAAGACAAAGTCAATATGCTTTGTGAAACCCATAAAACCAGACCTGAATTATTGGAGCGTGCGCGCTCTATTTTTACCAACTTGGGAATGCATCTTCGTGAAATTGAACCGATTGCGCATGATCGGCATATCGCCTATGTATCGCATCTATCGCATATCACCTCATTTATGCTCGGAAAAACTGTCATGGAAAAAGAGGAAGATGAGCAAAACATATTCGACATGGCGGGAAGTGGATTCTCATCTACTGTTCGTTTGGCAAAAAGCTCCCCTGAAATGTGGATGCCGATATTTAAGCAAAACAAGCAAAACGTCATCGAAACACTTGACGAATACATCTCCAATATGGAATATTTTAAATCCCTATTGGCAAATGATGATTACACCACGCTAGTGGAAGAAATGAAGAAAATTAATACAATCACACATATTTTAAAACCTGAAATAAAGATAAATGGAAAATAATAAAGCAATGGGTAAATGGCTACATGCCTTTAACCTCTCTCACCCCCTTGTGATAGCGGGTCCTTGTAGTGCAGAGACCGAAGAGCAAGTGATGGATATTGCACACCAACTCAAGGATACCGATGCCACAATTTATCGAGCAGGGATTTGGAAACCAAGAACCCGACCTGGAAATTTTGAAGGCGTTGGAGCCATCGGACTAAAGTGGTTGCAGCGCGTCAAAGAAGAAACGGGAATGATG
>JAQWIL010000002.1 GCA_029248885.1 Flavobacteriaceae bacterium
CATCAACGAATTAAATTAATATGGAAGTGATTCATACCATTGGTCGTCGTAAAAGCGCAGTTGCTCGCGTTTATATGTCTCAAGGTAAAGGGGAAATTACGATTAATAAAAAGTCATTAGATTCTTATTTTCCAACTGCAATACACCAATACAAAATCAATCAGCCATTCACACTGACAGACAACTTGGGAAAGTATAATCTCAATATTACTGTTACAGGTGGTGGACCCACAGGTCAGGTTGAGGCAATTCGTCTCGGAATTTCACGTGCTTTGTGTATCATTGATGAAGATCACCGCTCTGCATTAAAACCCGAAGGATTACTCACAAGAGATCCTCGTATGGTTGAGCGTAAAAAGTTTGGGCAGAAAAAAGCCCGTAAAAAATTCCAATTCTCCAAACGTTAATCGTTTGTTTGCATTGGCATATCAATAAGTTCATTAATTAGTGTATAATTTGTTGCCATTAGTTTAGCATCTAAATGAGGAAGGCCGATAATCGCCACTTGTTCATTGCTATTCAGGGAACGTAAACGAAAACAACAATGTCAAAAATAGAAGTCAAAGACTTACTAGAAGCTGGTGTCCACTTTGGTCACCTCACAAGAAAATGGAACCCCAATATGGCGCCCTTCATTCATATGGAGCGCAACGGGATTCACATCATCAACCTTTACAAAACCGTCACTAAGATCGAGGAAGCTCAGCAAGCACTCCACAAAATTGCTGCATCGGGCCGAAAGATTTTATTTGTGGCGACAAAAAAACAAGCTAAGGATATCGTTTCTGCAAAAGCAGGCGGGGTGAATATGCCTTATATCACCGAGCGCTGGCCGGGAGGAATGCTGACCAACTTTGTTACCATCCGAAAAGCCGTTAAAAAAATGGCTGCGATTGATCGGATGAAAACAGACGGTACCTTTAACACCCTCTCCAAAAAAGAAAGATTACAAGTTGAGCGTATGCGTGCCAAACTCGAAAAGAACCTTGGTTCGATTTCGGAAATGACTCGTTTACCAGGTGCTTTATTTATCGTGGATACTCGTCGTGAGCACATCGCCGTTCGCGAAGCACAAAAACTCAATATTCCGATTTTTGCGATGGTAGATACCAATGCTGACCCTCGTGATGTTGATTTTGCGATTCCTGCAAATGATGATGCGTCAAAATCGATTGATAAGATTTTAGGACTGGTCACAGAGGCCGTAGCCGCTGGAACAAACGAGCGCAAAAAAGAACGCGATGAAGCCAATGCAGCGAGTAGTGAAGGTGAAGTCGTTCCAGAAACGGCTAAAGCAACGGAAACTACTAAAGAAGTTGTTGCTGAGGCAGCTCCCGAAGCTGTCGAAGAAACAACACCTAATGTTGCTGAAGAAGCAGCACCCGTTGTAGAAGAAACCGAAACTGCAGAAGCTGAGGCAGCACCTGCAGAAGACTTGAACGGAAAGACAGTATCCGACTTAAAGGCACTGGCCAAAGAAGCTGGTGTTTCTGGATACAGCAAAATGAAAAAAGCAGAATTAATTGCGGCCTTGTCCGCCTAAATGATTGATCTTATGTCAAAAATAAGTGCCGCTGATGTAAACAAGCTCCGCAAAGCAACTGGAGCAGGAATGATGGATTGTAAAAAAGCCCTGGTAGAAGCTGAGGGTAATTTTGATACCGCAGTAGAAGTTCTTCGCAAGAAAGGTCAAAAAGTAGCTGCGAATCGCGCAGATCGTGACTCTTCAGAAGGAGCTGTCATCGCTAGAGTGAATGATGACGCCACAGTTGGTGTCATCGTATCGATCAACTGTGAAACAGACTTTGTAGCCAAAAACGAAAGCTATGTCACTCTTGCCAACCAATTGGCTGACGTGGCATTGACACATGACAGTTTGGACAGTTTTTTAGCTGCGGATTTCAACGGGATGACTGTCGCTGATAAGCTCACAGAGCAAACAGGTGTCATCGGAGAGAAAATCGAAATCGGCGGATTTGAACGCCTCGAAGGTGCATTTGTCGGTTCGTATATCCATGCTGGAAACAAAATCGCAACCCTCACCAGCTTATCTGCTGGAGTGGATGGGGCTGCTGAAGCCGCCAAAAACGTGGCCATGCAAGCTGCTGCGATGAACCCCATCGCGCTAAACGAAGAGGGTGTGGATGCCGCAACTGTCGAAAAAGAGATTGAGATTGCCAAAGACCAACTCCGTCAGGAAGGAAAACCAGAGGCCATGCTCGACAATATCGCCAAAGGGAAACTCAAGCGTTTCTTTAAAGACAATACCTTGGTCAATCAGGCCTATATCAAAGACAATAAGCAAAGTGTGAGTGACTACATTAAGTCTGTCGATGCGGAACTCACCGTTACGGGCTTTAAGCGTGTGGCTTTGGTCTAAACATTTACACATCACATGAATTAAAAAAACCTCGATTGCTCGAGGTTTTTTTTGGACTGATTTCAAGGTTTATGATAACACAATGGTGCTCCCTGAATGAAATGAAGCTCACTTTCTGCTCATAAAAAAGCTTTTTACATGATATATTGGCATAATCAGAGCTACTGCTATTACTTTAAATAAAATGTTTTTAATAATGGTCTTCATATTTCAAGATTTGAGTTATTCATTTAAATATACAAAACTGAGTGATATTGCATTTATATATTTATCAATGACCTTGAATTCTCAAGGTTTTTTTATATTAGAACGTTTCTTAACCTTTTATGAAAGCAACCCGCCTATTTCTTTTATTATCTGTAGTAAATGTCTTCGGTCAACAAATAACCGTTTTGGATAGTCTGACATATAACCCCATCCCATTTGTCCATGTATATGATGGCAGCAAAGGGGTCGTTGCAAACCAAGATGGAGCGTTTTACTGGGGTGTGCCAGAAACTGGGGACTCTTTGTCCATATCTTGCTTGGGTTATGCCTCAAAGACCATTTCGTTTTCTCAAATTCGAGATACGATTTACATGACAACCAAAGCCGTTGAGCTTCAGCCTATCATTGTAAATAACCGATCGCTCACTGGCTCAGAGATAATCGATAGCATCCTATCAAATACTCAGAAAAATTATGGTTTTGGGCTGTTTTCCAGTGAGGTCTTTGTTTTTAAGCATGATTCCTATGATATTGATAAAATGGATATCGAAATTGAAAAATCAACCATTGATGAGTTGGATCAAAATTTTGTAGATGAGATATTAAATCAACTCCCAAAACAAGAACAATATCGTTCTTACACAAAAAGTAAACTTCTTGGCGGTAATCACACCGAATCGTATAAGCTGGAGGTTTTAAAAGCAGCAAAGCTGAAAGATTCAATGATGGTTGACGCATATGATTCTATGGAGGAAACTTTAAATGGGATTCTGAAGAAAAAAGTTAAAAAAGACTCCTATTTTAAAATCAAGTCAGGACCTCTACTGTCAATTAAAGTTAATAACAACACCATAGAAGCTGTTGATACTGTCACCCAAAAAAAAGAAGCATTAACCCCAGAAAGATTTGCAAAAGGTGAACTCTCATTTCTAAAGAGTGTCCAACAAAACACATTTGATGAAGAGGGGAAATGGCTGTTGCCTTTCCTGACAAAAACATCAAAATATACGTTTATCAATACGGGAATAGTTTATGATTTTAGCTCTCCCGCTTATAAAATTTCATTTACATCAAACGGGAAGAAAAGATATAATGGCTATCTGCTTGTCGATATTTATGATTTTGGGGTTTATAAAATTGTATATCGCAGTAACTTGCATGAAAGCAGAATAAAACTATTTGGATTTTTTTATGAGGAGCGACTCAATAACAAAGAGTATGTTTTTATAAAAAATCCGTTCAACAACTATCGCTTGTATAATGTTACACAAGAAAAACAAATGACTTTAGGCATTAAAAGACCTATTAAAATCATTGAAAAAAATAAGGTGGTGAAAGGAAAAAATAGACAAAATTTGCTTTCAATGAATGTCCATTACCGCTTGAAAGACATAGCCAATCGACGTATTTATTTCAATTCAATTACCCCGATTTCATCGCAAAAATTAGAAGAGTTTGAACCTGAACACCAAATTGTACCTACAGATTTTTATTCCCGAGATGCGATCGGTCGCTATATCCCAGATTTTCCTCTAAATTAAAACCTCAAAGATTGTAATCCCTAGCATGAATTAGAAAGACTGTTTTTAGACAGCCGCTATCCCCCTGAACTTATTATATTTGCACAAACAGGACCCATGCCATACAAACGGATTCTTTTAAAACTCAGTGGGGAAGCACTCATGGGTGATCGTTCTCATGGGATTGACCCACAGCGTTTGGCCAACTATGCCAGCGAAATCAAAAACGTCGTCGAACAAGGCGTTGAAGTTGCCATTGTCATTGGCGGTGGGAACATCTTTCGAGGGGTTGCTGGAGCGAGTAACGGTATGGATCGTGTACAAGGCGACTATATGGGTATGTTGGCAACCATTATCAATGGACTTGCCTTACAGAGTGCCTTGGAAGATGCAGATGTACAAACTCGACTACAAACGGCTCTTAAAATCGAAGCGATTGCAGAACCCTATATCAAGCGTCGTGCAGTCCGCCATTTGGAAAAAGGACGCGTGGTGATCTTTGGTGCTGGTACTGGAAATCCCTTTTTTACAACCGACTCTGCGGCCGTACTTCGCGCCATTGAAGTAGATGCCGATGTGATTTTAAAGGGTACCCGTGTGGATGGTATCTATGATGCTGACCCTGAAAAAAACAAAGATGCGGTCAAGTTTGAATCCATCAGCTTTCATGATGTTCTTCAAAAAGGACTTAAAGTAATGGACAGCACGGCCTTTACTCTCAGCCAAGAAAACGATTTGCCCATCGTTGTTTTTGACATGAATACGCCCGGTAACCTCGAGCAAGTTGTTGCTGGAAAACATATTGGAACTACGGTAAATTAAACACGATGGAAGAAATTAGTTTTATCATGGATGTTGCCAAAGAGGCAATGGAAAAATCGCTTGACCATCTCGAAAAAGCATTTGTCAATATCCGTGCTGGAAAGGCAAATCCCGCCATGCTATCCACTGTAAAAATGGAGTACTATGGTGCCCAAACGCCCTTGAGTCAAGTGGCAAATATCAATACCCCAGATGCGCAAACTCTTTCTGTACAGCCCTGGGACAAAACGATGATCCCTGAAATTGAAAAAGCGATTCTTGTTGCGAATCTCGGTTTTAACCCTTCAAACAATGGGGAGTCGGTCATTATCAATATCCCACCGCTGACCGAAGAACGAAGAAGAGAGTTGGTTAAACTCGCCAAAGCCGAGGCAGAAAACGCAAAGGTAGGTGTTCGAAATGCACGTAAAGACGCGAACAACGAACTGAAAAAAACAGAACTTTCCGAGGACCAATTGGGAAATGCAGAAGTTGAAGTGCAAACCATGACCGATGATTACATCAAAAAAATTGACGCTAAATACGCTTCGAAAGAAGACGAAATCATGACGGTCTGATCAAAAATAGACGTCTCATATTGCTATGATAAAATGGGTTACCAATCGATTTTGGAGTACTGTTGCTTCGCTCATTCTCCGCAATCGAATTATTTGCATCTTACTGATTATCGCAACAACTGTGTTTTTGGGAATGCAGTGGAAAAATATGCGGTTTAGCTTCAATGAAGCCAGTCTCCTTCCAGATGATCATCCGTTTAACCTCAAATATCAATCTTTTGTCGATCGCTTTGGCGATGAAGGCAACCTTGTCGTTTTGGCAATCCAAGATTCAACTTTTTTTCGTCCAGAAAACATCCAACAATGGAGCGCACTGACCAAGTCATTTCAAGATCATGATGCGATTGCCACTATCACTGGGATCGGGAATCTAAAACAACTCAAGAAAAATGCAAGGCAACAAAATTTTGTAGTAGAGGATGTCCCCTATCAGCTAGCACGTAACCAAAAAGAAGTGGATCTGCTGGAAAAGCAACTCCTTGAAAAATCTCCCTTTTTTCATGGGGTTCTCCTCAATCCGGAAACCGAGGTTTACCTGACCATCCTAACCCTTAAAAAAGAAGTCGTCAACGCCAAAGCACGAGAGCTTTTTGTCAATAACGAACTCTTGCCCAAGATACTTGCCTTTGAGGACGAAACCGGTTTTGATATCCGTGTTTCGGGCATGCCCTATATCCGAACGATTAATGCTGGTACCATCCTGAGCGAGATTCGCATGTTTGTCATCGTAGCCGCATTGGTCACGACCTTGATCTTCTTTTTCTTTTTCAAATCCTATCGCGCCACCTTTATCTCTATGGTGGTGGTGGTCATTGGGGTGATGTGGGCCTTTGGAATTTTAGGTCTTTTTGGATTTGAAATTACCGTCCTCACTGCGCTCATTCCTCCCATTGTGATTGTGATTGGGGTGCCCAATTGCATCTTTCTGATCAATAAATATCAACACGAAATCAAAAAACATGGCAACCAAGCAAGATCCCTACAGCGCGTGATTACAAAAATTGGAAATGCTACCCTAATGACCAATATGACAACGGCTTTGGGTTTTGCCACGTTTACGCTGACCAATAGCAAACTGCTTATCGAGTTTGGTCTGGTCGCCGCGGTCAATATTATGCTGCTCTTTATATTGTCTCTCTTTGTAATTCCAATTCTGTACAGTTATATGAGTCTGCCCCAGCAAAAACACCTGGCACACCTCAACCGCAACTGGATGAATGGTTTTATCGACTGGATGGAAAAGGTCGTGCGTCAGCAACGTATCGCTGTTTATTTTGTTTCCGTAATCGCGTTGATGATGAGTATTATTGGGATTTACCAAATCAAACTATCTGGAACCATCATCGACGACCTTCCTAAAAAAGCAAATTTCTTTGAAGATATTCGGTTTTTTGAAAGTCAAATGAGTGGGGTGATGCCCATAGAGGTGATGATCGATACCAAACGAAGAAATGGGGCTACCCAACTCTCAACACTCAATCGAGTTGAGAGATTGGCGTCGCATATTCGAAATGTTCCCGAGCTTTCTGAGCCATTGTCCATTGCCCATATTGCCAAGTATGCCAAACAGACTTATTACAACGGTAATCCGCGATATTTTAGCATGCCGACAAGACAGGAGTATTCGTTTGTAGGATCCTATGTCAACAACAGTATATCCGCCGACGGAATGGCTGAAAGTCTCATCGACAGTACCGGTCAATATCTTCGTGTGACCACCATGCTCAAAGACGTCAACACCGAGCGAATGGAAGAGATCGAAAGTGATTTATTGGTGGCTATCGATCAAATATTCCCTGCAGATCGCTTTGATACCCAAGTCACGGGTAAGGCACTTGGCTATTTAAAAGGGACTCGCTTTTTGGTACGCAATTTGGTTTTGTCTCTTTCTTTAGCGATTCTGCTGATAGCAATCTTTATGGCCTATTTGTTCGGTTCCTTCCGCATGATTCTCATTTCCTTGATCCCCAATATTATCCCGCTTATTCTCACTGCGGGAATGATGGGATTTTTGGGAATTCCGATCAAACCCTCCACCATTTTGGTCTTTAGCGTTGCCTTTGGGATATCTGTTGATGATACCATCCATTTTTTGGTGAAATACCGACAAGAACTCCAGGCCAATAAATGGAAAATCAAAAAGTCTGTGTATTTGGCACTTCGTGAAACAGGTGTGAGTATGTTTTACACCTCTATCGTTTTGTTTTTTGGATTCTCGGTCTTTATGATTTCAAGCTATGGCGGTACGGTTGCTTTGGGAGGATTGGTGTCCGCAACCTTGCTCTTTGCGATGCTAGCCAACCTGATCCTTTTGCCCTCTCTCTTACTCTCGCTAGAGGAAAGTATTGCCAATGAACGAACCCTAAAAGAACCTCGAATTGATATTCTCGCTGAGGATGAAAAAAGCTAGGTTAGGTGCTTATAAAATGAAGTATATTTGTAGCCGAAAATGGATTCCATGAACACACTGCGTATTCAATCACTTTTTTCTGGCTCTCATGTGGGGCAAACCCTAACTCTTCAAGGTTGGGTTCGTACTTTCCGCGCCAATCGTTTTATCGCCATCAATGACGGTTCAACGCTCAATAACTTGCAGTGTGTTGTGGATTTTGAACAAACCGATGAAAACCTTCTCAAAAGAATCACCACTGGTGCCGCAGTGCAGATCGAAGGAACACTTGTAGAAAGTCGGGGCAAAGGACAACAATATGAAGTTCAAGTCAGTCATATTGAAATCCTTGGCGATTCTGATCCCGATCAATACCCCATTCAACCAAAAAAACACAGCTTTGAATTTTTGAGAGAGAATGCGCACCTTCGTGTTCGAACCTCCACGTTTTCTGCAGTGATGCGAGTTCGCTCTGCCCTATCTTTTGCCGTTCATGAATATTTTAGAAAAGAAGGGTTTTATCATGTTCATACCCCTATCATCACGGGTAGTGATGCTGAGGGAGCAGGAGAGATGTTTCGTGTGAGCACCCTCGACCCCAAGAAAGCACCGCTTACCGATGCTGGTGAAGCAGATTTCACACAGGACTTTTTTGGGAAAGAAACCAATCTAACGGTTTCTGGACAACTCGAAGCTGAGACCTATGCAATGGGTTTGGGCAAGGTGTATACTTTTGGACCTACGTTTCGAGCAGAAAACTCAAACACCACACGGCACTTGGCTGAATTTTGGATGATTGAACCAGAAGTTGCTTTCTGTAATCTTGACCAGAATATGGATTTGGCTGAAGATTTTATTAAATATGTACTTCGTTATGTATTGGATCACTGCCAAGACGACCTAGTCTTTTTGGATCAGCGTTTGGCAAATGAAGAAAAGACAAAACCACAAATCGAACGGCGACCAATGGGATTACTCGAACAGATGCATTTTATTGTCGACAACCAATTTGTTCGTTTGTCCTATACCGAGGCGATCGATATTTTGCGAAACTCTAAGCCCAATAAAAAGAAGAAATTTAAATTTCCTGTCGATCAATGGGGAGTCGATTTGCAAAGTGAACACGAACGATATTTGGTGGAAAAACACTTCAGTAGCCCAGTGATTTTATTTGACTATCCTGCCAATATCAAAGCGTTTTATATGCGTCTCAATGAAGATGGAAAAACAGTACGAGCTATGGATGTGTTGTTTCCAGGGATCGGCGAAATGGTTGGTGGCGCCCAGCGCGAAGAGCGTTTGGACATTCTCCAAAAACGTATGGATGAGATGGACATAGACGAAAAAGAACTCGATTGGTACTTGGATTTACGTCGCTTTGGAACCGCTCCCCATGCTGGATTTGGATTGGGCTTTGAACGATTGGTTCAGTTTGCCACAGGCATGTCGAATATTCGTGATGTGATTCCTTATCCACGCACCCCTCAAAATGCATCATTTTAGAAAACACCCATCTTCTAAGGTTTTTGTACCTTTCCGTTGAAAGTAAATCGTTGTCATGCTCAAACAACAGCTCAACCTCAAACTATCACAAAAGCTATCTCCGCAGCAGATTCAGTTGATGAAACTGATTCAGTTGCCTACGCTTTCTTTTGAGCAAAAACTTCATCGGGAACTTGAGGAAAACCCAGCGCTTGAAGCGGGGAAAGAGACTCTTGAAAATGAAGATCTGGACAACCCCCAAGAAGAAGATCGCGAGCTTATAGAAACCGACGATATCAATATCGATGAGTATTTGAGTGATGATGAGATTCCCGCTTATCGTCTCCATGCAAACAATTACAGCCCAGACGATGACGAAAAGCAAGTCCCTTTCGCTGCAGGGATTAGCTTTACCCAGTTTTTGATGGATCAAATGCGAACTTTTAGCATGAGTGAAACCGAAAGTCAAATCGCACGGTTTTTGGTTGGCAGCATCGATGAAACGGGGTATATACGAAGAAGCTTGCTTGATATTGTAGATGACCTAGCCTTTACTGAAAATCTATATGTAGACGAAGATCAAGTACAAGACGTACTCGACAAAGTACAGCAACTTGATCCTGCTGGAGTTGGCGCTTTGGACTTACAAGACTGCCTAACCATCCAATTACAACGCAAGACACAAACTCCTTCTGTTGCACTTGCCTATGAGATTATTGTGGCGCATTTCTCGGCCTTTTCTAAAAAACACTTTGACAAATTGATGAGCACTCTAATGATTGATGAAGGTCAACTCAAAGAGGCGATTTCTGAGATCGAAAAGCTCAACCCCAAACCGGGTGCTTCCTATGCTTCTTCAACCAAAGTCAATAGTCAAATTACGCCTGATTTTACGATTCGGATTTTGGATGGGGAATTGCAGTTGAGCTTAAACGGCCGAAATGCTCCTGAACTCCATGTTTCAGCTTCGTATAGAAATATGATGGAGGGCTATAAAGAGTCCGCTGTCAAAAGCAAAGCCCAACAAGAGGCGGTCTTGTTTATCAAACAAAAGCTCGATGCAGCCAAATGGTTTATCGATGCCGTAAAGCAACGAAATCACACCTTGTTCATTACCATGAATGCCATTATGGATTACCAAAAAGACTATTTTTTGACTGGTGATGAGCAAAAAATTAAGCCGATGGTTTTGCGTGACATTGCCTCCATTATTCAGATGGACATCTCTACGGTGTCACGGGTGGCCAATAGCAAATATGTGGATACACCATACGGCACCCGACTGATCAAATCCTTCTTTTCGGAAGGAATGACCAATAGCGATGGAGAAGATGTCTCTTCGATTGAAATCAGAAAAGCTTTGGAAACGATTATCGATTCAGAAGACAAAGCCAAGCCCCTAACCGATGAGGAACTCAAAAAAGAGCTGAACAAAAAAGGCTACCCTGTTGCCCGTCGTACCGTTGCCAAATACCGGGATATCATCGGTGCCCCTGTAGCTCGATTACGTAAAAAACTTTAAGCTAAAACTTACGAGGTTTAGGCGTGCTTATTCGTATGCTGTATAAAAGATCTCTAACTGCAAACGCAAATCGGGGTTGCTATGGTTAGGTCCTGCCAAAATCACACTTAAAGGCGTGTTGATCGAAGATTGTGGAATCTCAAATGCTGTTGGAGCAGTTACACTTGTGTTTTGGGTGCTGAGATAGTCCGAACTCACCGTTAGACCAAGACGTACATTATCATAATCGTCGGGATTTCGAAGTAGATTGCTCAAGTGATTCGTAATCACAAACTTATAGGAAGTGACCTCCCCATTATCATCAACCTGCGCAAGACCCCCAAAGGTTGATTTGTTATCAGCTGGGTTGGGACCCGAAGTTGGATCAACATTAAAATCTTCAAGGGGAATGGATTCGCTTGCGTCAAATAAATACAAACGACTTGGTAAATCGTTCAGCCCTAAGGCGTTGATTTTTTCACGATCAACATACAAGGTCAGGTTGGCTTCATTAATCAGCCACGGGTTGTCTTGAAGTGTCTGCAATTGATCTTGACCTGTGTCTCCTGCAAACAAATCGATATAGGAAATAACTCCGAGTCCTCCTTTGAGGTAAATGTTTTGTGCGTCACCACTTCCGTTTATAGCCGTTTGAACCTCCGCAGAAGTTTGGGCTTGCGTAATGGTGTTAAATCGCACTCCGCTCAAGTTAAGGGTATAGGCCGACGAACTGTCTTGGGATTCATAGTCCTCTGCATTGGACGCATCACCTCCATCTGTCAGAACCAATTCTTTGTAATCGTATTCGATTTTAATCACCCCAGTGCCAAAATTGAGCAGCATCATCAACGGATTCGCTGTGCTTTGCAACCCGATAACAATGCCGTTAAAATACTCTTGAAAGCGATTGTTGTCTAGCAACATATCCTCACCTTCTATGTCGAGAATGGACTGTTGAAAGAAAGAGGGGTCAAGGGGAATTCGAATGCGCGGACTTAGGCGTTGATCGACTTCCGTTGACTCATCCACATCTTCTGTCTCTGGGTCGTCTACTTTAAAGCTTACAATTTCGTCAAAATTGAGAGCGATCTTATCGTCAAAAAGAGGTTGAGACGTCAATCCTTCTTGCTCAAAATCCTTATCGGAAAAGAATACCTTGTCCGACTCAAAATTGTCTTCTGGGTCAAGATTCGGTAAAAAATAATTCAATTTTTTCACCTGAAAATGAACCTCTTGTTCGGTATCGCCATACAAATAGTCAATCTCATATACATTGGCTTCGGTATCTGGATTGATGGTTTCGTCGTCTTCATCATCATTTATTCCATCTCCATCTGTATCAGGATTGAGTGGATCTAGGTTTGCCGATCTCGATTCTTCTAAATCTGTGAGCGTATCGCCGTCTGAATCACTGTCGGGATCATCAGGGTCTACGTCAAAGGCATCAATCACACCGTCACCGTCTCGATCAAGTTGATTGGTATAAAACGGGATTTCCAACCAAACCTCACTGATGGTCTCTTGCTCATCATGTGGGTTTTTATTGGTGTCTTCTGAGCTGACTCCATTTATTTCTTGGTCTGCGCTCATACTTCCAAAAATTCCAGTAGATGTGGTGGGCAAACTCAACTGTGTGGTGAATCGAGCTGTTGTGTTCCCAAATACTTGATCTTCATACTCTCCCAAATAGAAAAAAGAGAGGTTATCTGAACGGATGATTTCAATCGATTTTTGCTCGACTTCTATTGATGCCGTTTGCTTATCAATGACAAAAGTATCAGAAGGCAGTAAGGATGATCCCACATCACTGAATTCTTTTTCACAAGATAAAATGATGAAAACAAGGGCGAGTAAGCCGCAAAAAAATTTGAGGTTCATGTCTCTTACTTGAGGATTTGATTTGTATAAAAATCTCTGTAAGCGTCTTCAAAACCGACCTGTTCAGAGAAATGAAGTGTGGGTTTATCAGAAGACAGAATCTCTTTTTTGATGTATTTATCGACCTCAGAATCAGCAATGACCAAACCGTCCGAGTTTGCAATTGCATTTTTTGCAAGCGCTGAAAAGTCCGGTGTTTCTAACCCTTTAGTCAATGCAGTGTCGATCCCGTCAAAGGATAGTTTTTGAATCAAGTCTGAAGATAGAGATTCTGAAAATGGCGTGCCAAAAAAAGAGGAAACGATTTTGGTATTGGCCAAAATGGGTTCGTCGGTATAATAGTGCTTGCAGTAAAGCGGCATCAGCATCGCAATCCAACCCTGTACATGAATGATATCAGGAGCCCAATTGAGCTTTTTAACTGTCTCGATCACCCCCTTAGCAAAAAAAATTGCCCGCTCGTCATTGTCCGCATACAGTTTTCCATTTTCATCTTTATCCAACTGTCGACCTTTAAAATAGTCTTCATTGTCGATGAAATAGACTTGCATACGTTCTTTGGGAATCGAAGCCACTTTGATAATCAATGGCACATCGATATCATTGATGACAAGGTTCATCCCTGAAAGGCGTATCACCTCATGCAACTGGTGTCGTCGCTCGTTGATCAAACCATATTTTGGGATAAAAATTCGGGTTTGCCCACCAACCTCATTGACCATTTTTGGCAGTGCAAAGGTCATGGTTGATAAGTTCGATTCTGGCAAATAAGGCACGACCTCAGCGGAAACGAACAGGACTTTTTTTTCTGTCATAGAACCCAAATATTATTCTTTTTGGAGTATGCAAAATTACGAAATTTATAACGAAGTTTGTCCATAATTCCTTACAGAAGGTGTTAAACTTTTCTAAATGCCAAAAGTAACCACGATAGCGGAGTTGCGTCTCTTTCAACGTCAAAACCGCATGCATCGCAGTTGGGGCCTAATTCCAACCATGGGTTCGCTACACGAGGGGCATTTGCGGCTTATCGAACAAGCTGTTGAAGAGAATCGCGTGACTTTTGTTACCATTTTTGTCAATCCAACCCAATTTGACAACAAAGAAGACTTGGACAATTACCCCTGTTCTATCGATACTGATCTACAAAAAATTGAAGCGATTGATTCCAATATATGTGTGTTTGTTCCTAGCGTTGAAACGATTTATCCAGATGGGGCTGCTGTGAAAAAGTACGCTTTACAAGGTTTGGACAAACCCATGGAGGGCCGACACAGACCTGGGCATTTTGATGGGGTTGCTACGGTGGTCGAGCGCTTATTCACGCTAATCCAACCCGATGTGGCCTATTTTGGTCAAAAAGACTTTCAGCAGTTACAAATTGTTTCCCTCCTTGCACAATCGATGGGAATTCGGATTTGCAGTTTGCCAACTGTACGTGAGCAAAATGGCTTGGCGATGAGCTCACGAAATCGTCGCTTATCGACTGAGCGACGAGAAGAAGCTAAACTGATTTTTGAGCTTTTACAATGGGTCAAATCGAACTTTTCATCTCACGCTATCGTTGACCTCAAGGAGATGGTTGTTCAAAAACTCTCCAAAACCCCCGCTTTTGAGCTTGACTATTTTGAAATTGCTGCGGAACACAATTTGCGTACAGCTAATTCTAAGAAGGAAGGTGTGTCTTACCGAGCCTTTATAGCGGTTGTAGTTGACGGAGTCCGATTGATTGATAATATGTCTCTCAATTGAGTATATTTGTGCCATGACTATCGAAGTACTCAAATCCAAAATTCATCGTGTCACCGTCACTGGCGCTGAACTGGACTATGTCGGAAGCATCACCATCGACCCTGTGTTGATGAAAGCAGCAGATTTGGTTGCTGGTGAAAAAGTACAGGTCGTCAATATCAACAATGGTGAGCGTTTGGAAACCTATGTGATTCAAGGTGCGAAGGACAGTGGAGAAATCACCCTCAATGGCCCTGCAGCCCGAAAGGTGCAAAAAGGGGATATTGTCATCATTATCAGCTATGCCCAAATGACTCCTGAACAAGCCAAAAGCTTTCAGCCCAATATTATCTTTCCAGATACCAAGACCAACTCTCTACGCTAGTTTTGTCAAAATCTTTTATTTCAGTTTTACGCAATCTGATCCCACTAGGCCTCGGGGTCTTTCTAATTTACTACTCCCTCAGCACGATCACTGCCGATCAACGCACACTGATTTGGTCCTATATTCAACAAGCTCATCCCTTCCCGATACTGATTTCGATAGTTTTTGGAGCACTAAGCCATCTCTCACGTGCATATCGTTGGAAATTCTTACTCAATCCGTTGGGCTACCGCCCGAACTTTATCAATCTAACTGGAGCCGTTTTGATCAATTATCTATCCAACCTCGGCATTCCCCGATCTGGTGATGTTCTTCGGGTCACGGTTATTTCGGCCTATGAAAAAATTTCCTTTTCCAAGGGATTGGGAACCGTGATTAGTGAACGAGTTATTGATCTTGTGATGATGATGTTGTTGGTCTTTTCGGCCATGTATATGGGTGGTGATTGGGTACAGGAGCAACTCAGCGGCTCAATGGTACTCCTCGTTAGCTTTGGAATTTTCATTGGATTGGTGGTGGCGATCATGGTATTTCCCTTTCTGATCAATACCAAACGATTTCCTTTTCTCACTCGAGTAAAAAGCTTTTTTCTCAATATCGTTCAAGGGATTGTATCCATACGTTCGATTCCCAATGCGCTTGCCTTCTGGGCACATACTGTCTTTATTTGGCTGATGTATGTCCTAATGTTTTGGGTGGTTCAATTCTCCTTACCTGAAGCAGCACTGCTCAGCCCGCAAGTTGCCCTGATAGGCTTTGTCGCTGGAGGGCTTTCTATCGTTGTTACCAATGGTGGTATAGGATTGTATCCCATCGCCGTTGCGGCGGTGCTTAGCCACTATGGTATGTCCTATGAAATGGCTCTGGCCTATGGGTGGATTGCTTGGTCCACGCAGACGCTTATGATTCTTCTATTTGGTGGTTTATCTTTTGTATTCCTCCCTGTTTTCAACAGAAAAAAATAAGTATCTTTCGGGGGAAGATGGCAAAAGTAAAAACCGCTTTTTTTTGTAAACATTGTGGTACGCAGTACAGTAAATGGCAAGGGCAATGTCATGCCTGTAAAGAATGGAACACCATCGTCGAAGAAGTGCTGCAAAAACCAAAAACCGAAGCTTGGCAAGCACCTACCGACTCTCAAGCTAGCGTGCCAATCCCCATTGAAGAAGTTTCTGAAAGTCAGCAAGCGCGTCTGGCTACAGGCGATACTGAATTGGATCGGGTTTTGGGTGGTGGCGTCGTTCCGGGCTCATTGGTCTTGTTGGCGGGTGAACCAGGCGTTGGCAAGTCCACCCTACTGCTACAACTCGCTCTACAAGTCAACTACCCCACACTCTATGTCTCTGGAGAAGAGAGTTTAACCCAAATCAAGTTGAGAAGTAACCGAATGAACAATGGGAGTTCGCAGTGCTTTTTGCTGAACGAAACCAATGTGGAGCAAATCCTTACCCAAGCCAATAAACTCAAACCCAAACTCCTTATTGTCGATTCGATACAAACCCTCCAAACCGATGTCATCGACAGTGGTGCGGGCAGTGTGTCGCAAGTGCGTGAGTGCACCTCCGCATTGCAACGATTTGCCAAACAGATGCATATCCCTGTTTTGGTGGTTGGACATATTACCAAAGATGGAATGATCGCAGGGCCAAAGATTTTAGAGCACATGGTTGATGTGGTTTTGCACTTTGAAGGAGATCGGAACTATATGTATCGTATTCTACGAACTCCCAAAAACCGATTTGGATCAACGGCAGAACTCGGAATCTATGAGATGCAGTCCAAAGGACTTCGTATTGTTCAGAATCCAAGTGAGTTGCTTATTTCGACCAATAGCAGTCAG
>JAQWIL010000018.1 GCA_029248885.1 Flavobacteriaceae bacterium
GCACGTTTGACCTCGCGGGCCTTCATCGATTCTTTAGCCATATTAATTGTTTTTAAAAGGCAAGCCCAAATGAGCTAATAATGATTTTGCTTCTTTATCAGTTTCTGCAGACGTCACAAAAGTGATGTCCATTCCAGCGATTTTAGCGACTTTATCAATGTCGATTTCTGGAAAAATAATTTGCTCTGTAATCCCGAGGTTATAATTTCCTCTTCCGTCAAAACCACTGGCTTTTATTCCCTGAAAATCACGAACACGGGGAAGTGCAGCGGTAACCAATCTGTCTAAAAATTCGTACATGCGATCTCCGCGCAATGTCACACGGGCTCCAATTGGCATCCCTTTTCGCAACTTAAAGTTGGAAACGTCCTTTTTGGAAAGCGTTGCAACTGCTTTTTGACCGGAGATTAAGGTCAATTCTTCAACTGCATGTTCTACCAATTTTTTATCTGCAACAGCAGCTCCAACACCCCGACTGATCACAATCTTCTGGAGTTTGGGAACTTCCATACGGTTTAGATAACTAAATTCTTCAGTCATCGCACCAACAACTCGCTGTTTATATTCTTCTTTTAGTCTAGGTACCATTAGATTACTTCTTTTGTTTTTCGTGAAATCCGCTCCTTAGTATCTCCATTCATTTGGTATCCAACTCGGGTGGTTTCACCATCAGTTGTCAACAACGATAGGTTAGAGATATGAATGGATGCTTCTTTTTCTACAATTCCACCTTGTGGGTTTTGTGCGTTGGGCTTGGTGTGACGTTTTACCACATTGATCCCTTCGACTATGGCCTTGTCTTTGTCGGAAAACAATTTTAGAACCTTACCTTCAGAACCTTTGTGGTCACCAGCAATGATTCGAACTATATCTCCCGTTTTGATTTTTAATTTTTTCATATCTATTTACTTATAAAACCTCAGGTGCTAAGGATATAATTTTCATAAATTTCTTGTCTCTCAATTCACGTGCCACCGGGCCAAAAACACGAGTTCCACGCATCTCACCACTTGGTTCGAGCAGTACACAAGCGTTTTCATCAAAACGAATGTATGACCCATCAGGACGACGAATTTCCTTTTTTGTACGAACGACAACTGCAGTCGATACTTGTCCTTTTTTTACGGTTCCATTCGGCGTAGAGTCCTTAACTGTGACGACAATTTTGTCTCCAATAGAAGCATATCTACGTTTTGTTCCTCCTAAAACACGAATTGTAAGTACCTCTTTGGCACCTGTATTGTCCGCAACTTTTAGTCTTGATTCTTGTTGTACCATTATTTTGCTCTTTCAATAATTTCCACCAATCTCCAACATTTAGAAGCACTCAGTGGGCGGGTTTCCATTATACGAACTGTGTCTCCGATGTTACAGTCGTTTTGCTCGTCATGAGCTACGTACTTCTTTGTTTTCAAAACAAACTTTCCATACATCGGGTGCTTCACACGCTTGACCTCACTAACAACAATTGACTTTTGCATTTTGTTGCTAGTCACCACACCAATTCGTTCTTTTCTTAAATTTCTTGTTTCCATAATCAATTAGGCCTCTTGCGTTTTACGTCGATTTAATTCTGTTTTCAATCTTGCGATAACTCTTCGCTGCGAACGCAGTTGCAAGGGGTTCTCCAAATTAGAAAGCGCATGCGAAAATTTTGCTTCTTTATAGCTTTTCTGCAGTTGAGCCAACTTGTCTTGCAGCTCATCCAATGTCATGGTATTGACTTCATTTTGCTTCATCATTCTACTATTAAGCGTCGTAATCACGCGCAATTACAAATTTTGTTTTTACAGGTAGTTTTTGTGATGCCAAACGCAATGCCTCCTTAGCAACATCGATTGGTACACCTGAAATCTCAAATAATATACGTCCGGGCTTGACCACAGCAACATAATGATCCAAAGCACCTTTACCCTTACCCATTCGAACCTCTAGCGGTTTTTTAGTGATGGGCTTATCTGGGAAAATCTTAATCCATAGCTGTCCCTCTCTTTTCATATAACGAGTTGCCGCAATACGTGCAGCTTCGATTTGACGAGAGGTGACAAACACAGAGTCCAGCGCTTTGACACCAAACATTCCGTTTGACAATCGATGTCCACGCTGTGAGAGGCCTTTCATGCGGCCTTTCTGCATTTTTCTATATTTTGTTTTCTTAGGTGATAACATAATACTTTACTTTCTTCTTGAGCCTCCTCGGCCAGAACGTTTATCATTTTTACCTTTAGAAGCGTTTAAACTCATCCCAACAAGTGGAGAGAGCTCGCGCTTTCCATAAACTTCGCCTTTCATGATCCATACCTTGATCCCTATTCGACCATAGGTAGTTCGTGCTTCAACCAAGGCATAGTCGATATCAGCACGGAAGGTAGACAATGGAATTCGTCCATCTTTGTAGCTTTCAGAACGAGCCATTTCAGCACCATTCAATCGGCCAGAGATTTGAACCTTAATTCCCTCTGCGTTCATACGCATCGAGGCAGCGATTGCCATTTTAATCGCACGACGATACGAAATTCGACTTTCGATTTGACGCGCAATACTCGCAGCAACAAGTTGGGCTTCGAGTTCAGGACGTTTGATCTCAAAAATATTGAGTTGAACTTCTTTCCCTGTAATTTTCTTTAATTCCTCTTTCAAGCGGTCAACCTCAGATCCACCTTTTCCGATAATTATACCAGGACGAGCCGTTGTAATGGTTACCGTAACAAGCTTAAGAGTTCTTTCAATAAAAATTCGAGATACACTTGCTTTGGCAAGACGAGCATGTACATAACGACGGATTTTATCGTCTTCAGACAGCTTATCGCCATAGTCTTTTCCACCATACCAGTTGGACTCCCATCCGCGGATGATTCCTATTCGATTACCAATTGGATTTGTTTTTTGTCCCATAGTCTTTATTAGCTTTGAGCATTATCTTGAGCTCCTAACACCAGCGTAACGTGGTTTGAGCGTTTACGAATTCGATGCGCACGACCCTGAGGAGCCGGACGTAATCTTTTAAGCATACGTGCACTGTCAACACGGATTTCTTTTACAAACAAGCCTGCTTTTTCGAGATCACCTTCTTCGTTTTTAGCTTGCCAGTTGGCAACTGCCGAAAGTACCAACTTCTCCAAACGACCCGAAGATTCTTTTGGACTAAATCGAAGGATCGAAAGGGCTTTATCAACACCTTCGCCACGGATCAAATCTGCCATAAGGCGCATTTTACGTGGTGAAGTTGGGCAGTTGTTTAGCTTCGCGAAAGCCACATGCTTGCGCGCTTCTATCAACTCTTCTGCGGATTTGCGTTTACGAACTCCCATAGTTATTTTTTACCTTTATTTTTTGCACCTGCATGGCCTCTAAAATTGCGTGTTGGTGAAAATTCACCCAATTTGTGACCGACCATATTTTCTGTGATATACACAGGAATAAACTGCTTACCATTGTGAACAGCTATTGTTTGACCAACAAAATCTGGTATAATCATCGAGGCACGTGACCATGTTTTGATGACATTCTTTTTACCAGAATCAAGGTTTGCTTGTAGCTTTTTTATCAAGCTATAGTGTACGTAAGGTCCTTTTTTTAATGATCTAGCCATGCTTATTTTCTTCTACGTTCAACGATATATCGGTTGGATGCTTTTGTTTTATTCCGCGTGCGGAATCCTTTTGCAGGTATTCCATTTTTAGAACGAGGATGTCCTCCAGAGGCACGCCCTTCACCACCACCCATTGGGTGATCGACAGGGTTCATGGCAACTGGACGTGTACGTGGGCGTCTACCGAGCCAACGCGTACGACCTGCTTTACCTGAAACAAGTAATTGATGATCCGAGTTTGAAACTGCACCAATTGTAGCCATACAAGTTGTGAGAATCAAGCGGGTTTCACCAGAAGGAAGCTTGATGGTTGCAAACTTACCTTCACGAGCCATCAGCTGGGCAAATGATCCAGCACTTCTCGCGATTGCTGCACCTTTTCCAGGATGAAGCTCAATACAAGAAATGATTGTACCAAGTGGAATATTGGTGAGTGCCATTGCATTTCCAATTTCAGGAGCAACTTTCTCTCCTGAAACGACCTTTTGACCGACTTGCAATCCGTTTTGTGCAATCATGTATCTTTTTTCACCGTCTTTAAACTGAGTCAAAGCGATAAAAGCAGATCGATTCGGATCGTACTCTATGCTCAATACCTCGGCAGGACTATCAAAACGATTGCGTTTGAAGTCAATGATACGGTAGCGTTTTTTGTGACCTCCGCCACGATAGCGAACAGTCATTCGACCGCTATTGTTACGACCACCTGAACGTTTTTTCGGAGCAAGCAAGCTTTTCTCCGGCTTATCAGTGGTAATGGCGTCGTATCCATTGACCACTCTACCGCGCTGTCCAGGAGTTATAGGTTTTAGTTTTCTAACTGACATCCTATTTGATTATAAATTACTATAAAAATCAATTTGATCCCCTTCCGCAACCTGTACTATCGCACGTTTGGTTGCATTGGTTTTCCCATGCTGAATTCCGGTTTTGGTATAGCGTGTTCTGCGTTCTGGACCGTAAATCAACGTTCTTACTTTGTCAACAGTCACACCATATGTGGCCTCGACTGCTTTTTTAATCTCTACTTTGTTGGCCTTTGGATCTACCAAAAACGTGTAGCGATTTCTCAACTCGCTTTCGCTGGTTGTTTTTTCTGTTACGACAGGTTTTATCAATACACTCATGAGTTCTTTATTTTGTATTCAAATTAGAATTGATAGAATTCACAGCGCTTTCTGCCAAAATCAAATGCTGCGCATTGACAATTTTATAGGTACTGAGCTCTGCATCGGTAACAACCTCAGCACGTTGTAAATTACGAGCTGACATATATACGTTTTTAGACGCTGCTCCGAGTACCAACAATGACTTCTTGTCAGAAACCCCAAGCGCATCCAATACTGCTGTAAATGACTTTGTCTTTGGCGTATCAAAATCAAAATCCTCAACGACAGTTAAAGATTTGTTTTTGGCTTTCAAACTCAAAGCAGACTTACGCGCCAATCTCTTAACATTCTTGTTCACTTTCTGATCGTAAGAACGAACTCGTGGGCCAAATACGCGTCCACCGCTACGGAACAATGGATTCTTTAAACTTCCCGCTCGGGCGGTACCTGTTCCTTTTTGCTTTTTGATTTTACGGGTGCTCCCCTTAATTTCAGCTCGCTCCTTTGTTTTGTGTGTTCCCTGACGCTGATGTGCTAAGTATTGTTTCACATCCAAATACAGAGCATGTTCATGCGGATCTACTCCAAATACATCTTTAGACAAGTCAACTTGTCTTCCTGTATCTTTCCCTTTTTGATCTACTACGGATACTTTCATCACTTCGAGATTAGGATATAACTGTTTTTGTGTCCTGGAACGCATCCCTTGACTACTAATAAATTTTTCTCAGGAACGACCTTTAAAACACGAAGATTTTGAACGGTCACTCTTTCGTTACCCATACGACCTGCCATTCGCATTCCTTTGAATACACGGGCTGGGTATGATGCCGCACCAATTGATCCAGGGGCACGCAGACGGTTGTGCTGGCCGTGAGTAGCTTGGCCAACTCCACTAAAGCCATGGCGCTTGACAACTCCTTGGAAACCTTTTCCTTTGGAAGTTCCAGTAATGTCAACAAACTCGCCTTCAGCAAATAAGTCAACTCCTATCGTATCACCGAGTTTATGCTCTGATTCGAAGCCTTTGAACTCAACCAACTTTCGTTTGGTTGAGGTATTTGCTTTTTTGAAATGACCTTCTGCGGCTTTGTTACTGTTTTTGGCTGATTTGTCATCAAATCCAAGTTGTAATGCATCATAACCATCCGAATCTTGTGTTCGTACTTGCGTAACGACACATGGTCCAGCTTGGATGACAGTACATGGCAAGTTTTTGCCATTCTCGTCAAAGATGCTCGTCATGCCGATTTTTTTTCCAATTAACCCTGACATATTGGTTTATTTAGTTATTCTCTCAAATGAGAATCTCATTATA
>JAQWIL010000007.1 GCA_029248885.1 Flavobacteriaceae bacterium
CAATGGCAAATCCCCAACATTTGCCAAGCGTTTGCGACAATGGTTGGAAAACTTCTTACCAGAACAAATCGATGATATTCTCAATAAGTTATACATTTACCGCTCGCAAATCAAAGGGGATTTTGAGCAAAAAGTTGAAGCTATGAATAAAGTAACTGAAAATCTAATCGAGGAGCATGATTAAAACAGATATCGTTATTATTGGTGCAGGCCCTGTGGGTTTATTTGCCGTATTTGAGGCGGGTTTAATGAAACTTCACTGTCATCTTATCGATGCCATTCCACAAGCTGGAGGTCAGCTTTCAGAAATTTATCCTAAAAAGCCAATCTATGATATTCCGGGCTACCCCACCATTTTAGCGGGTGAATTGGTCGATAATTTGATGGAACAAGCTGCGCCTTTTAAACCCGGATTTACGCTTGGTGAGCGTGCAGAAACCATAGACGAATTGCCAAATGGAAACTTTGTCGTCACAACAAGTCAAGGCACAAAACACGAAGCCCCTGTCGTCATGATTGCAGGTGGACTGGGAAGTTTTGAGCCCCGCAAACCCATCATTGAAAACCTTTCAGATTTTGAACAAAACGGTGTAAACTATATTGTCAAGGATCCGGATCAGTACCAAGGAAAAGAAATGGTTATCTCTGGTGGTGGAGATTCGGCATTGGATTGGGCGGTCTATTTTGCTGAAAAAAATGGCTTTGTTCATCTTATTCATCGATCCGATCGATTTCGAGCACATAAAGACTCTGTTGCGAAAGCGTATAAACTCGAGGAACAGGGCAAACTAAAGCTCTATACGTTTGCGGAAGTGAAGCAATTGGAGGGCAAACAACAACTCGAAAAGGTAATTCTCGAAACCAAAGACGGAATAGTCCCAATTGATACGGCATTATGGTTTCCACTTTTTGGATTATCTCCCAAACTTGGTCCGATTGCTGACTGGGGATTGGAAATTGAAAAAAACGCCATCGTCGTTGATACGTTTGACTATCAAACCAACCGTTCAGGTGTTTTTGCGATTGGGGATGTGAACACCTACCCCGGAAAATTGAAACTGATTTTGTGTGGTTTTCACGAGGCAACACTCGCTGTTCAATCCGCTTATAAACGCATCAATCCCGATAAAAAATTTACCCTAAAGTACACCACCGTTCAAGGGGTGCAGGGCTTTGATTAATTTCTTTTTTCTACACATTGAGTGATATCAACATAACCGTTATTGACCGTGAAGGAGTTTCACACAAACTTATTGCTCCAACAGATATGAATATGAATTTGATGGAGGTTTGCAAAAGCTACGATCTACCTGTCGAAGGGGTGTGTGGCGGAATGGCAATGTGTGCATCTTGTCAGGTATATGTTCACACGGATAAGCATTTTGGGGAACGTAATGATGATGAGGAAGCCATGCTTGATGAGGCCTATCACGTCAAATCGAATTCACGGTTGGGATGTCAAATCCCCATCTCTACTGAAATGGAGGGCGCAGAATTTGAACTTGCCCCAGAAGAGTCTTAACTTTTTGCCAAAAAAGCTTCGATCCGCATTCGGGTGTTTTCTCGGATATCCTTCCAGAAAATCGTAATATCTGCAAAATGGTAATCCTTGACAAACGACAACCAAAATCGTTTTGGCACCTTTGGCGTTCTCGCCCACACCATGCCATCGATCAGTTCAATAGAAAGACTGTTTGGATAGATCATACCATCATAATAAGCAAGGCCTTTGTGTTGTTCATAGCTAGCTCTTTTTTGGTCGTTCCAAGTAATGGGGTTGGTCGTTAAACTTCCTTTATACCACTGTTCATAATCATCTGGCAAATGATTTCTCTTATAGGTGTTCCATGTAACAAATCCGCCCGTTTCGGCAGGACTTGTCATAAAAGGTATGTTTTGAAAATATTCCGATTTAATGGCAATCCCAACCAAATAGGCAGCAACCAATTGTTTTTGCAGAGGTTGATCCTCAAAAAAATCTTTCAGCAGTTGACCCGCATGTAGGGTGCCTTGACTATGTGACACAAGAACAATAGGGCGACCGTTATTTTCATGTTTTAAATAGTAACTGAATGCTGCCTTAATGTCTTCGTATGCAGAGCGTAGTGCATCATCCCCTCCAATTGGCTTAAACTGCTCCTGAAAAGAGCGAATATGCGCATCGCGATAAAAGGGAGCAAAGGTTCGGCCAAGCCCATACCATGCAGAGCATTGGTATTTAATCGCAGTATTTAAGGTAGCTTCACGGTAATTTTTATCCATGACGTCGCCATTCCATGCGCTGTTTTTTCGACTTGTACTAATGGTTGGGTGGATATAAAAAACATCCACATCATAGGGTTTGTTTTCTGGTTTCACAAAATCGAGCTGTGAAGGCGTGGTTTGTGGGTGAACCGCCCAATTGTCCAAGTCCATATAATCTAGAGGAGTGGATATTGGCTGGTAAACAGAGCTCAAATAACGCTTTGAACACGACTGAATCAAGAATATAGAAATGAGTAAGACCAGGGCGTTTACTTTCTTTTTCATGCAACAAATATCAATAAATTAAATATATTGCTAAAAATTCATCGAAAATGAGAGCTCACTTTAGTTTAAAACTTTCCATTTACATCTCTATTTTAATTTCATTTACGTCCTGTTCGGATAACAATACAATCCTTGTTGAAGCAGAACCGAAAAGCGATTCAAAGGTTTCCGGTACGATCACATTTTCAGAAATGGACGAATTTGTGGTTATGAAAGCGACGTTTTCAGGGCTTACTCCTGGCATGCACGCCATTCACCTTCACGAACTTGCGGACTGCTCTTCTGCCGATGGAAAATCGACAGGTGGACATTGGAACCCGACTTTTGAACCACATGGTGCTTGGGGAAGTGAAACGGGCTATCACAAAGGGGATATTGGAAACTTTGAAGCAGATCAAAAAGGTAATGCTATCATTACTTTCGAAACAGATCAATGGTGTATCGGCTGTGATGACGAGACAAAAAACATCGTTGGAAAGGCCATCATTGTTCACCAAGGGCAAGACGACTTGGTCTCACAACCATCAGGAGCTGCAGGGGCTCGGGTGAGTTGCGCTGGAGTGATTCAGTAATTTAAGACCACTCGCGTTTTTTATTTGCAGACTCATAGGCCTCCAACTCTTCTTTGGGGATAACCTTTAGCATAGAGGGATGCTGTTCGATAGCAAACTGGAGTTTTTCTACAATGTCATCTATACTTTCTTTATCGTAGTTGATATCAAGTGGTTTTTTGATCTCCATTGATTGTAAAATCCCTCTTTTTTTGATAAAAATACCTTTTTTGTCAAAGGAGCGTCTAAAGCCATCGATTACGATGGGAACAACAATCGGCTTATAAGTCTTAATGATATGGGCTGTTCCCCTTCGAATGGGCTTAAAAGGAGTGGTGGTTCCTTGCGGGAACGTAATGACCCATCCATCGTTCAGTGCAATACCAATTTTAGAAATATCTCCCATTTTAACCTGACGATTTACGTCTTTTCCTTTGGCTCGCCATGTTCGCTCTATCGAAATTGACCCTGCATAAGCGAGAATTCTTGGAAGTAAGCCAGATTGCATGGTTTCTTTTGCCGCTACAAAATAAATGTTGAGTTTTGGTTTCCATAAATAACCCAAGTTCTTTAGGGAGTCTTGCCGACCAGACAAACTGGCGTTAAACACATGAAACATCGCAACAACATCTGCGAAATAGGTCTGGTGGTTAGAAACAAAAAGGACTTTTTGCTCTGGAAGGTTAACAATATTTTCGGAACCCTCTATTTTCAATTCATTAAAACCCCGATATCTTCGGTGGCTGATTGCGCCAAAAACACGAATTAGCCATGTCTTTAAAATATTGTAATGACCAAAAGGATTCCTTTTAAACACCTAAACAATTTTCATCAAATGTACTAAGGATTTAGCTTAGAGCTTGAGATATTATTGACTTTATTTCGGCAAGTATCATGGCGGTCGCACCCCAAACGATATTGTCAGACAGGGTGTAAATGGGTGTTTTACCCCCATTGCTATCTAGCTTATCCGTAAAACTCTTTTTGGTATTGATAAATTCAGCCAGCGAAACAGAAATCACTTCTTTCACCTCATTCGGATCGAGATTCAGCTCGGTTTGATCTGTAGTATAACCCAAAAAACAATCGACCCAAAAATGACTCGGAGGAATATACAAGGGTGTGATTTCCTGAATTCGCGTTACTTGCTCAGGAGAAATGCCGAGTTCTTCCCAAAGCTCTCGTTTTGCAGCATCCCATGGCGATTGATCTGAGGGGTCAATTTGTCCACCTGGAAAACCAACTTGATTGGAGTGAACGCCTGGATAGGAAGCTCTTCTTATCAAATAAAAGCAAGTTTCGCCATGCATTCCCTCATAAAAAAGACAAATAACAGCCGCTTTTTTTGGGTTTATGATCGGCTTATCAAGCAATTGCTTTCGCATCGCTGGAGCCATCGTGAGTTGTTCTTCCAAGCCCGGTAATCGCAATTCTTGTATTTTTGGTACGAATTCTAGAAAAGAATGAAACTGCATAATAAAACCATTATTTTTTGTCTTGGCTTGTCTTTATTGAGTTGTGTTTCCAAGCCAACTGCCAAGCCGACTCCGCCCACTCCAACAATTGAGCGCAAAAATACCAATATCACTGAAGTGAAGCTCAAAAAAGAAGATTTTGTTTTGACGGTTGACAATGCCATTCCGTTTTTTTTCGAATATGCAAAGCAGAATCCTCAAAAACGAGTGCAAGTTGAAACCGATTACGGAAACTTTGTTATCGAGCTCAGCGAGAAAACGCCCTATCACAGAGCGAACTTTATTTATTTAGCAAAAGCAAACTACTTTGATGGGACTTTTTTTCATCGTGTAGTTCCTGATTTTATCATTCAAGGCGGAAATTCAGATCAAACGAGCACATCAAAGAAAAGACGACGAATTGGCAAATACCTACTCCCACCAGATTCCCGAAACGGACTGCGGCATCACAGAGGTGCAGTCTCAATGCCGAGTAGTGAAATTGAAAACCCACACCGCCTCGCCTCCCCTTATGAGTTTTTTATTGTACAGCAATCGCCTGGCGCCTATCATCTGGATAGAAAGTACACGGTATTTGGATATGTTGTTGAAGGGATGGAGGTCGTCGATAAAATCAATCGTGTTCCGATTGATAAACGAGAATGGCCAATTGACAATATCCAAATGAAAGTCCGCGTGCTTGATTGAGCGTAAAGCAGCTATCAAATGAAATAGAAGTCCACCGTTACGAAAATTAGCGTGACTTGCTTTTGACAGACCAATGAAATTGAAAGCGACTGACTTCATCCCCATTCTCGTCTATTCCAATGCTTGTAAACCAATGGCGCTGACCATCACCTGACGAAATGGCTTTATCGATCAAGTCCTTTGCATCTTTTCCTTCATCACAGGAAAAACGAATTTTACCTTTCGCTTTTTTGGAAAAACTGGCCTTGGTTTCAACAAGCAACATAGAAACTGAACTTTTTCGTATTTCAATTTCACGCATGAGCAATACCCCACAGGTCAGCTCGGCAGCCATGCCTTGTACTGCCCAAAACATCGATCGAAACGGATTTTGATTGATCCATTTGAGTTTAACAGATGCCTCCACTCCGTCGGCATTGATGTTGGTAATTCGAATCCCACTGAAATAAACAAGTGGTAGTTTTAAAAGAGTAAAATATCGAACCGATCGTTTTGTAATTTTCATATTCAAAGATAAAATATTATTTTTTTGGTACTTTGTTATACACATTACCTTTTAATACATTATATTTGCACAATGCAGTTAGAAAACACAAAAGCGCAATTGCGAAAAGGGGTTTTGGAGCTATGCATTCTTTCCATTTTAGCCAAAGAAAGAAAGTATGCCTCAGAAATCCTATCTCATTTAAAAGATGCAAAGCTAATCGTAGTGGAAGGTACCCTTTACCCGCTGTTGACACGTTTGCGTTCAGCAAATTTTTTGTCATACGAGTGGGAGGAGTCAAAAACTGGCCCACCAAGAAAGTATTATTCCATTACCGAAGAAGGCAAGCACTTTTTATCTGAACTCGCTGGCAGTTGGAATGATCTCCAACACGCTGTAAAACAAGTCACGAATCCCAAAAAATAAATCTCATGAATACAACCGTTAATGTCAACCTTGCTGGTCAGCATTTCTATTTTGACCAAGCCGCCAAAGTCAAACTTGAAGTTTACTTTGAAGAAATCAAATCATATTTTACCGATGAGTCCTTTTTACAGGAGTTGATGACCGACGTTGAAGCCCGGATTGCCGAATTGCTCAATGATATCATTGTCGATTCCCAACAAGTCGTCACCATACAACATATCGAAAAAGTGATGGAAGTCATGGGCGAAGCCAACAGCTTTAAAATCGATGATGACAAAGCCCAAAACAAAACTGAAGCCAAAGCTGTGCGAAAACTGTTTCGCGATCCAGATGATCGTTTTCTTGGAGGTGTTGCCTCTGGGGTGTCACACTACTTTGGTTTGCAAGTAAAGTGGGTTCGATTGATCTGGTTACTGCTTGGACTCTTTTCTTGGGGTGGGTTTTCCATCCTGTATATCGCATTGTGGATTTTTGTGCCTTTGGCCAAAACAACATCGGAGAAGTTTATGATGAAAGGAGAAGCGATCAACTTATCAAATCTGGAAAAAAAAATTAAAGAAGAGTTTGAAGAGGTTGCCGATCAAATCAAAAATGCCGATTATAAAAAAGCCAAACGCAAAATCAAGTCAAAGACAGCACGGTTTTTCAATGCGGTAGCTGACATTCTGGTTTCTGTATTCCACTTTTTTCTCAAACTTCTGGGCATTGTCATGGTCATTGTAGCTGGGATTAGTCTCTTTGTCATCTTTACGTTGATGTTTAGCATCGGGCTGTATGAAGTCTTTGACATTGCTTTGGGTTCACCCTATTGGCCACCTATTGACATTATTCATACGGGGGTATCGATATGGCAAACCGTGTTTATTGGTTTGGTTTTGGCAGCTGTCCCGATTGTTTATGTGTTTCTAATTGGTCGATTTTTTATCACAAAAACTTCAATTGGAGGGACAGCAACCCATCTTATCTTATTGGGTGTTTGGTGGTTTGCAGTCTTATTGAGTATCTTTTTAGGGTTTCGCTTTGCCGATGGAACGGTCAACTTTCTATAGTCGCCAAATAACGTTCAGCATCTAGGGCAGCCATACAACCTGTACCAGCGGCAGTCACTGCCTGTCGATATTCTTTGTCTTGTACATCGCCAGAGGCAAAAACGCCAGGGCGGTTTGTCTTTGTGGATTTGCCCTCTGTGATCAAATACCCCGCATCATCCATGTCGAGTTGATCCTTGAAAATATCAGTATTTGGTTTATGACCAATGGCAATGAACAAACCAGTGATCGAAATCTCATCTTTTTCCCCTGTTTGGTTATTGACAATCCGAAGGCCCTCGACCACTTGATCGCCAAGAACCTCATCAATTTCACTGTTATAGCGCAAATCAATGTTCTCTTTGGCGGTAACACGGTGCTGCATGGCTTTGGAGGCACGCATATGGTCTTTTCGAACCAGCATGGTGACCTTTTTACAAATGTTTGCCAAATAGGTCGCCTCTTCAGCAGCGGTATCTCCCCCACCAACAATTGCCACCTCTTGTCCTTTATAAAAAAATCCATCACAAACCGCACATGCAGAAACACCGCCTCCACGAAGTCGTTGCTCACTAGGCAGCCCGAGATATTTGGCCGATGCTCCCGTGGCGATAATAATCGTTTTTGCTTCCAATACCTTGTCGTTATCGATAGTAACTTTATGAGTACCACCAACTTTATTGGACAATTCGACGGCAGTGGCCATTCCGATATGAACTTCAGTACCAAAACGCTCTGCTTGTTTTTGCAGATCAACCATCATGGCTGGACCATCAACTCCATCGGGATAACCAGGGAAATTATCAACTTCCGTTGTTGTGGTAAGCTGTCCTCCGGGTTCCATTCCTGTATAAAGGACAGGTTGCAAATCAGCTCGTGCAGCGTAAATCGCCGCTGTGTATCCAGCTGGTCCTGACCCGATGATTAGGGTTTTTAGGGGTGTACCTTCTTGACTCATTTGTATTGGTTATTTTTTCAAAATTATGGCATAGAAATACAGTGCGCCAACAAACATATAAAAAGTTATAAGCAATTTTACACGCATGGTAACCATCAAATATCATAATTACTTTAATATTACATATTTGCATAATTTTATGCGCCATTTGATGAATTATGCTTTCAATCGTTATATGTACGTACAATCGAAATGATATCCTAAAAATTTGTTTGGAAACGATTGTAAAATATTTTCCGACAAACTTTACTGCTGAGTTGATTGTAGTCAATAATAACTCTACGGACGCAACTGCACAAACATTAACT
This sequence comes from Flavobacteriaceae bacterium, assembly GCA_029248885.1. Classification (GTDB taxonomy): domain Bacteria; phylum Bacteroidota; class Bacteroidia; order Flavobacteriales; family Flavobacteriaceae; genus UBA724. The sequence goes on from JAQWIL010000007.1 coordinate 8,447, forward strand.
GATTATGCAAAAACATTTTCTTGGTGTAGGGTTGTCAACGAACCAAAACAAGGATTGAGCCAGGCGAGAAATACTGGATTTCAATCTGCATCTCATTCTTGGATTCTATACCTGGATGATGATGGAAAAGTTGATCAGAATTTATTCTATCATGTACACGAACATATCAAGTCACAGACTTATCAATGTATAGGTGGGCTCTACTTGCCTTGGTACATGAATGAAAAACCAAAATGGTTTAGGGATAATTGGGCAAGTAATCGACTGGCTTATGACAGTCTTCAACCAATGCAGACTGGCGAGTTTGCGAGTGGTGGTGTCTTTTTAATTCGTAAAAATCTACTTGAAAAACATAACGGATTTCACACAAGTTATGGGATGCATGGTCTCCATTTGGGATATGGTGAGGAGACAGATTTACAACGTCGTATTCGTAAATCTGGGCATAAAGTCGCTTATGATCCAAGAATGATCATTTACCATCTTGTTCCCCCACATAAAATGACGGTCTCATGGCAGCTAAACTCTTCATTTCAAATGGGCAAAACATTTTTAAAAACAGCTGGATATCCTGACAATATTTTTAGTGGTTTATTGGCGTTTATAATAGGTGTTCTTCAGCTCTTTGTGTTTAGTGTCGTTCGTTTTCCGAAATTGTTTTCAACAGATTACTTCATTCAAAATTACACAATCGATGTGCTTCGAAAACCATTAAAATGGTTTGGTGCTTTTCGGTCAACGATGTCTTTCCGTAAGCGACCAGCATCTTTAATTTAAAGTTTGTGTAGGGTCAAACAGCCCGATTTACAATAAAAAAACAATAGTATTTTAGGTTTGTTTATGCCACTTTAACTTCTATATTTGCAAACCTATTTTCGGGGTGTAGCGTAGCCCGGTCATCGCGCCTGCTTTGGGAGCAGGAGGTCGCAGGTTCGAATCCTGCCACCCCGACAACAATTGATCCTTACGGGATGTGGCGCAGCCTGGTAGCGCACACGCATGGGGTGCGTGGGGTCGCAGGTTCAA
>JAQWIL010000014.1 GCA_029248885.1 Flavobacteriaceae bacterium
ACTGGTCGTACTCTAAAATTGCTCAGATAATCTTTTAAAGCCGCTGTTTTTGATTTTTCAGCAGCCTCTTCTTTAGAGCTTCTCAGGGTTCCTCGTCCACTAAAATTATTGATTTCTGTGAAGGCAGCATCTTCAACGGCATCGAAAAGCACTACCTGGCGTTCAATAAATTGAATCAATCGAAACAAGGTGTCGATATTGTCTTTTTCGGAGTTGTTTGGGTAGTATTGTTCGAAAAACTCCTCTACAATTTCAATTGGATTTTTGTTTTGATCAAATCCGTGTGCACAAAATTCTGCAAAGAAAGGAAGGAGCGTAGAGGTTTTCGAAATAAAGGAGTATGGAAGTGTGGAAAACACACTGTTATACAGGTTGAATCTAGAAATAACCTCGTTTTCGAAGCGTTCTAATTTTGTTTTTTGTGCCATTGATTATTTGTCGTTTAAAAAAAACCCTCAAACTTGTGGTAAGAGGGTTGTATTTATGTGTTACTCTCTTACATTTCGTGGAAAATGGTATGCATCAAGCGTTTTTTGTCATTGATGCTTTCTTCTAAAGAAATCATGGTTTCCGTACGCAAAATCCCATCGATATCGTCAATCGAGAAAATGATTTCTTTAGCATGCTCTGTGCTTTTTGCACGAACCTTGCAATAGATGTTAAACTTTCCAGTCGTGATGTGCGCTACCGTAACGTTGGGAATTTCGGAAAGACGCTCCAAAACATATTTTGTCTGGTGGGTTTTCTCTAGGTAAATCCCGATGTAAGCAATAAACGAATAGCCTAATTTTTTGTAATCAAGAGTCAAGGACGACCCCTTGATGATTCCTGCATCTTCCATTTTCTTTACACGAACATGAACAGTTCCCGCTGAAATCAAGAGCTTTTTAGCAATGTCGGTAAAAGGGGTGCGCATGTTATCGATCAGAATGTCAAGAATTTGATGATCGATTTCGTCTAATTTTATTTTACTCATTTTAGTTTTTTTGCAAATAAAGTAAAAATTCTTTGAATTAAATGTATCCTAAACGCTATTTTATTGTAAATCGTATTATAAATTCAACGTATTCAATACATTTTGTGCGGATTCCTCGATTTTAAATTCAAAACTGTTTAATTTTTCACAATTGGGCTCAATATGACCATGGCAATGTGATAAATCCCCAGCAGCAGCAAAAACCGCTTGAAAAGCGATTGAGTCGTTTTGTAAAACCTCTTGATACTGCAAACCAACATCCCCTCTTTGTTGACTGCCGTTTTCCGTAAAACTTACATTCCTCAGAAGAAAGTCGAAAAAGATCTTTTGGTTTTCTGGGATCAAATGATAAAACGACAAGTCACTGAATGAAGATGTTGCGATGGCTTGCAATGACAAAATATAGGCGTAAAACACATATTCTCGTGTTTTCTCACGGTTATAGTCGTCTGGATAGTGACCCGCTTCGATAAGCAGAGTCGGTACTCCTGCGGATTGAAAGGCATCCCCTACGCAATTGGGGTTAAAACTGTCATCAAAACGTCCAATTTGTGATCCGATCAATGGCTGAAGGCCTTTAAAGATAGTGCTTGCCAGACGTGCGGCTTGGGTTCTGCAGGGATTATAACTTCGATTTTGATCAAAAGCAGGAGCCAATAAGGACAATGTTGCTGGATTACCATTTATCCCAAAAATTGTACGCTGATCGTGTAGATTAAAGGCATAATCAGGTGAAAATTGATCAAATTCATCACGAAGTACACGACTTTCAACCTGACTCAGGTCTATCGCGTCTCGGTTTAAATCCACTTGATTGGCATTGACGCGCATATATGCCTTCGCCCCATCGGGGTTAAGAATGGGAATGATAGAAAGCTGAAGATTTTCGAGCCAATCCGGGTTGGTATTGAGGAAACGAAGGAGATCAAACAAACTTTTCGTTGTTGTGGACTCATTTCCGTGCATTTGCGACCACATCAGCACTTTGGTGCTCCCTGTACCTATTCGAATACGATAAATGGGCAAATTAGTGATGGTATGACCAATTATCGAGTGATTGAAATCGGACAACAAGGGCTCAATATGGGCATTGGTAATATAGCGACCCGCTAATTTAGATTCTACAACAGACGAATATGGAGGAAATGGATTCATATACAATTCTCGTTTGCAAATGTAAACAGAATACAAGTTACAAAAGTAAACTAACAATTGTTACATTTGTATAAGATTCGATATCGAACAAGTCTTTAAATGTTACAGTTGTATAAAATTTTATTAAATAAATACATAAATATCTATATGTTAGGTAGTTATAGCAATATATTGAAGTAAAAATTGAAGTATATTAGCTTGTTATTGTATTAAAATAAAATGTATCTTTACATAATTCTGATTAAAATCACGAATAGTTTACATTTGTAACATGGAGGAAATTGTCAAACGGATTACGCAAATTTTGGAAGAACAACAGTTGAGTTCTTCTGCTTTTGCAGACACCATAGGTGTACAACGGTCTTCCATTTCGCATGTCTTGTCTGGACGAAACAAACCCAGCTTGGAGTTTATCCTAAAGACCGTTCATGCGTTTCCCGCCTACTCTATCGATTGGTTGTTGTTTGGCAAAACATCCGAATCCCCGGCCAACTACCCAACACCTACAAATGAGACGCCACCTTCTTCCGTCCAAGAAATGAATTTTACAGACCAACCCACGCCTGAAGAGCTCCCAGCAGCAGTACCTAAACCAACTTCCAAATCACAAGCAGGAATCGATAAGATTGTTTTGCTGTATAAAGATGGGCGTTTTACAGAGTACATTCCTAAAAATGATTAATTTTGCAGTTAAAATCTGCTATGCGTCAGTTTTGCCGTTTTGTAACCATCTTGATTCTCTTTACTGCTTGTTATTCAACTGAGCGGAATTGTAAGCCCTTTCAAACCGGTTCATTCAGCTTTTACACGGTTGTTGATGGCGACACCCTTTCCAGCCGGTTTGTTCGCAATGACTCCATCGAAATCGATTATTTTGCTGGCATAGCCGATACCGCTAATGTACGCTGGGTGAGTGATTGTGAGTGTATCGTGACCAAACGAAACCCTTTGACCTTTCAAGAGGCCAAATCAGTACAGATGAAAATCCTATCTACCTTTGAAGATGGCTATGTGTTTGAATACAGTTTGGTCGGAGACCGCTCCAATGTCCAACGCGGGCGTGTGACAAGGGTTCTGGACTAAGGCAAATCACTTTCTCGGTCTCATTTGTATATTTGGGAATCGATCCCTTAAAATCAATACATGACACAACGACTTATTCTTATCACGGGTGGCTCCAGTGGAATTGGCAAGGCCACCGCTGCTGCTCTCTATACCCAAGGGGCTTCCGTGCTACTACAAGCGCGAAACCTTGACAAACTTCAAGCTGCAGCACAAGAAATTGACCCGACTGGTAAACGCGTACATTACTACTCCACCGATTTAACAGCTCCTCGTGATGTAGAAGCTTCTGCAAAGGCAATCGTTGAGAAACACGGACTTCCCGATTGTATCATCAATTGTGCTGGGGAAGGCGAATGGCTTTCCGTTTCGGAATCTAATCCCGACCATTACACCCAAACCATTGCATCACCCTATTTGGCAACAGCACTCAGTTGTAAGGTGTTTTATGACTTAATGAAGGAAAGAGGATCTGGTCATTTTATCATTGTCAATTCAGCAGCTGCCTATTTTACTTTTCCCGGTGCAACTGGTTATATCCCGTCGCGCTGGGCCTTATTGGGTTTTTCCAAAGCACTACAGGCAGACCTACACAACACCAACTTTACCGTGTCTTCTGTAGTTTTTGGCAAGGTAGATACCCCTTATTTCAGCAATAATCCAATCAGTGAAAATCGAATTCCCAAAATTGCAGATTGGCTCATCCCAACCCTGACTGCCCAACAAGCCGGTCAACGCATTGCAAAAACAGTAAAACACCCAAAACATGAGGTTCTTGCTCCCTTTATGCTAGGTATTCTGGTAGTGCTCAATCGGTTTTTTCCTGGGAGTTTCCGGTGGTTGCTCCGCATCACGGGCTATAAACATTCCTTATAATTCCAAGCTGATTTGGGAGTTACCTTCCTCTGCTTGATCAACCGTTTCGGGGTCTTCTACTTCTATATCGGCAGGAGTTTCTTCCACAAGGTTTTCATAGGGTAAAGACGCCAATACATTAAATTGCTTTACCTTATCGGTGGTAACTTGGTTGCCAAGTGCTTTAATACCTTTCACGGATATAAAATCTTCAAAGACGAGTTGCTGAGGGGGCTTTGGGTCTTTCCCCCTAGACTTGGCGAATTCAATCTCAAACGCAGGTCTGTGATCGGTACTGATCAACTCCAGATGATTTTGCTTGCCTTCTTTGATAAAACTCTCCTCCCGATCGGCAGATTCAATGAGAAAACGCTTGCCAAAATAACGCTCCTTCGAACCGTCAAAATAGATTGCAGATATTGGTTTGGTGGGCTCCCATTTTTCTAAAATCAGCATATCCTCTGGAAAATGCATATTGAGGTCAGGAATACTGGTTTTGATCAATCCGGACTGGGTGGCAATCAATAAACGGTCATCCCCACGGAATGCCCCGACCAAGTCTCCACGCCCATCGACATTGAGACGGCCAACGGTCTCATCAAACCAAATGTCACGAGGTTTTAGGGTGGATACTCCCTCTTCCTTCAACTCGATGCGTTTAACCGTGTATTTTGTAACTGTATTTCCACGAACCCCTCTTGATTTGATCTCCAAATCCGCAAAGTCAAGATCCCATTTTAGCTTTTTGACACTCCCGGACTGACGCAATAATACCGTAACAATCTCTGCTTCCCCATTTGGATTGGCTGAAAAGTAAAACACCTTGGACTGGGCCTTTCCATTGGTCAGATCATATGCCTTATCCCGAGTCACACCAGTCACAGGAAAACGCTTCATATAAGTTGTTCCTGCTCGCCCATCTCTGTAAATCATATTATAAATCGTACGGACATCTTTCTTTTTAAATACGGCTACATGGATGATGTTTTTTCCAATAAAGGTTTTGGATTCAACTTTGGTAACGATCATTTTACCATCATCTGTAAACACAATGATATCATCGATATCGGCGCAGTCGGTCACATATTCGTCTTTGCGAAGTGATGTGCCCACAAAGCCCTCTTCCCGATTGACATAGAGCTTGGTGTTGCGAATCACAACTTTCTTCGCATCTACATCGTCAAACACACGAATTTCGGTTTTGCGTTCACGCCCTTTTCCATAGGTTTTTTTGAGGTGCGTGAAATAACTGATCGCAAAGTCCGTCAAATTGGCGAGGTCATGCTTGACTTGCGCCAAATCAACTTCTAAGGCATCGATACGTTGCTGGGCCTTGTCTAAATCGAATTTGGAAATGCGTTTAATGCGGATTTCGGTTAAGCGAACTACATCATCGTCATTGACCTCTCGCTTCAAATGGCCGATATGCGGGGCCAAGCCCTTGTGAATGGCCTGAATCACACCCTCCCAAGTTTCTTGCTCTTCAATGTCTCGATAAATACGCTTTTCGATAAAAATGCGTTCAAGAGATGCAAAGTGCCACTGCTCTTCGAGTTCGGCTTTTTTGACAAGGAGTTCTTGTTCCAAAATCGAAACGGTATTGTCTGTCGATCGGCGCAACATCTCACTCACTCCGATAAAGAGGGGCTTGTTATCCTCAATTATGCATCCCAAAGGAGAAATGGAGGTTTCACAAGCGGTAAACGCAAAAAGGGCATCAATCGTTTTATCTGGAGAAATGTTGGATGGCAGGTGAATCAGAATTTCAACCTCGGCAGCGGTATTGTCTTCAATACGCTTGATCTTGATTTTTCCTTTATCGTTGGCCTTTAAGATGGAATCGATAAGCGATGAGGTTGTTGTGCTAAATGGAATTTGACGAATCACCAAGGTATTCTTATCCAGTTGAGCGACTTTGGCACGCACACGAATTTTACCCCCTCGCAAACCATCATTATACTGCTCCACGTCCATGACGCCACCTGTTGGAAAATCGGGATGCAACTCAAAACGTTTTCCTTTCAGGTGCTTAATCGAAGCATCGATCAATTCGATAAAGTTGTGTGGTAAAATCTTAGTTGAAAGTCCAACGGCAATCCCTTCCCCACCTTGAGCGAGCAGCAATGGGAATTTTACCGGGAGATGAATCGGCTCTTTTTTCCGTCCGTCATACGACAATTGCCATTGTGTGACTTTAGGGCTATAAACAACTTCAAGAGCAAATTTGGACAGGCGTGCCTCGATATATCGAGAGGCAGCAGCACTATCTCCAGTAAGGATATTTCCCCAGTTTCCTTGGGCATCTATCAACAAATCCTTCTGCCCGATTTGCACCATGGCATCAGAGATACTGGCATCACCGTGTGGGTGGTATTGCATGGTATGTCCAACAATATTGGCCACTTTGTTATAGCGCCCATCGTCCAACTCTCGCATCGAATGTAAAATCCGCCTTTGCACGGGCTTGAGTCCATCCGCAATAGCAGGTACGGCACGCTCCAGTATCACATAGGAAGCGTAGTCCAAGAACCAATCCTTGTACATGCCCGTTACCTTGACTAAGGTATCTTGCGTTTCGTCGTGATGTTCGTCCAAATGTTCCTCCATGCTACTCCTCGATTTGATCGAGTTCTACTTTGAGATTATCAATAATAAATTCTTGGCGTTTGGGTGTGTTTTTACCCATATAGAACGACAACAACTCGTCGATGCCCACTGCCCTGTCCAACATAACTGGGTCGAGTCGAATATCTTCTCCAATAAAGTATTTGAATTCGTCTGGCGAAATCTCCCCCAAGCCCTTAAATCGGGTGATCTCGGGTTTTTGGCCAAGCTTTTTGATGGCGTTGATTCGCTCTTGTTTTGAATAACAGTAAATCGTTTCTTTTTTGTTGCGCACTCGAAACAGTGGTGTTTGTAAGATATACAGGTGCCCTTCTTTAATCAGTTCAGGAAAGAATTGTAAAAAGAAAGTGATCAACAGCAAGCGGATATGCATCCCATCGACGTCGGCATCGGTAGCGATTACGATATTGTTGTACCGCAAATCTTCCATGCTTTCCTCGATGTTGAGGGCAGCTTGCAAAAGGTTAAACTCCTCGTTTTCATAGACGATTTTCTTGCTCATCCCATACGAATTCAGAGGTTTCCCGCGTAAGCTAAAGACCGCCTGGGTGTTCACGTCTCTCGATTTGGTAATCGATCCGCTCGCCGAGTCTCCCTCAGTGATAAATAGAGTCGATTCCAATCTTCTTTCTTTTTTTAGATCCCCAAGATGTACACGACAGTCCCGTAACTTTTTGTTGTGCAAGCTCGCTTTTTTGGCACGCTCACGAGCCAGCTTTCGAATGCCAGAAAGCTCTTTTCTTTCCTTTTCAGCTTGAAGGATTTTGCGTTGGAGCTGCTCTGCCGTTGTGGTATTTTTATGTAGGTAATTGTCGAGTTGCGTTCCGATAAAGTCATTGATGTAGGCACGAACTGATGGCAAATCCCCTCCCATATCTGTAGAACCGAGTTTGGTTTTGGTCTGGGATTCAAAAACGGGCTCCATCACCTTGATACTGATCGCTGAAATAATGGATTTTCGAATATCAGATGCGTCAAAATTTTTGCCATAGTGATCCCGTACCGTTTTTACGATTGCCTCTCGAAAAGCAGATTGGTGCGTTCCGCCTTGTGTGGTGTGTTGTCCATTAACAAAAGAGTGGTATTCTTCGCTGTACTGGGTTTTGCTGTGTGTAATGGCCACTTCGATATCATTTCCACGCAAATGAATGATGGGGTACAACATGTCCTCAGCATTGTTGTTGTCTTCCAGTAAATCTTTCAGACCATTGTCTGATTTATACTTCTCCCCATTAAAGACAATAGTTAAACCAGGATTGAGATAGACATAGTTTTTAAGCATACGCACAATGTACTCATGGCGATATCGATAGTGCTTAAAAATACTTTCATCAGGGACAAATGAAACGGAAGTTCCTTTGCGTTTGCTACTCGGTTCTTGTGCGGGGTCTTCGACGAGCTCTCCTCGCTCAAATACAGCAATTTTGGATTGGTCATCTCGTACAGACTCCACCTTAAAATGGGTTGACAGTGCATTGACGGCCTTCGTACCCACTCCATTGAGCCCAACAGATTTTTTAAAGGCACGGGTATCGTACTTCCCCCCAGTATTCATACGGGAAACCACATCGACTACTTTTCCAAGCGGAATACCACGGCCATAGTCTCGTACAGTCACTTCCCCGTCCTTGACTGAGATATCTATCGTTTTGCCCGCACCCATGACAAACTCATCGATACTGTTGTCAAGCACTTCTTTAAGCAAAATATAAATCCCATCATCGGCAGAGGAACCATCACCAAGTTTTCCGATATACATCCCAGGACGCATGCGGATATGCTCTTTCCAATCGAGAGAACGGATATTGTCTTCTGTGTACTGCGTGGTTTGTGGCATGGTGGCTAATTTAAAACTTCATCTTTACATATATAAGTGCAACTAGCGAAAGAAATTAACAATATCAAAGGGGGTTTTGTTGAAAATGATTTCTGCAAAAAATGTTAAATTTTAAAGCATTTGATGCGGATGATTAAAACTTTATTACATTTATGAAATGAAACCCAATCTCCTACTAGCTGTCCTATTATTTGTTTATCATTCGTTTGCCCAAACCACAGAAGTGATTTCTTTGGATTATTCGCAACTGCAACCCCTTTTACATCAAAACAGCGAATCTGTTCAGGTTGTCAATTTCTGGGCAACTTGGTGTGCGCCATGCATCAAAGAGCTCCCCTATTTCGAAGAACTTAACAAAAACAAGAACATTGAAGTGATTTTGGTCAGCTTGGATTTTCCCAAACACAAACAAAAACGACTGATTCCCTTTGTCGAAAAACACAAACTCCAATCGAGAGTCGTTCACCTCGATGATGAAGATGAAAATTATTGGATCAATGATATCAGTACCACTTGGAGTGGTGCTTTGCCCGCAACCTTGATCTATACCCAAAACCGACGCGGGTTTTATGAGCAGTCCTTCACTAAAGAAGAATTGTTTCAAGAAGTCAAGTCTTACTTTTAATTCAATAACATTATGAAAACCATTTTATTTGCTTTTAGTTTATTATTCCTCTCAACACCGACAGACCTTGTAACTGGAGATGGTTACAAAATTGGCGATGTTGCCACAGATTTTTCCTTACCCAATGTCGATGGCGAAATGGTGTCTTTGGCCGATTTTGAAGGTGCTAAGGGTTTTATTGTCATTTTCACCTGCAATACCTGCCCCTATTCCGTGGCCTATGAAGATCGGATCATCGCTTTAGACAAGACATATAAGTCAAAAGGATACCCCGTGATAGCGATTAACCCCAATGACCCAGCAGCCATAGACGGCGATGAGCTGGCAGATATGAAAGTCCGTGCAACAGAAAAAGGGTTTACTTTTCCGTATTTACAAGATGTTGGGCAGCAGGTTTATCCCCAATACGGCGCTACAAAAACTCCACATGTCTTTGTCTTACAAAAGGCGGGTAATGACAATATCGTACGCTATATCGGTGCGATTGACGATAGCTCACGCAATCCGAAAAAAGTCAAAAAACGCTATGTCGAACAAGCCGTTGATGCGCTCCTGGCTGGGGAATCCCCTAGCACTACAACAACCAAGGCCATCGGATGCTCGATTAAGACGTTGTAAACAAGCTCCACAAGCCCTGAGTCTTTATTTTTTTGCTGGTTCATTTAACAGCATATCGTCTTAGGGATTTCTAAGAAAATTGGTTTTTAGGACAAAACGAAGTCTGTTAGCAATGAGATTTAGCAATAAAATCAAGAAAAAGTTTTATTCTGATGTTGCTTTTCAAATAAGTGTTGCCTTTGATGGCGATTGGACACATAGTGTAGAACCAGCCAGCGAGTTTTTTAGAGATTACACTCACTATGATTTAGATTTTTATGGTATGGCTCGTCGCGGAAGTACTTGGAAAGGAAATAGAATGATAAAAAATGATGATTAGAAATGAGTTAAAAGTAAATCAATCACAATTGAAAAGATATTTTCCCCTTCTCGCTTTGTTATTGTTTTATACTGGGCTATTTGGACAGGAAACAAGATGGCGTTCTTCTGCATATTTAGATTTGCATTCAAGTTACCGAACCGAGTATTCGTATATTGATGTAGATAATAAACGAGCAAGGGCGTTTTCAGTAGGAGAAAAAGGAGCTTTTGAAATGGTTTATAATATGGACTATCGTATATCAAACACATTCTCAATAAGTGCAATTGGAGGTCTTAGTCACTACCTAACCAGTCCTAATTTATCGACACTAAAAGTAGGTTCTGGGATTAAGATTTTTTATATCAATGTACGAGATCACTACATCACTTTACAGCTTGCTTCTCATTTGCCTTTTTCCAAAAAAAAGTTTAGGAGCGGGTTACAACTAAAACTCGGGAATTATTTTCAAATCTCTGATAGATTTTTAGTAGGATTGTATTATAACGTAGATTTTTTTGACTTACAGGGCAGAACTGCAACTCCACTTGCCTCTATAGCCAAAAGTGACCGATCTATTCGGTTTTACTCCGCAGGGATTAGCCTAGGCATAAAGTTGTAAATAATATGATAAACAAATGAAAAATCACATACTTATTTTGCTATTGGGACTTTTTTTTACAACAAGCCATGCCCAACAAAACAGCACTTTATCTACAGAGAAAGTTTGGAGAGTAAACTTTCTAAATCCAGGGGTTGAGATTGAAGTCCCAACAGGAAATTATTCTACATTTTCTGCAGGGCTAGGAATTGAGCTAGTTAGTGCGTTTCTTGAGCTATCAAGAGGAGAAACATATCAATCGACCCTAATTGTTGGACTTGGTACTGCCATTAGTCCCTACTTGGACCTTCAAGAAAAATGGTTCTACAATCTAGATAAACGTTATAACAAAGACAAAACCATAGAAAACAACTCTGGAAACTTTATTTCATTACGATTACTTACTCGTGGACAATCTATTTCAGATAACGAAGTTCGTGGCTCAAATCTTGATTTTGCAATTCAGCATACATGGGGCATTCAGCGAAAATATGGGGAGAATTTCCATTTGTTGTTTGACTTAGGATATATGTATTATTTTGACACAAAAGGAAATGGGCGATTTTTCCCACTTACCTTTCAGATAAATTTAGGACTTAACCTAAGCCAAAAGCGTTGAAGATTCTGTCTAATGTCAAGATAGAGGTGTTTGATTTGTATGGTATCAAGAAAGACTTCTCAATAAGAAATGATATTATAAAATTTTAATAATGAGATCAACTTACATTTTCATTTATTTATTGGTCTGTGTTTCATGTGAACTTAAATCTTTGGACTCAGATAGAGACCAATTTGGGTTTACTTTTAGAGTTGCAAACAAAAGTGGTGTAGAACATGAAAATGTAAAGATTACGATTGGCGGAATGCAAAATGGGGAGTTTGTGGGTACAGACTCATATCTTTTCCCTAAAATATTGGTATTGTCAAATGATTGGCCAGACACTAAAGGAAATCAGAGTCAAACTTTTGCTTTTTATGAAGAGCGTTGGAATCCAAATTTAGCCGAAATAAAAGCCATCTCAAACCAAGCTTACTTTACCATTGAGTTGGAAGGCGAAGAACTAATCTCATTGTATGATAGTCAAGGGGGAAATCAGGGAGAACTATTAAGCTTTGAAATTCCACAGGATTTCATTGTCATAAACGACTATGGGAAAATGCGTATTTCTTTTGAATCAAGTGGTACTGTACTAGGTGATTTAACTGTTTGGGACTGACCAAAAAAAGACTTCTCAATAAGAAATGATATTATAGAATTGAAAAACAGCCCTAAAGGCAATATTAGAATTGTTAGGGCGACTACAAATGAGAAGGTTATTTCAAAAATGATTGTAACTGATTAAACTCAATATGCAATGAAAACAATAAATCGGATACTGTTTTTTAGTGGTTTAGCAATGTTGGTGTTTGTTGGAAATTCATGTGAATCTGATGATATCGATCCAAATGATTATCGGTTTTCTTGTTTTATCGATGGGAAAGTTTTTGTTCCTGAGGATGGAAGACACGGAGAAACTGACTTTAGCGATTTGCTTAACACCAAATCCCCTAGCTCGACTAAGGGCTTGACAATCTCTAAACAGCGTGGTTATATACGAGTAAAAGCAAGGAATTCATCGGGAGATTATGTTTTCTTTTGGATTGTTGATTATGAAATTGGAGAAAATTTGTTGGAGAATAGCTATGGTCGGCGACAAGGTTCGGACGCGTTTAATTATGCAACTGCTAAACAAAATAATAAAAGATATCTGTCGAAAAAAAACTCCGGAAGTGTAACTTTTACTGATCTTTCAACCAGCCCAACAGGCACATTTGAATTTACGCTTTACAACGAAAACGATGAGTCAGATGTCATAAAAGTAACAAGGGGAAGGTTTTAACGATTATATTTTTATTAGTAGAAAAGTTTATGACATACAACAACTCTGATTTAAATGATATACTCAGATACCAATTTTCAAATTATGAATATGATATTATTCTACAAAATAACTTGAGTGATTTCACCCCAACCAGCCCTCTCTGTCCAAACTTCGGTATTGGATGGCTTCTGCGATATGGTGGTTTTGAATGGCTTCTGCTTGTTCTAAATCAGCAATGGTTCGTGCTACCTTTAAAATGCGATCGTATGCCCTGGCGGATAACTTGAGTTTTTCCATGGCCTGTTGAAGTAAGGCGAGAGATTGGTCCGACAATTGACAGTATTTCCGTAGGGCTTTGGTGTTCATCTGTGCATTGTGAAAGGCCTTGGGGTTTTGTTCAAAACGTAACCTTTGAATCTTTCTTGCATCTGTCACACGTGAACGAATCACTTCACTTGATTCACTCATTTCTTTGGTAGATAATTTCTCAAAAGGGACAGGGTTGACTTCGATATGTAAATCAATACGGTCAAGTAAAGGTCCAGAGATTTTACTCATATAGCGTTGCATTTCGCTTTGGCTACTGCGTATAGCAGCCGTGTCATCATTGAAATATCCCGAAGGACTTGGATTCATACTGGCAACCAGCATAAAAGAGGCGGGATAGCAAACGGTAAACTTTGCCCTCGAAATGGTGACTTCTCTGTCTTCAAGTGGTTGTCGCATCACCTCGAGTGCACTGCGTTTAAACTCGGGGAGTTCGTCGAGAAAAAGCACCCCATTATGTGCAAGTGAAATTTCACCTGGCTGTGGATAGGAACCCCCACCAACTAGGGCAACATCCGAAATGGTATGGTGAGGAGATCGAAAGGGTCGTGCACGTAACAAGCCCTCTTCTTTTACGCCACCCACTACAGAATGAATTTTTGTGGTTTCTAGGGCTTCCTCTAGTTCCATAGGAGGTAATATGGTTGGCAATCGCTTGGCGAGCATGGTTTTTCCAGATCCTGGCGGTCCAATCAAGATGATATTATGTCCACCAGCTGCGGCAATTTCCATACACCGCTTGATGCTTTGTTGCCCTTTTACATCCGAAAAATCAAGCCCATAATGATGTTGCTTGCTAAACTCTTCTTGAATATTAATGCTTTCCGCATCGAATGAAGTTCCCTCCAAAAAGGAAATAATCTCTTTGATATGGCTAAATCCATAAACATCTAAACCATCGACAACAGCGGCCTCTTTGGCATTTTCAGAAGGTACAATCAGGGACTGAAAACCTGATGCTTTTGCTTGTACAGCAATTGGCAACACCCCTTTAATGGGTCGAAGGTGACCATCGAGGGTCAACTCCCCCATCATACAACAGCTTTCGAGTTGGGTTGGCTGAATTTGTCCATCCGCAGCGAGAATCCCAATGGCAATCGGCAAGTCATAGGCAGACCCTTCTTTTCGCAAGTCAGCAGGGGCGAGATTGATCGTGATTCGCTTTCCAGGCAATTTATAGTTGGTATTGGTCAAGGCAGCAGCAATACGATAATTGCTCTCTTTTACCGCATTGTCGGGCAATCCCACCAGATGGTATCCAATGCCTGCATCAATATGTACTTCGATTGTGATGGGAACAGCATCAATGCCAAAAACGGCACTCGCAAAGACTTGGGTCAGCATAAATAGGTTTTGGTTAAAGGTAAAAATTATTTGCACAAGCTCGTGTATTCTCCTTATCTATTATTTTCTTTGCAATATGAATCCAACTGACTTTAGAAATATTTGTGGGCATTATGCAACGGGAATAACGGTTTTAACCACCACACATCAAGGGGAATCACATGGGATAACGGTCAACTCCTTTAGCTCTGTTTCTCTTGACCCGCCCCTAGTTTTGTTTTGCATCGACAAGGATGCACGTTTTAATGCGCCCCTGAGCGAA
>JAQWIL010000019.1 GCA_029248885.1 Flavobacteriaceae bacterium
ACTGGTATTGGATAATAATACCTTGCTCGACAATTATATATCACGTGAAGAATTATGGGCTTGTACCACATGCAATGCTTGTGTTGAGGCATGCCCGATCTCAATTGATCCATTATCTATCATTATGGACATGAGACAGTATTTAGTTTTGGAGCAGTCATCGGCTCCAACAGAGTTAAATGCAATGATGACGAACATTGAAAATAACGGGGCACCTTGGCCTTTTAGTCAACAAGATCGTTTAAACTGGAGTGAAGAATAAGACATAATTATGGAACAAAAAGATGTAGATAAGCTACTGAGTGAAAAATTGAAAGATGGAGAACAAGTAAGTCCTGTATTGCCTGGAGGAATCAAAAACTACCTCATTGACATTGACGGAACGATATGCGATGACATTCCAAACGAAGAACCAGAAAGAATGGCAACAGCCAAACTCTATCCAGATGCTTTAGAAACACTAAATCGTTGGTTTGAAGAGGGGCATGTGATTTGTTTTTTCACCTCCAGAACTGAAGATCACCGATCTGTTACAGAGGAATGGTTAAAAACCAACGGATTTAAATATCACAGTTTGTTGATGGGTAAGCCAAGAGGTGGAAACTATCATTGGATTGACAATCACTTGGTCAAGGCCACACGTTATAACGGAAAGTTTACCGATCTTGTGGACAAAGAAGTAACAATTCAAGTTTTTGATGATGGACAACACGACTAATTCTGTACAAACCATGGCCGAAATGACCCAAAAAGGTATATCACCTGAGGTTCTTTTTTGGGTTGGTTGTGCAGGGAGCTTTGATGATCGATCCAAAAAGATCACAAAAGCTTTTGTCGAGTTGCTACAAAGTGCGAATGTCTCTTTTGCGGTTTTGGGCCCTGAGGAGAGCTGTACTGGGGACCCAGCAAAGCGTGCAGGAAATGAGTTTTTGTTTCAAATGCAAGCGTCCACAAATATCGAAGTGCTTAATGGGTATCAAGTAAAAAAAATTGTCACGGCTTGCCCGCACTGCTTCAACACCTTGAAAAATGAATATCCCCAATTGGGTGGACAGTACGAGGTTCTTCATCACACCCAGTTTTTGCATCAGTTGATTGAGGACGGTCGATTGAACATCGATTCGAAAACTGAATATAAGGGCAAAAAAATCACCTTTCATGATCCGTGTTATCTTGGACGAGCCAATAATGAGTATGAAGCACCTCGCGCGCTTATCAAAAAACTCAGCGCAGAGTTAGTCGAAATGAAAAGCTGTAAGGAAAAAGGGCTATGCTGTGGTGCTGGAGGTGCCCAAATGTTTAAAGATGCTGAAAAAGGAGATAAAGAAATCAATATCGAACGCACCGAACAAGCTCTTCAAACCAACCCGGAAATCATAGCTGCGGGCTGTCCGTTTTGCAACACCATGCTTCACGATGGCGTTACGAACAAAGGAAAAGAGTCTAAAGTGGCGGTTTTAGACATCGCACAGTTGCTTGCTCAAACAGAATCTTTTTAACTATGGTTGTTCCCTTTTCTCAACTTCCTGATCTTTCTCGGATTTGGATATATCCTTCCAATCGTAAATTCTCTGCTCCAGAAATCACACAACTTCAGTCGGATATCGATCAATTTTTATCGGATTGGACTGCGCATGGCGCATCCTTATCTGCTGGGTATTGCATTCCTCATCAGCAGTTTATTGTACTTGCTTTAAACGAATCAGATCAGCAGGCAACTGGGTGTTCGATTGACAAGTCGGTTCATTTTATTCAATCGCTTGAGCAATCCTTATCCGTGACTTTGCTCGACAAAATGAATGTGCATTATATAAAAGGGGACGTGATTGAGGTCATCGATCTGAAGACGTTTAAAAAAATGGTCAAATCAAAGCAAATTCTTCCCAGTTCAACAGTTTTTAACCATCTTGTCACGACAAAAATAGATTTTGTAAATCACTGGGAAACTACTGCTGACCAGAGTTGGCATTCTCGTTTCTTTTAGCTTTAGTACCTTTATCTTATGATTTGTTGTAAGCAAATACTGCTCACGATCTTAGCGACAAACTTACTATTTGCCCAGCCAAAGCAGATTTGGGTTGATAGCACCTATCAATCGCTTACCCTTGACCAAAAGATCGGACAATTGTTTATGCCTATGGTTTTCTCACAAGGCGACCAAAGCCATTATCAACAAATTTCTGCCGACATCAAAAAGTATCATCTTGGTGGTATTATTTTTTCAAAAGGAACAATCTCAGAGCAAGCACGCCTGACCAATTTGTTTCAAAATCAAAGCAAAGTCCCTTTATTGATCGCTATGGACGCAGAGTGGGGGATGGCGATGAGACTCCGTGACGCAAAGCCATTCCCATATCAAATGACATTGGGAGCCATACAAAACGACAGTTTACTCTACCAGATGGGGTACTCTATGGCGAATCGTCAACGGCGACTTGGGGTGCATCTCAATTTCGCACCAGCCGTGGATATCAATACCAATGCAAAAAACCCTGTGATTGGCTTGCGTTCTTTGGGTTCAGATCCCGAACTGGTCACAAAAAAAGCAGGAATGCTTTTACGTGGTATGCAGGACGGGGGATTGATGACGAGCATCAAACATTTCCCTGGACATGGTGATACCTCAACAGATTCTCATCACACCTTGCCCATAGTTTCTCACAGTCTCGATCGTTTAAATCAAGTTGAACTTTATCCATTTAAGACCCTTATTGAAGAAGGGGTTTTTTCAGTTATGGTTGGTCATCTGGAGGTGCCTACACTCGAAGAAGTGAAAGGCAGACCATCGTCTCTTTCGTCTTCTATTGTGACAGACCTTCTCAAAAAGAAATTAGGATTCACGGGCTTAGTTGTTACCGATGCCTTGAATATGAAAGGTGTTTCTGATTATAGCGGAAACGAATCGGCTTCGCTCGGATCTTTTTTAGCTGGAGCGGACTTGTTATTAATCCCGGATGATTTGCCATTGGCATTTGCGGATGTTCGAAATGCATTACTGTCGGGAACCATCTCTGAGGAGAGATTGGCCTACACTGTCAAAAAAATTCTTTCTGCAAAATACGAAGCGAAACTCCATGAATCAAAAACGGTAAATCCAGACGCTTTGCAATTTGATCTGCAGACATCGGACTTCACTGCACTACGGCACCAGTTGGCAGAGGCGTCGATGACTGTAATCCGCAACGAAGACAATATACTCCCTATTCAAAAACTCGAGCATTCCCAAATTGCTTATGTGTCTATCGGCGAGGATAAAGGCGAGTTTTTCTTTGATCGTCTTCAGCATTACACCACTGTTGATCAACAAACTCTTACAGAAATATTATCAACGAAAAATGACTTTTCCCATGTAATTGTCGGCTTACATCAACCTGATCATTCCCCATTTGTTAAGCATAAGTTGAGCGCAGAGGTAATCACAAAACTCAATTTGCTTTGTCAGAGATTCAATGTGATTTTAGTGACTTTTGCCAACCCATACAGTGTCTCAACACTTCCCCTTGATAAGTGCAAATCCGTTGTGCTCGCTTACCAAAATAATTCAATTTTTCAATCGAAAGCCGCCCAGTTGGTTTTTGGAGGACTAGGGGCAAATGGCAAGCTTCCTATTGATGTCGGGCGCTACCCCCAAGGAAGTGGAATTGATATTGCACCCCTAGGTCGTTTGTCTTATGGCCATCCCAAGCAAGTAGGCATGGACGACAAGGTTTTGGAGACAGTTGATTTGATGGCAACACAAGCCATTTCCGATTCCATTGCACCGGGAATGCAAATTCTTGTCGCCAAGTCGGGTAAGGTTATTTATCATAAGTCATTTGGTTATATGCGTTATTCAAAACAAACACCTATCCAATGGTATCACCGATATGATTTGGCTTCATTGACAAAAATTCTGGCCTCCATCCCTTTGGCGATGCGGGAACACGAAAGAGATTCTCTTTTTTTACTTACGCCAATTTCCGACTTGCTCGAGGGCTACAGAAAATCGAATAAGGCAAATATGAATTTTCAAGCTCTGTTTTCTCATCATGCTGGGATTCAGCCATGGTTGCCTTTTTACAAAAATACCTTGAGCGAAAAAACAAATCGTCCACAAAAAAAACTCTACCGAACCAAGCAAAAACGAAAACACGCAGTTCAAGTTTCTGAAGATTTATTTCTACGCACAAAATATCTCGATGAAATTAAGCTTGAGATTCTGGATAGCCCGTTGTTGGACTCTTTGTACTATAAATACAGCGATTTGCCCTTCTATATGTTTAAGGAATACCTAGAAGGTCGTTATAAGCAGAGAATAGATCAGCTCGTCGAAGAAGAATTTTATGAGCCACTCGGTGCTTCTCATTTGGGCTATTTGCCTTTACAAGAGGTTGATGTCAATCAAATAGCACCCTCTGAAATTGATGATTATTATCGTTATACGGAAGTCCAAGGTTTTGTACACGATATGGGCGCAGCCATGCAGAATGGTGTTGGGGGTCATGCAGGTTTGTTTAGCAACGCCAATGATGTTGCCAAAATGATGCAAATGTTTATGCAGGGCGGCTCATATGGGGGACGTAACTTTTTCTCTTCTTCTACGGTTAGCCACTTTAATACCCGATACTACGAAAACGAAAACAACCGTCGCGGTATTGGCTTTGACAAACAGCAGTTTGAAGATCCTGGACCAACATGCATGTGTGCATCCGAGCAGAGTTTTGGTCATTCGGGCTTTACAGGAACTTTTGCTTGGGCAGATCCAGCATCTGACTTGGTTTACGTATTTTTATCGAATCGTACTTATCCCACAATGGAAAACACAAAAATGGTTGACACAAACCTCAGATCTGAAATTCAACGTGTAATTTATAAAGCAATCATTCAGTAGCTATGCGAATAGGAATTGTATGTTACCCAACCTTTGGCGGAAGTGGGGTGGTTGCTACTGAACTTGGCATTGAGCTTTCCAAAAGAGGGCATATCGTTCATTTTTTGACCTACAAAAAACCAGTTCGCTTAGATACGACCTTGGAAAATATTCATTTTCATGAGGTTCATGTGCCAGATTATCCATTATTTCACTACCAGCCCTATGAGTTGGCCTTGTCCAGTGCGTTGGTTGATATGGTTAGACTTCATAAAATCGACCTTCTGCATGTTCATTACGCCATCCCGCATGCCTATGCTGCCTATATGGCAAAACAGATGTTGGCTGAATATCAAATTGAAATTCCAATTATCACAACACTTCACGGTTCCGACATTACATTGGTCGGCAGTCATCCGTTTTATAAGCCAGCGGTTACATTCAGCATCAATCATTCCGACATAGTGACCAGTGTGTCTAAGAGTTTACGTTCCGACACCTTAGATATTTTTAAGATTAAAAAGGACATTCAGGTTGTTCCTAATTTTATTGATATTGACAAGTATGAGACGTTACGGACGACTTGTGCCAGAGATCAACTTGCAAAACCAAATGAGCGTTTGGTTACACATGTCAGTAATTTTCGACCCGTCAAACGTGTTCTAGATGTTCTTTCTGTATTTGCCAAACTCAATAAGAAAGTCAAGTCTCGGCTGATTATGGTGGGTGACGGACCCGAACGGCCATCCGCTGAAGAATACACCAAGGAACTCGGATTATCAGATGTTGTCGATTTTGTTGGAAAATCCAATGATATATACCGAATTTTATGTTCTTCCGATTTGTTCCTCTTGCCTTCTCAAACAGAGAGCTTTGGGCTCGCCGCTTTGGAAGCTATGGCAGCCAGAACTCCAGTTATTGCAACCAATGAAGGGGGTATTCCTGAGGTTGTGGAGCATCAAATATCTGGATATTTATCTGCCCATGGAGATGTGGATACAATGGCTGCGAATGCGATAGCACTGCTGACCAATGAGGCACAACTTCAACAATTTAAGGATGCTGCTTTTGCCAGAGCTAAGATGTTTGATATTCAAAAAGTTATCCCTTTGTATATCGACATTTACCAAACAGCACTTCGTTAGAGTTAGGAATGCTTACTGATTTGCTCACGAAACGTACTTTCAAAAATTTTATCGGCATTCCCCGTTTCAAAACCTTCTCTACGGAAAGAGTTTGTCAGTTTCTCTTTGGGTAGCTTTGCATATTGCGGAAGAGGCAAACGTTCGGCAAATTCAACATAACTCCCTGCGATTTCAGCTGTCTCTTCATCTGCAAAAGTCGCTTGTATGCTTTGTGCTACAGTACTACTCTGGCGTAGTAAGCGGTCGCTACTAATTTTGATTTCACCGCCCGCATCATTGAGTTTTATACCTATTGATTTTAAAAATTTGTTGAAAGACA
Organism: Flavobacteriaceae bacterium; assembly: GCA_029248885.1. Taxonomy (GTDB): domain Bacteria; phylum Bacteroidota; class Bacteroidia; order Flavobacteriales; family Flavobacteriaceae; genus UBA724. The sequence continues at coordinate 6,314 of JAQWIL010000019.1, forward strand.
CCAACTCATGATAGGGTGCTGGCAGTTCATGAACACTGATGGTATAATGATTCAAATAATAGCGATTATACAGCACCCATGCACCGTATTCAGACTCTGCCATAAGGGTATTGTAGTCGGCTAATGTGGGTAATTCCCAAAGTGCTTTGTGAAGAAAAGTTACCACTTCATCCACATTGTCCAGGTCAACTTGATTTAGCGGATCATCTAGGATGTTATTTGTGTAATGGTGTATGATTTGCTGCGCTTGTTTAGAAAGGTTTCCCACTTTTAATTCGCTAATGAAAACACGTGGATAGCTGTCATGTGGCGGTTTGTACCAATAGGCATCCAATTTCTTTTTTGGAAAAAAATAGTGGTCTTGTTTGATGTAGCCATGATGAAGGAAGATTCGTTCAAATGAAGAAATGCCAAGATGGGGAATTCCTAGAGTCCGAAACGCAATGTGGTCATTGACAATATCTTCCTGTTTTGATATCAAACCCAGATTTTTCATTCCCGTACTCACAGCTTTTACATCGGGTACGCGTTGTGCATATGGGACAAATAATCCATTTAAAATGCGATTGAGGGGCTTGTTGTCTGAAAAATTCATGATTTATTATTTAGGTTGCAATAAAGACCCATTTGTGGTCGCATAAAAATCAGTTAATGAAATCATTTCTTGTTTGATAAACCCCTTTTGCGGGAGGGTTTGAGAAGCAACCATTTCAACCACAGCTGCTATTGACGCAGCCGTTGTCCAGGAGATGGCTCGCCAAACCCTTCCATGAATTTCGATGGGGAAATAGGTTTGAAAAAACTCTTTTCTATGCATTTCACCATTTATGGTTCCTTCCACAACCGCATAGACATGAACCAAATCTTCTTCTACGGGTGGTTTTGCGACAGTCAAGATTTTTTCCAGCTGTTCTAAATCTTTTTTCATCACCAGTTCATACATCAAAAACCGCATAAGCTTTCCATGACCAGGGTACCGAATCGTTTTGTAGTTGAGTGTATCTACTTTTCCGTCAAATGTAGAACACATGGTGCCAAGGCCACCAGAAGTTGTAAATGCTTCATATTCCTGTCCTTCGATGTTCATATATTCAAACCCCTGAAGAGATGGTACATTTTTTCGAACCCCATTGTGAATCGCTTCCGCATCATTGAGGTATTCGTTGATTACGCCTGTTGGTGACCAAGTAAAGGAGTAGGCAAGCTGACCGTTTGGATATCTTGGCAATGCCCCCACCCGCAATTCGATATCCCGAAGGTGATCAAATTGGCTCGCCAAGTCTCCACCGAGAATTCCAATAAAGCCAGGAGCCAAGCCACATTGTGGAGCGAGCACTGAAACAGAATGCTCTGAAAGCGTCTCGATGTGCCGCATGGTGTTCACATCTTCAGTTAGATCGAAGTAGTGAATCCCTTTTCGATGAGCGATTTCAGCCACATGTATGTTTAAATAATATGGCAGGGCAGAAACCACAGCATCCATACCTTTCATGGCAACTTTGATGTCATCAACCTTTCCAATGTCTAATCGTTTATAGTTAAAGGGCAACTTCATTTTATAATGAGGTGTGCGTATGTCAAAACCTGTGACTGTAAACCTCTCACTGAGAAGTATGCCAACTAAAGTTCCCACTTTCCCAAGTCCGAGGACAGCAATATTGTTCATTATATAACATTTTATAGCTTTAAAGTTATAAAAAAAACAATACAGTTTGTTTTTACTCTTTATAAAATTTCAGGACTTCGTTTCCATTTTGATGACGAATGCTGACCAGATAGTAACCAGTTTTCAAATTATTCGCTGAAATACGAAAGATTTTTGACGGATTTACAGTTGCATTTCCATTGTCATGGAGTCTGCCATTGAAGTCATAGATTTGATAGTAAAATGAAGAAATACTTTTGGGTACACCAATCGTTATGACATCATTGACTGGGTTTGGAAATAGAATCCACCGATCTGCATCATTATCGGAACGAAGAAGTTCAAATTGGTCAAATGTTCGTCCGAGTATGCTATCGGATTTACCCTCATTTGGTGTTAGCCATTGGTCGATCACTGTCGCATAAATTGATCGATAATCAAATTCTGGTGCGAGGTTATCTTCCCAACGAACTGCTTTAGGGATCACGGGATTTTCGCCTAGGATTTCGGGATTTATTCGATTTCCGAAAATAAACAAAGGTGCTGCAGTTCCATGGTCAGTTCCTCTTGACCCATTGGATACGATTGTACGTCCAAATTCAGAAAAAGTCATACAGAGTACATCGTCGCTTTTGCCTGCCTCATCTAAATTTTGAAAGAAAGTCAACACCTTATCATTGAGCTCTTTTAGCAGGTATGCGTGCTCTCCTTTGGTGTGGTCTGATGGATCGACCTGGGTGTCATGCGTATCAAATCCACCCAAGGTCACCATGTAGATTCGGGTGTTTAGACCGCCAAGGATGAGGCGTGTCATAATATCAAACTGCTCCCCAAAATCACTTTCCTCGTAATCATGTGTCGGGGCTGCTTGCTCATAAGCGGATTTGACGGTGCTGGCATATTCGTTGGATTGGTGTTTGACCAAATCGATATACCGCAACTTTACGCCCACATTATCATCTGGGTAATTTGCATTTGGATCAAACAGGATGTCCTCATGGAACCCATCGGGGTTTGTTGTTAGGTAACTGGTAAAAGACTGATTTCCTGTAAATAAAATAGATGATCCACCTCCACCTAGCTCGATTGATAAGGGGTCAGGATAGTTTTCATTTGGGTAGTTGGTCGGCCAATCCGGATGCTCTCCTTCAATATAGCGGCCAATCCAACCCGAGTTTAAAAATTCATCATAATCTGACGCACTTTGCCAAATATCCATCGATCGAAAATGGGAAAAGTCGGGTTGCTCATAGCCCACGTTTTGAATAATTTTAAGACGTTGCTCATCGAATAAACTTTTAAATCCTGTCAATTCGGGGTGAAGTCCTAGTGAATGACTACCAAGCTTGATAATGGACTCGTCAGGGAGCATGACATGACGTCTCGCTTCGTTGAGTTCGCTGAGTTGGTTTAGCGGAATGACCGTATTGAGTCCATCATTTCCTCCGTCAAGTTTAATCAAGACCAATATTCGTCCAGGTTCATTTGTATTTGAAAGAAAAGATCCTGCATGTTGTGCCAATGCACTTTGCAGTATGCTTGGCAACACGATTGGTGCTGCTGCTGCGTGACTGAGTTTGTGCAAAAATGATCTTCTTTTCATAGTTTAGTGAATATGATAAACAGAAAGTTCAAAAAACTTAAATAATACATTGTCAAATCGCCACTGAACCGCGCTCAAAATTTCTTTAGTCGGATCACTCAAAAAATCATTGATATATTCTTCCCAGTGCATTTCATTTATATTGCCAAGTAGCTCTTTTTTAAGCGTTATGTATGTGGAACTACCGACTGGAGCACCACATAAGCGTTCGTTAAATTCATTAAAAAAATCTTCAAAATCAGCAGGATTACGATAGGTGCTTAAATAGCTGTGCAAATCATATTTCAGGCTCACCCCTTGATCTTCGTAGCTGTACAGCCAAAGCCCCCATCGAAACCAATGCGCAGCTTGTTTTCTGGACTTAATTGTTGAGGAGTTGATCCAAAACATATCATATACAGGTTCTTGATAAAATGCTGGCCAACCAGAAACATTTGGCGGCGTAAAGAGTTGCATACCTTGATTATAACTACTCCAATGTAAGCTTTGCCCAAAGAGATTGTAGGATAGTGTTGTTTGATCGATTTCAACATCAAGAAAAGCAGGGTGGTTTGGTGTAAACTGTTCCTGATGCAATTCTTCGCCGTCCCAATACACGCGATGACCTTCTGTGATCATCAGCTCTTTGAGCATACCCATATTATAATCCATTGGGGATTTGATAATGCTATTTGGAATGGCAGCATCGTAGAAGTGTTCACTTCCTAGGAGTACCCGCAGAACTGCGACAAGAGAATGGTCATTGTCTTTAAAAACCTGGGCAAGGGGAGCTATAATTTGAGATTCAATTTCTGGGGTAAGAACAGGGTAAACAAAAAACTGATAGAGTCTCCGACATAGATAGATGCCAGACTCTTCTGTATTGAATAGCATATCGACGACCTCTTGTAGCTCTTGTTGCCCATCCATACCAGATTTCCCTTTTATGGTTTGGTTGTTGTAAAAGGTCGAAAACGCTTTGTCGCCAATATCATGATTGTTGTCCTCGAAAACGACATGTGAATCGGTTCCCTCACTAAAAACCAATTTTTCATAATCATAGGTCCAGCCCACGAGTGCTCTGGCGATTTCACGTACATCATTTTCTGTGAACTGCGCAAAGGGTCTTTTGCCAACGGTAAACAGTTCTTGTACTTCACGTGCATAGTTTTCATCTGGTGTATCTTTTTGACTCAGGGCAAGATTGAGAAAGTCTAGCATGGAGGGGTCTAGGGTAACTTTGTATATAAATTCTTTGTAACTGCCAAAGCAGGCCTCGAACAGAAGTTTGATATATAAAAAAGCGGCCTTGTGCCCCAAATCAAAACAGCGTGTTGGTACCAGATTATGAAGAAAAATAAAGAGCTTCCAGTGTATAGAAGTATCTTGTTTGTAAATCCGTTGATTGACCCATGAAACGATTGCGGTGTATCGCTCATGGCCAAACTGCTCCAATTCTCCTGATTCGTTGTTGGCATATGATCGATTGATAAAGGGATCACCTGCAGGAACATCTTCGTTGTTGTATAACTCCTCATAGTCCGCAGCGGTCAGTTGGTGATAGTAATTGTTGACCGGCTCATCAAAAAACTCTGGTGTCAAAATCAAATCAAGAGCGTCTTCTAGCCCTACGTTTTCCAAGTCATCGAGATGTCTTTTGCATAAGCCAACCATAGTTCTGTTGAGCAAGTGCTTTCGCTGAGCAAATCCAAAATTCCCTGAATAGGGTGCAAGACTGTAGTTTACAACAGATTGGATACTCGCTTTCTTAGCTCGTACAATTTGGTCTAAGTCAAGTTTTTCCTGATCGTAAAATTCAGCAACCAAATCAATGGGTGTTTGTTGATTATGTTTCGTTTTTTTGCTCATAGACGTCAACTAAGTTATAAATTTTTTAGAATAATTTTTTATTTCCTTACCTTGCAACCCCTAGCTTATTTATGATTATGTACAAATATATTTGTATCATCTTTTTTAGCTTTGGCTTTGTCAACGCACAAGGCCTTGTTTCTGGTACGGTTTACGGGGACAACCCAGACAATCCACTTCCTGGTGCGAGTGTGTACTGGTTCGATAGTCAGATTGGTACAGTATCCGATATTGATGGATATTTCAGTATACAGAAATTGGCTTCAACCGATAAGTTGATCATTTCCTATGTTGGTTATAAGACAGATACGTTGACTGTTCGTGGAGCTCAACGAATCACTCATGTCTTGCAAAGTAAAGAAAACGAAGATCTCGATGAGGTTGTAGTTTCACAGCGTAAAAAATCAAGTCAACTTTCTTTTTTATCCACCCAAAACATCATGAACGTCAGTAGCGATGAACTGTTGAAAGCAGCTTGCTGCAACCTATCGGAGAGTTTTGAAACAAATCCAGCTATCGATGTGAATTTTGATAACGCCATCACTGGGGTCAAACAAGTGCAAATGATGGGTTTACCAAGCCCATATTTATTATTTACAGAAGAGAATATTCCTTTTGTTCGCGGTGCTTCTCAGGTATATGGGCTGAGTTTTACACCTGGAACTTGGGTTGAAAGTTTGCAAATCACGAAAGGTGCTGGAAGCGTCATTAACGGTTATGAAAGCATGACAGGACAGATTAATGCAGAGCTTAAAAAGCCAATGACAAGTGAAAGGTTATTTCTCAATTTGTTTCGTTCTTTTGAGGGACGAAACGAGCTTAATTTCCATACAAAAGGATCATTTTCAGAAAAGTTGACAACTAGTCTTTTTGCACACTACAACGAAATCGTTGAGCGAAATGATTCCAATGCTGATGGGTTTATGGATATGCCACAATCTCAACAAATCAATGTGCTGTCTCGCATTCAATATGTGGATTTACAAAAAGGATGGGTATCCTTTTTTAACCTTCGGTTCTTACATGATGACAAATTGCTTGGACAAGTTGATTTTGATCCAAAGGCTCATAAAAACACATCTTCCGTTTGGGGAAGTGAAATCAATACAAAAAGGTATGAGTCAACCTTGAAAATTGGCTATGTTTTTCCACAGTTGCCTTATCAGAGTTTTGGAGCACAATTTGCCTACAGCGACCATGATCAGCAATCTTATTTTGGATTGCGCCCTTATGATATACGTCACAAGAGTAGTTATGCAAATTTGTTGTTTAATTCAATCTTAAGCAATACTAGTCAAAAATTCAAAGTCGGATTACAGTTTGCTTCGGATCAATACAGCGAAACCGTTGAAGGGACACAATTGAATCATAAAGACCAATCGATAGGCACTTTTTTTGAGTATAGCTATGACAGCTTAGAAAAGTTCAATATGGTTCTTGGCCTTCGATTTGACTACCACAACAACATCGGGGCATTTGTAACTCCTCGTGCTCACATTCGATATGCCTTTTCTGACGCATCTACCGTTAGATTCTCTATGGGTAGTGGACGTCGAGTTGCAGCTGTTTTTGCTGAAAACCAGAAGCTGTTTACATCTGGAAGATCCATTAATGTTCCTAATTTGCAGCATCATCATTTTGGCCTGCTCCCAGAGCGAGCATGGAACTATGGCGTGAGTTATCTTAGAAGCTTACAAATCGATACAGTACCCATCAATTTAAATATAGATTTGTTTCGTACGGAATTTGTCAATCAGGTGGTCGTAGATTGGGAAACCCTAGGACAGGTATCTTTCTATAATCTTAGCGGGAATAGTTTTGCCAACAGTGTTCAGTTGGGTATGGATGCCAGACTATTTCGATTGATTGACACCCGACTTGCCTACAAGTATTATGATGTTCAAACGGACTACAAAACTGGGCGTATGCAGAAGCCCTTACAACCCAAACATCGATATTTTTTTAACGCTGGTTACGTAGGAGACAAATGGCGTATGGATGCAACATACCAATTTACAGGAAAGCAGCGTATTCCGTCTACACTTCTTGATCCGAATGGTTTTGAAAGCGACCCATTTGGATTAATCAACACACAGCTAACATATCTCCCCAAACCTAATCTCGAACTTTATATAGGTGCTGAAAATCTCAATGATTTTAGACAAGACAACCCAATTCAGTCATTTGATCAGCCTTTTTCATCTTTTTTTGATTCGAGTTTGGTATATGCACCCGTATATGGACAAATGATGTATATTGGAATGCGCTATAGCCTTTAAAACTTGATGATTATGAAATCACTTTTTTATGTAATTCTTTTTTGTTTTCCAGTTTTGACCTTTGCACAAAAGGAGCCTACAAAAACGGATAAAGCGCTCATTGAGGTGCTAGGTAATTGTAAGATGTGTAAATCTCGTATTGAAAAAGCAGCTATTGGCGTAAAAGGTGTGAAATATGCTTCTTGGGATATCCAGTCTGGACAATTACAGTTGATTTACAATGGATTAAAAACAAATGTAGACTCAATCGAAAAGCAAATTGCTGCTGTTGGGCATGACACCGAACATCACGCCGCAATAGAAAAAGTGTACGATCAATTGCCAGCATGTTGTCAATATGTCCGAGAAGGACAAGATCCCAAACCCGGGCAAATAATGAAGCATTAGTTAGGCAATACAATAGTTTTTTCCCTTTTCGTAGCTTGAAAAGGTCTCTTCATTGACTTCGATATCGCCGACAAGTTCCCCACTATACTCATTCTGATTTGAGGTGGAACCTTTGTCAAAGCGGATGACCAGTATATATTGATTATCTACAAAGACTTTATCGATTACTTCCCCACAATTGGCATCAGGGTTACATGCAACCGTAAGAATCATTACCAGAAAAAACAAACATTTTTCATATTAAAAAAGATTTACTCAAAAGGATTAATAGTGAGGACCAGTTGAGACAAAAAATCGTTCTTTTTGTTGAGTAGATAGGGGGTAGAGTTATATCGATTTTGACCTACAATTGAAAGTGTAAACTTATCTAGTTCAAAATTTATTTTCGGTTCAACAAACAAGCGAATGTCAGAGGTATCTTCTGTATTGATCTGAAAATAGGTAACACAGTTGAAAAACAATTTTTCAAAAATCTTCACACGAACAAAACCATTGATATTAAAACGGAGTTTATCGGTTTGAAGTGTAGGGTATTCTTCGTCCTCATAAAACAAGCCTGCTGCTAGATCGAAATATTGACTTTCCTTGGAAAACACAGAATGACGATACCCTGCTCCTGCAAGATAACGATGATTCATTTGCAGAACACGGATATTTTGCGATTGTACAAAGCCATAAATTGAATTTTTGGTGTTGACATAGTGATTGAGCCGAAGCTGTCCACTCCAGTCGTTGGCTACAATCTCACCTTCATCATCCTCATAATCGTGTCCAATGATTAGGCGCCATAGTTGTTTTCCCTTCTTTCTTCCAACAAGAAACTGATTGAAGGTAGCAAAGGTGTTTTCATTTCCGGATTCCCAATCGACGGAGAGGTTGAGTTGAGCAGTTAGTTTATCCGCAGAATGATTTAGTAAAGACTCCGAATTCAGAATCGTTTGCGAATATCCCAAGCTTGAAATAAGTACTGCGACAAACAGGTGGAAACGCATTGTTTTTTTTCAAAAATAAGTCTTTCTTGCTGATGTAATGAGGAAATTCATTGTAGAATCATATCTTTAAAGTAAAAAACTTATTGAAATGAAATATATTCTACTAATAATTGCGCCTTTACTTTGTTATTCTCAAACAATTTGGAGTGGTTCTGAAATCACGTTTACAAAAGCCAATAATGCCGATTATACGTTAGAGGATCACCAAGATCGTATTACAGACGATGTTTGGTTGACTCGTAATGAAATTTGGGGAGGTGCTTTGATCAACTTCAAACAAGAAAGTCAGTATGTTCGTGGATCAAGCCCTTTAGGTACGCTTTGGGCATTAGGAAGCACATCTGATATGAATCTATCATTTGATAATTTTAGGGATTTTGATGGCTCTTCTGGTGGTGGTGGCTCTGGGTCAAATAGTCCCCCAATGAATCAGGCTCTTGTATTAAAAATTACAAATGGCACAACTTCTGAGTCTGATGATATCCACATTGACATTATTTTCACTTATTGGGGAAGTGGAAAAAGTGGTGCCTTTACATATACACGATCAACAAACCCTAATTTGAATGTAGAGGGAGCACAGTCCAAACATATTTTTGTATATCCCAATCCCACCTCGGGAGTTGTGGAAGCCAATCAAGAGATTATTTCGCAAATATCTGTCTATGACATTAAGGGGCAACAGATAATGATTTCGAATGCTTCTAGTGTCGATTTAAGTGCTTTCAAAAACGGGATCTATATTCTTAATCTCTATCGAAGCGATACTAAAAATTGGGTAACAAGACATATTATTAAAAATCATAAAATTTAATATTATTTTGTAATTTTAAGTCTAACTAAACAAACAAAAATGAAAATACAATTAACAATATTTATTCTTGCACTCTCATTTCATTTAAGTGCACAGCAGTGGATTTCTGATTCGAAATGTAATTCAGATTCCGCTAAAATTATTAATGATGCAATATCTCACCTTGTCAATATCGAACAACTAGTTGCAGTTGGGATGGCCAAAGCAGTTATGATTTCAGACAAAAAATGCGAGTGTGCTAAGTTAGTTTTAGCTGCCGCTTCCTCAGGCAATCAAAACTTTGGATCCAGAAAGGAAAAGCTATCTGAAGTAAACATAAAAAAACTAAGTGCAGAAGAAAAGGCATGGTATGATCTTTTAGTTGCAACAACAACTGAAGAAGAAGAAGACTGGAGTGAAACCTATAGTAGAGCTATCGCAGAATTTCCTAACAGTGCCCTAATTAATTGGTTTAGTACTTCTAGAGAAGATTGGAGTACATATATAAATTTCGCTAAAAAGTTTCCTGCCAATGCAGCAGCTGCATATAATATGTTAGCTTATGCACATGCCTACGGAGAAATAGGAAATGGACCAGATTATGAAGCAGCATTTGCTTCATTAGATAAATTAGAAACATTGCATGTTGGGCCAAACTCCTACGACTCAAGAGCAGAAATTGCAGCTATGAAAGGGGATTATGAAATGGCTTTAGACAATCAGCTTAAGGCGTTCGATTATGCAACCTCATCCTCGCCATATCAATACAACCTTCCTGTTTATTGGAGAAAAGTGAATGAATCTGAAGTAAGTAATGGTTTAATTGAGGCTCAAAAAAATATGCAAAATGCTATTCTTGAAGGTAGTATTGAGGAATTTTCAAAATATATCTCTGACGAATTTGGCTTGGTGACTGGTGATTCCAACTTAGGCGATTTTTACACTTTTTCAACTGATAACATTACCCAAGGGCAAAATTATACCTGGAATTCTTTTGAACTTAGAGACTTTGAAACTCACTTTTCACCTGATATGAGAACAGTTATTTTAACTTTTTATGCATCTGGATCTTACACATTTACTGATTCAAGTGAGGAAGTTTCCTATAGTACTCGCGCATCATCCGTTTGGATTGCAACTGACCAAGGTTGGAAGTGTGCACATGCAAATTGGGCACCTTATAAAACAGGAATAGGAATTCCAAACTAATACTAGTGTTTATCAAAAGATTAATGAGCCAGGTTGTCCTGGCTTTTTTTTATTGTAAATTTTATTTAAGGTTATAATTTTAATGACAAATGACCTCACAACTAAATAAGGATACTATTAGTTGCATTACTATTTATTTTCCGATACAAAAATTAGCAAAGATATTTCCAAGCAATTCATCGGACGAAATCGAGCCAGTGAGCATTCCCAAATGGTGGAGTGCTGCTCGTAAATCCACTGCTAGCAAGTCTCCAGTTAACCCGTTTGCCAAGCCCTCTCGGACAGCGAGAATGGCAGTAAGCGTTTGCTGAAGCTCGTGATGGTGCCGACTGCTACTTACAATCGTATCGTAGTTGGTATGTTTGACAAGCTGAACAAGGTGCGCACAAAGCTTGTCCAGTCCGAGTCCAGTTTCTGCGGAGATCAGTAGTGAATCCAAATCTTCTAGCTCTTGGGTTTGCTTGTGGAGTTTGTCCACATCGTGCAGATCAGATTTGTTAATCAACACCAATGGATTTTGATGCTGTAGTGCTTTGACCTCTGTATTGATTTCTGCAGCCGTCATCGTAGAAGGATCAACCACATAGAGAAGGATTTGGGCATCCGAAATTTTAGTTCTCGCTTTTTCTACGCCGATGGCCTCTATGGTGTCTTTGGTTTCTCGTAGGCCTGCCGTATCGATAAATCGGAACTGTATGCCATCAAGTACAACCGTATCTTCAATACTGTCACGGGTTGTCCCTGCGATTTCAGAAACAATCGCTTTATCATCTTGGGCGAGGGCATTGAGTAAGGAAGATTTTCCTGCATTTGGCTTTCCTGCTATGGCAACCGGAACTCCTTGCTTCAAAGCGTTACCCACGCTAAACGAATCAATGAGCGATTTGATGGTATCTTGAGCTTGGTGCAAAAGTTTGTCAAGCGCATCACGATCTGCAAAGTCCACATCTTCTTCGCTAAAATCGAGTTCGAGCTCGATCAAAGAAGCAAAATTGACAAGCTGTTCCCTCAATTGTTTCAACTGGTTGGAGATGCCCCCACGCAGTTGCTGGATGGCAACGCGATGTGCTGCTTCTCCTTCACTGGCAATGAGGTCTGCAACAGCTTCCGCCTGTGTCAAATCCATTTTCCCATTGATAAAAGCCCGTAGCGTAAATTCGCCAGGCTCTGCCAGTCGCGCCCCTTGGTCAAGTAGCAGTTGAATGAGTTGTTGTTGAATGTAGGACGATCCGTGACAAGAAATCTCTACAACATCTTCACCCGTATAGGAATTGGGTCCTTTAAACAAACTGACGAGTACCTCATCGAGGGTTTTATTCCCTTGTACGATATGCCCCAGATGAATGGTATGTGATCTTTGCTTAGAAAGGACTTTATCATGCACAGAACGAAACACCTTGTCCGCAATTGAAATTGCTTTGCTTCCAGAGAGACGAATAACTGCAATCGCACCCGTTCCTGGAGAGGTAGCAGTAGCTACAATAGTTGTGGTCTCATTTTGCATTTGGCAAAAGTAAAAAACAAAAACTAGCTAATGGCTTTTCGATAGGTTCGTCGTCGCTTATGGAGTTCATGCTCGTAGTTTTTCCACATCAGTTGTATCGCACTGTTTTCTTCTAACTCTGGATTTGTTTCCACATCCGTAATCCCTTGGTCGTTAAACATCTTTTGGATGGCATCAAACAAAATGGCGGTTACGCCTTTGTTTTGATAAGCAGGGTCGATTCCGATCAAATAGAAAGAGGCCTTATCGTTTTTTCGAAGTGCACGTAAAATATGAAGGAATCCAAATGGGTAAAGGGACCCATTTACTTTTTTAAGGGCTTCTGAAAATGATGGCATTGTGATCGCAAAGGCAATGAGGTTGCCCGATTGATCTGTTACGCACTTGATAAACCTTGGATGGATATAAGAAAAGTATTTTTCTTTGTAATGTGCAATTTGATAGGGCTGAATTGGCACAAAAGACTGCAGTTTGTCATAGGTTTTATTCAGCAAGTCAAACATCTTGTCAACGTAGGGAATCAGCTCTTTTCGTGATGAAAATTCCAAGGAGTTGAGCTCATATCGTTTTGTGATGAGTTCTGCGTATTTTTTTACTTTTTCAGGCGCATCTTCGGCTTTGAAAATTTTGATTTTAAACTCCACCCACTCCGCTTGTTTGACCAAGCCGAGTGTTTCGAGATGTTGCTTTTGATAGGGGTAATGATACCAAGTAATCATGGTGTTCATGTACTCATGACCTTGCACCAACAATCCCGCTTTGTCCATATTGGAAAAACCCATGGGACCTTCCAAATAGGTCAAGCCGTTTTGCTTTCCCCAATTATATACGGCATCGAGAAGTAAGCGACTAACTTCGATGTCATCAATGGTGTCGTACCATCCAAAACGAACTTTGGTTTTTTCTTGTTCTTTTACCTCAATCCAGTTGATCATGGCTGCCATACGACCAACAACCTGCTTTCCGTTTTTTACTAAAAACAGCTTGGCTTCTGCATTTTCAAAAACAGGATTTAAAGCTGGATTGAAAACGGCTTTTTCTTCTTTTGTGATGGGTGGAACCCATTGCTCGCAATTTTTGTACAGTGCAAACGGAAAAGAGAAAAATGCATGATATTCTCTTTTGGAGTTTACTTCATAAACGGCATAATCACTCATCACTTTATTTTTTTTGCTGCCTTTTTTTGTTTGCGTTCTGCCTTGCGTTTTTCACGATCACGGTCTTTAAACTCTTTTATTTTCTCAGCATTTATCTTTTTATCCAAACGATTCTTCTTGCGTTGTCTTCTGAGTTGCTTGATTTCATAAGGAATCCCACTATCATAATAGCGATCAATCCGATATGAAACCCCAACTCCAGCTGAAAACATTGCTGGTGTGTCCTTAATGGTGTGACTCAAAAATGCATCCAATTGGATGTTTTCATTGATTAGATAAACCGCACCTGCGGTTAGAAAGATATCTGAAGAAAGTTGACTTTTCACACTCACTTGCTCTACAAAGCTCATCAATCTTTTTTTAATAGGAATCATCAAGCTACTCGACATATAATTTTGCTCGTATGCGCTTCCCAAATATCTTCTACCCCAATTGTTGACAAGTACAAAATTATTCAAAAAATGATTTTGTGTAATCAACATCAACTCACCAGAAATTTCGTCTTGTTTCAGTTCAGGTGTTTTTAGATTGAAGATGGGGGAGAATGGTTCTCCATATGGGTAGATATTTCCAAAGCTCAATTCAGATCCAAAATAAACCGATAATGCTGGGATTAAATCAATGAGACGTAATCCTTTGTTGGCTTTATAGCTTTTGGTGTTGACTTTATACCAATCTGCGTTTCGAAACGGATCAAAAAGCAAGAGTTTAAATCCAACGGTATTCCGTTTGGTGCCTTTTCTAGTGGTGCTTAACCGCCCAGAAACATTATTGAATGCCAATTGGTCATTGTGGTAGTCAACTCGGTATATGAGCTCTAGATTTTGCAAAATCAAGCCCGTACGCAAGTCAAGTGTAAAGCCCATCCCTTGACTTTTGGCTTGGGCGAGGGAAACAAACTGATCTTGCCGATAAGAAGTGCCTAATTCGAGTTGGTAAACTCCTGGTGCAACTGCAAAAGCACCCTGAGTAAGCCCAGGGCGATTACTGTTGATGATGGGGGTGTACTGACTACTCGCCACTGCCCATATCAAAACAAAGAAAAGGTATAAAGTGGCTTTTTGTCGATTCATTCATTCAAATATAAAGAAATGCTTTAGCACAAGTACCGCTTAGAATTGTATTTTTGAGCATTCAAGTCCTTGATGAATGATTAAAAACAGCATCCCACACGTTCTATCAGTTGCGTTTTTCGCTTTGCTTTCCATGGCGTATTTCTACCCATTGCTAAGTGGTAAAGTCATTGTACAGTCAGATATTCAACAGTTTCAAGGAATGCAACGTCAGGTCGTCGAACACCGTGCGGACTATGATGAAGAGCCCTATTGGGCAGACAATGCCTTTGGCGGGATGCCTACCTATCAAATTACATCCAAATACCCGAGTGATTTTATTGGAAAAGTCGACAAACTCATTCGGTTTTTACCTCGTCCAGCAGATTATCTTTTTGTGTACCTCTTGAGTTTTTATCTGTTGATGCTTTTCTTCACACCCAAAATACAGATTGCGATTGCTGGAGCGATTGCTTTTGGGTTTTCTACCTATCTTCTCATTATTTTAGGGGTTGGTCACAACACCAAAGCTCTTGCGATTGGGTATATGCCTTTGGTCGTATTGGGAGTCATTCAATTGTTTTCTGATAAGCGAATGCTAGGCTTTGGTCTTCTCACACTCTCGATGGCGTTGCAGCTCCACGCCAATCATTATCAGATGACCTACTACGTATTGATACTCGTGGGTTTAATAGCGCTTGGATTTGCGATCGATTTACTTCAAAAAAAGCAAAATATACACTTGGTCAAATCCTTGCTCACCATGGTTGTTGCCATGTTGCTTGCCTTGAGCTTTAATGCAACCCAATTGCTTGCTACGAGTGAATATGCAAAGGAAAGCACAAGAGGAAATTCACCCTTAAAGGAAAGCGTTTCGGGTGAGCCAGCGACAGTAAATAATGGTTTATCTTATGACTACATCACCGAATACAGCTACGGTCTCGTGGAATCATTCAACTTGATCATCCCCCGTCTGACAGGTGGTGGGAGTGGGGATCGCCCTGACTCTTCTGGTGAACTCGCTCAATTTTTACAAACCATAGACGAAGAAACAGCCCAGTATGTGTTTTCCTATGCACGTATGTATTGGGGAGATCAGCCCATCGTTGAAGCACCTGCTTATATTGGAATAACGGTGTTTTTTATCGCGATGATTGGTTTTTTTCTCATGCACAGACGTTGGCGGTTCATTCTTCTTTCGTCAATCCTTGTTTCCTTGTTGATTTCATGGGGAAAACACCTTCCGCAATTCACCCAATTTCTGATCGATTACATCCCCTTTTACAACAAGTTTAGAGCGGTGAGCTCTGCGCAAGTCATTCTAGAACTCTGCTTTCCGATTGCTGCTGCTATGGGCTTGATGGGCTTGATGGATTCCTCAAATCAGTCTCGTAAAAAAGCCATAAACCGAAGCGTATTGATTGTGTTGGGCATCTTGGGCTTGCTTTGGATTGCTGCCATGACCGTATTTGATTACCAATCTGCCTTTGAGCCATTTGCTGCTTACCCCGAAATCTTAAATCCCTTGATAGAAGATCGAAAATCGATACTTCTCAATGATTTGATGCGTTCGCTTGGCTTTGTTGTTGCGTTGTACATCATTTGTCGTTTTGCTTTGATCGAAAAGCGAAAACGCTATGTCATTCCAGTTGTGGCCTTGGTAATTCTTATCGACTTATGGTCATTCAGTCGCAACTATATCAACAACGATGATTTTGCAAACAAGTCTGTCATGCAACGTCCTTTTCAAGCGACAGCAGCAGACAGAGCAATTTTAAAAGATACCACCCGATATCGCGTTTTTGAGCCACGTTTGGGAATGGCTCATGCTCGTACTGCCTATTTTCACAACACCATTGGGGGCTATCATGGTGCCAAACCACATCGGATACAAGCATTACACGACTACCATTTTAGTGAGACCATTACGCCGAATGTGGTCAATATGCTCAATATTAAATATACTTTACAAACCACTGAAAATGGCAGTCTTTCTGCCGGCGTCAATCCCAATGCTTTTGGAAACGCATGGTTTGTAGAAGAGGTCATTAGCTGTCGTTCTGCAGATGAGGAAATCCGGCGTTTGGCAACGGAAAACCTTGCCACGACGGCACTTACCACAGAGTCAATTCCGCAGCGTGAATTTGTTTTGGACAGTTTGTCTTCGATTTCTTTGGTTGCCCATAAAGCCAATGAATTGCGATATAAAACTTCCGTTTCCTCTGCTGCTTTTGCAGTCTTTTCAGAGATGCACTATCCTCATGGATGGCAGGCCTATATCGACGAGGTTGAAGTGCCTCATTATCGCGTGAATTATGCACTCCGTGGTCTAATTATTCCAAGTGGTCAGCATGATATTGTTTTTCGTTTTGAGCCCGATGTCATTGCTCGGGGTACTCGGATTCAGTTGGCTGGATATGGCATTTTTGTTTTGCTGATTCTCCTTTCTTTTACGCCTATTGGGTTGAAGCGATCAAAACCTTAACGGATTGGGGGATTCTAAGAACAAACATATCATACTCGTAAGTTACTACTGGCCACCATCAGGAGGATCGGGTGTACAGCGTTGGTGGTTCTTTGCCAATCAGCTCGCAAAGTGGGGTTGGACGATTGATGTGATTACTGTCCAAAAACCGGTAGGAACTCCTTTAGATTCCTCCTTTCAAGGTCAAAGGCACCTCAATATCCGCGTTTTTCCCCTCTCGATTTGGGAACCCGGAAAACGCTTATATCATGCTGCAAAACCCAACGCAAGGAGGGGGCTAGCTTACCATATTATCCGTTGGATTCGCGCCAATTTCTTTTTCCCAGATGCCCGTCAGTTTTTTATCAAACCCGCAATTCGATTGGTCAAAAAACGATTGGCAGAACAACCCACCAGTTGGTTGATTACCACTGGCCCTCCCCACAGTGTGCATTTGGTTGGCTATGCCTTCCGAAAGACCAGTGATTTACAATGGTTAGCCGATTTTCGCGACCCTTGGTCACAATTTTTTGTCAATCACGAATTGCCGATGTTGTCCTTTGTCCGAAATCGACACAAGCGAGTTGAACAGCAAGTTGTTTCTGTTGCCGATTGTGTTGTGACTACCTCTCCGAGTTTATCCGCATATTTCAAAACCTACAACTCTTCTGTCGTTTCCATATTCAATGGCTATGAAAAGATATTGGAAGGTAATTTGCAACAGGATTTTACCATGACTTATGCGGGCGCTTTAAAGTCCAACCAGCACATCGAGACTGTATTTTCCATTTTAAAAACTCTTTCTTCCCGTGATCAGCTTTTTGCAAAGCAACTTCGCTTTCGTCTGTATGGTGCGTTTGACAATATAAAGCCTCCTGCGGAGTTAAAAGATCAGATTTTTCCATACGGTTATCGAACAAAGGATGAAATTGATCGCATTCTTCCGCAATCTCATATCTTGTTGTTATTGGGCAATGACCAAGTAGATAGTCAATTGGTAATTCATGGAAAACTGTATGCTTATATGGCTGCTCGGCGGCCTGTGTTGGCCTTGGTCAACAAACATGGGGACATGTCCAAACTGATTCGAGATTACAAGCTCGGTGCGGTTTTTTTGTACACAGAAATCGATGAAATCACAGTTTGGATCGCAAGTCAATTTAAAAACTACAAAGCGGGAACTGTTGCACCTTTGGCCATACCAGAACAAAGCTTTTCAAGAGAAAAACAAGCCGAAGAGTTACATTTGCTACTCAATCAACTGCAAAGCTAATGGGAATCGTTGCCAAACAAACCTCGCTAAATGTACTGATCATTGGCATTGCCTTTGCGATTGGGGGTTTAAACACACTGGTTTTTTACCCACTTTTTCTTTCGGCTGAAGAATATGGATTGGTTGTTTTTTTGTTGGCAACGTCAAATTTATTGATGCCACTCATTGGATTTGGGGTTCATCAAACGATCATCCGATTTTTTAGCGCTTACGATACCAAAGAAGAACAGCAGCGTTTTATGTCTTCTGTCATTCTTTTACCTCTTTTTATTGCACTTATTGTTGGAGGAATTGGTGTGCTGTTTTATCATTCAATTTCAACTGCCTTGTCTATTCAAAACCCAGTCATTGCCAATTACACTTGGGTTATTTTTGTGGTTGCTGTTGCAACGTCCTATTTTGAGGTCTTTTATGCTTGGGCACGTGTACAATTGCGGTCTGTTGCAGGAAATGCCTTAAAAGAGATATTTCCACGATTATATCTCTTTTTGCTTTTGATGGCATTGTACTTTTTTGAGTTGTCATTCCACGATTTTATTGTGGCTTTGGTGGGCGGGTATTATCTTCGTTTGCTATGGATGATTGTATTGGCCAATCGCTGCTATCCCCTTCGTATTCGTTTGCGTTTCCCATCCAATATGCGATCGATAACAACCTATTCCGTTACGCTTTTATTGGCAGGTTCTGCGGGCAGTATGATTATCGATATTGATAAGTTTATGATTCCGCAATTAGAAGAAATCAAGCAAACTGCCTTCTATTCGGTTGCGATTTTTGCAGCTACCCTTGTCGAAGTGCCAGCTCGTGCCATGTGGCAAATTCTAAACCCCTTGGTCGCCACTGCGGTCAATGAAAATAACACCAAAGAAGTGAATCATCTTTATCGAAGAAGTGCGCTCAACTTGGTGGTTGTTTCGGGTTGGTTTTTCTTATTGGTCAATCTCAATAGCGAAGCCCTTTTTTCGCTATTGCCAAATGTGGGTTATCAAAAAGCGACTATGGTTGTACTGTATATTTCGCTCGCCAAGCTCATCACGATGACGTTTGGCTGTGGTGGAGCCATCATCTCCAATAGTTCGTTTTACCAGATCAGTTTGGTGTTTTCGATTGTCATGGCATTGGGGGTTTTGATTCTGAATATGATATGGATCCCCCTGTATGGTATTGATGGAGCAGCCCTTGCGACCTTGGTTGTTGTTGGGGTGTCTATTGGTTTTAAAATCGTGTATTTGCAATTTAAGATCAAGGCGCACCCACTGACTTTGAATTTATTTAAAACTTTAGTCGCTGTTGGAATTTTGTACACTTCATTTCAGTATATCAATTGGACGTTTTCGCCACTCGTTCAAATCGGACTAACTTCTACATTGGTTTCGGCCTTGTACTTCCTGATTGTAACTCAGTTCAAGCTGTCAGATGATTTACTTCGGTTGGTGAAGCGAATTGGCAAATAAACGTTTGTACAGACTCGACTTTTTATTTTTGGTGATATCTTCTGGCTTTCCACTTGCCAAGAGTTTTCCACCACCATGTCCGCCTGTGGGACCCAAATCAATCACGTGATCAACATATTCGATAAGGTGTGTATTGTGTTCGATCACGATTATGGTATGTCCTCGGTCGATAAGTTGGCGGAAGGATTGCAACAATTTTCCAATATCGTGGAAATGCAAACCTGTTGTTGGTTCGTCAAATAGAAACAAAACCTTTTCTTTGGAATTGCCTTTGGTGAGATAGCTGGCCAGTTTGATTCGTTGGGCTTCCCCGCCAGAAAGGGTAGAGGAAGATTGTCCGAGAGCAACATATCCCATGCCCACATCTGCAAGGGCTTGAATTTTAGCCGCGATTTTTGACTCTCGTTGTTGTGTAAAGAAGGCAAGAGCTTCATCGACACTCATCGATAAGACATCAAAAATGTTTTTTTCAGCAAAACGAATTTCTAGAACTTCACGTTTAAAACGCTTTCCGTCGCAACTGTCACATCGCAATTTAACATCAGCCATAAACTGCATTTCTACAGTAACCTCACCTTCTCCTTTACAGCTTTCACATCGTCCGCCGTCCACATTAAACGAAAAGTGTTTGGCTGAGTACCCGGAAAGTTTTGATGCTTGTTGGCCAGCGAAGAGCTTTCGAATATCGTCATAGGCCTTGATATAGGTTACTGGGTTGGAGCGTGAGGATATACCAATTGGATTTTGACTGATATACTCAATAAGTGAAATTTCATTCAAGTCCCCAGCAATGGCAGTGTGTTGACCCGTCTTTTCAGTAAAGATCCCTTTTTCTCGTAATAATGCTGGCCAAAGAATCCCTTTGACTAGGGTGCTTTTGCCACTTCCCGAAACCCCTGTCACGGCTGTGATGCAATGCAAAGGGAAACGCACATTGATATTGTTTAGGTTGTTTTCTCGAGCGCCGATCAACTCAATCGACTTTGTGGATTGGATGGGTTTTGTTTTTGTGGAAATGCTTTGTTTTCCGTTGAGATAATCAGCGGTTAAGCCGTTTGATTTCAGAAGGGCATCTAGCGTTCCTTGCGCAACAATCTCACCTCCAAAAACACCAGCTTCTGGCCCAAGGTCTATGATTTCATCCGCTGCTCGAATGATGTCTTCGTCATGCTCCACCACAATGACCGTATTGCCCAAGTCTCGCAGTTTTTCCAAAATACGAATCAGGCGTTCGGTATCTTTTGGATGTAGGCCAATACTCGGTTCGTCGAGGATATACATTGAGCCAACCAAACTGCTACCGAGTGATGTTGCCAGATTGATTCGTTGGGATTCTCCACCGGATAAGCTGTTCGATTTCCGATTGAGTGTAAGGTAAGATAAGCCGACTTCACACAAAAAATCCAGGCGGTTGTTGATCTCGACCAACAAGCGTTCAGCGATTTGTTGTTCGTGTGTAGAAAGTTGTAGCGTTTGCATGAATTGTAGAAGCTCATCAACAGGCATATCGACTAGGTCATTGATGGATTTCCCATTGATTTTGACATACTGAGTATCTTTCCGCAATCGTTTTCCATGACAAGTTGTGCATGTTGTTCGTCCTCTGTAGCGAGAGAGCATCACGCGATTTTGAATCTTGTAGTTTTTCTTTTCGAGTTTTTGGAAAAAGGTGTGAATCCCCTTAAAATGTTTATTGCCTTGCCAGAGCACTTCTTTGTGTTCTTCAGTGAGTTGGTAATAAGGTTTATGGATTGGAAAATCAAATTGAGTTGCGGTATCGATGAGGTTCTTTTTATAGCGACTTGCACTTGATGACCGCCAAGGGGCTACTGCATCTTCAAATATTGACAAGCCCGTGTTGGGAATGACCAAGTCGTGATCGATGCCAATCAAATCGCCATAACCTTCACAGTCAGGACAAGCTCCCAAGGGATTGTTAAAGCTAAACAGATGTGGGCTCGGCTCAATAAAGTTTATCCCGTCTCTCGCAAACTGATTTGAGAAATGGAGGGTTTTATTATCGTCAGGAAAAAAGAGTTGGGTTTCTCCTTTTCCTTCAAAAAATGCAGTTTCTAAAGAGTCTGCCAAGCGACTTAGCGCATCCTCATCTTTTTTGAGAATGACACGATCGACGACCAAATGACAATCTGAGGAAAGACTACTTTTGACTTCATTGATCCGAACAATTTCTCCATTCACTTGTATCCGTGCATATCCCTGTTGTTCAAAGAGGGCTAAGATTTTATCGATCGAACGATTCTGATCGATATGAATTGGAGCAAGAACAATTAGTTTCGTCCCCTCTTCATAGGATTTGATTTGATCGAGAATATCAGAAACGCTGTCTTTGGTAACAGCTTCATTCGAAATGGGGGAGTAGGTCTTCCCAATTCGAGCAAAAAGCAATTTGAGGTAATCATAGATTTCGGTTGTGGTGCCTACAGTTGATCGAGGGTTGGTGCTATTCACTTTCTGCTCGATCGCAATGGCAGGTGCTAGGCCTTCAATTTTATCCACTTTTGGTTTGTCGAGTCGCCCTAAGAATTGTCGGGCATAGGACGACAAACTCTCCACATATCGTCGCTGTCCTTCTGCATAAAGGGTATCAAAAGCTAAACTCGACTTTCCAGATCCAGAAAGACCCGTAAACACCACGAGCTTTTTGCTTGGGATATCAACAGTGATGTTCTTTAGATTGTGCATACGGGCACCTTTAACCCGTATTCTATTCTCTTTTTTCAATCGCAATTCAAAATTTTATTCGACAATTTTGACGAATCGCTAAAGTTACTTATTTCTATTCTGACTTTCTACAGTGGTTGAAATATAATTTTAATTAATATATTTGTAAAATAATAAATCGCCTATAGCAAACATTTACGTTTTTTTAAATTTTACTAACCACTTAAAACGTAATTTGCTATGTCCCTTTCCGACACTACCCTTATTGCTGAATTTACCTCTGGCAATAGCAATTCATTTTCGATATTAATAGACCGTTATCAAAAACGCGTTTATGGCTTTATTTTCTCTAAGGTTCATGACCCTGATTTGGCCGATGATATCTTTCAAGATACCTTTATAAAAGTTGTTAAAAACCTTCGTTTGGGAAAATACAATGATGAAGGACGATTTTTATCATGGGTGATTCGCATTGCCCACAACTTGATCATGGATCATTATCGTAAAATCAACCGACTTCCCAAGCACGAATCCAAAATTCAAAATTTTGATGTATTGGATCGTCTGATCGAACAAAGCAACAGCATAGAAGAAAGCATGATTGAATCGCAAATCCATGCTGATCTCTCGTTGTTGATCGAAGAATTGCCCGATAGCCAGAAAGAGGTCTTGTACATGCGACTCTTTCAGGACATGAGTTTTAAAGAGATTGGCGATCAAACTGGCGTGAGCATCAACACTGCTTTGGGAAGAATGCGCTATGCTGTAATCAACTTGCGCAAGATGATTGAGGAACGAAATTTGATTTTCACACAATAATCTCTATCATGTGTCGTTTTCTTTGTAAAGTATTTTATGGAGAAAATCTACACTACAATCCCAACATCATCCAACATCCAACCTAGAAAAGAAAGCATTGACAAGATCAAGGCCTTTGCTGCTTCCTATCGTGTGAAAGAGACGAATCAGCAAATCACTTTTGAGGGCTTTTTGAATTAGGATTTTTGCTTGTTATATGCTTTCAGCACACCGGCTCGACCGATGGTTGAGGTGATGATGTCTTTGGACAAATCCCAACCTCTGGCTGGGGAATATTCTCGTCCATACCAGATGATTTGAAGATGCAAGTCATTCCAACGATCTTTTGGAAAAAGTCGTTTGGCATCCTTTTCGGTTTGCACCAC
>JAQWIL010000021.1 GCA_029248885.1 Flavobacteriaceae bacterium
TTGGTTAGAGATATAATAATGTTGTTGAAGGAAGCCGTAACATGTGCTTCTCCAAAAGACTCAACAACAACTTTTCTTTTTTTAGAACTCGTCTTCGCCATAAATCAATGATTACTTGGTTACTTTCTTTTTGTTTGCAACGGTTTTACGTTTTCCTTTTCGTGTTCTAGAGTTATTTTTAGTTCTCTGTCCACGGAGAGGAAGTCCAATTCGGTGACGAATCCCCCTGAATGAACCGATGTCCATCAAGCGCTTGATACTCATCTGGATTTCAGACCGAAGTTCTCCTTCGATCGTGTATGCTGAAACCGCATCACGAATTCTTCCGATTTCGTCGTCATTCCAATCTGAAACTTTTTTGTTTACATCCACACCAGCTTTTTCTAAAATTTGCTGTGCTCTACTTTTACCTACACCAAAAATATAGGTTAAGGCGACTTCACCTCGTTTTTGTTTTGGAATATCTACTCCTGAAATTCTTGCCATAATTACCCTTGTCTTTGTTTGAATCGTGGATTCTTTTTGTTAATGACATACAAGCGCCCCTTACGACGTACAATCTTACAGTCTGCGCTTCTCTTCTTTAATGATGCTCTAACTTTCATAACTAGTATCTATATGTAATCCGCGCCTTTGTCAAGTCGTACGGACTCATTTCAAGTTTTACTTTATCTCCTGGCAACAGCTTGATATAATGCATGCGCATTTTACCAGAGATGTGTGCCGTAACAACGTGACCATTTTCCAACTCTACCCGAAACATGGCATTGGATAAGGCCTCAATAATCTGTCCATCTTGCTCTATAGCAGGTTGCTTTGCCATGATTATCCTTTTCTTTTATTTCCCGTTGTCATCAATCCGTCATAATGACGGTTAAGCAAGTACGCATTGACTTGCTGAATCGTATCGATAGCAACTCCAACCATAATCAATAGTGAAGTTCCACCGTAAAATAGTGCCCAACCTTGCTGCAATCCCAACAATTGGTATGCAACAGCTGGTAACACCGCGATTGCTGCTAAAAACAACGACCCAGGGAAAGTGATGTGCGACATCACACGATCCAAAAAATCAGCCGTTTCTCCGCCTGGACGGATGCCAGGAATAAACCCTCCGTTGCGTTTTAGGTCATCAGCCATCTTGTTAGTCGGAACTGTAATTGCAGTGTAGAAATAAGTAAACACAATGATTAAAATTCCAAACAGGACATTGTACCAAAGACCAAAAATGTCGGAAAAAGATGCTTGCATCCATTGACCAACAGCATTGTTACCTATGGCCTGCCCAAGGTATGCTGGTGCAAACATAATTGCTTGCGCAAAGATAATTGGCATAACGCCTGATGCGTTGAGTTTTAATGGAATGTATTGACGAGCACTCCCTTGATTTTTTGCATATCCTCCAGCTGCAGTACGACGTGCATATTGAACTGGAATTTGACGAACAGCCAAAACCAAAAGAACACAGAGCCCATTGACAATAATCCAAATCACCAACTCAACCAAAATCATAATCAGACCACCATTGTTTTCAGTCACTCTAGAAACAAATTCTTGCACAAAAGACAATGGCATTGTCGCAATAATACCAACGGTAATCAGTAAAGAAATTCCATTTCCAATTCCCTTATCTGTGATTTTTTCACCTAACCACATTGCAAATATGGTTCCCGTTACCAATATGATAACTGAAGTAATGATAAAGGTTGGCCCTTTACCGAGCAAGAAAGCAGAATCTGGAACCCCAAGCGCACCTAATCCATATAGATAGGCCGGTGCTTGAACAACACAAATCGCAATGGTCAACCAACGTGTTATCTGATTGATTGTTCGACGGCCACTTTCGCCTTCTTTTTGTAATTTTTGGAGATAAGGAACGGCGATTCCCATCAATTGAACAACAATAGAAGCAGAAATATAGGGCATAATTCCCAAAGCAAAAACAGAGGCATTGGCAAATGCACCCCCAGTAAAAGCATTTAAAATCCCCAAAAGCCCACCACCATCAGTACGGTTGGCAAGTTCGGAAAGCTGAACCGAATCAATTCCGGGAAGAACAACCTGTGCACCCACACGATAGACAAGTAACAAGCCTAATGTGAGACCCACTCGGTTTCTCAACTCTTCAATTTTCCAAATATTCTTTATCGCTTCTAAAAATTGTCTCATAATCGATTAAGCATCTATCGCTTGTCCGCCTGCTGCTTCTATGGCTGCTTTGGCAGATGCTGTGAATTTATGCGCTGTTATCTTCAATGGTGCTGACAGTGTGCCACGACCTAAAATTTTAACCAAATCGTTTTTTCCTGCAAGTCGTAAACCAACAAATTGAGCAAGAGAAATCTCTTTTTTTACTTTTTTGGCATCTACCAACTCCTGTAAGGTATCGAGGTTAATCCCTTGATACTCCTTTCGGTTGATATTGGTAAATCCAAATTTAGGAACACGGCGTTGCAAAGGCATCTGACCTCCTTCAAATCCAATCTTTTTGGAATAACCAGAACGAGATTTGGCTCCTTTATGACCACGTGTTGCTGTACCACCAGATCCTGATCCTTGACCACGACCTAGTCGTTTGTTAGTAGATTTTACAGCTCCCTTAGCGGGTTTTAAATTTCCTAATTCCATAACTTATAATTGTTCTACAGAAACAAGGTGTTTCACTTTATCTATCATTCCAAGCACAACGGCAGAGTCATCATGCTCAACAGAGTGACCAATGTTTTTTAATCCCAGTGCTTTAAGCGTTCTCTTTTGGTTTTCAGGACGCTTGATGTAGCTACGCGTTTGTGTTACTTTAATTTTTCCCATGTCGTTATCCGTTATAAACTTTTTCAAGAGAAATACCACGTTGTTTGGCGATCACGTTTGCGTTGCGCAATTGTAGAAGCGCATCAAATGTTGCCTTTACAACATTGTGGGAATTTGATGACCCTTGTGATTTAGAAAGGACATCATGTACACCAACGGCCTCAAGCACTGCGCGAACAGCACCACCAGCGATTACTCCTGTACCCGTAGATGCAGGTTGTAGATATACCCGAGCACCACCAAATTTTCCTTTTTGTTGGTGAGGAAGAGTTCCTTTGTGAATCGGAATACGAACAAGATTTTTCTTTGCATCTTCAACCGCTTTCGCAATTGCTTCGCTAACTTCTTTGGACTTTCCCAGTCCGTGTCCGACAACTCCGTTTTCATCGCCCACAACAACTATCGCAGAAAATCCAAAAGCACGACCACCCTTGGTTACTTTAGTCACTCGCTGAACGCCAACAAGACGATCTTTGAGTTCCAGCCCACCTGGCTTGACGAATTCTATATTTTTATAGTTTTGATACATACTTCAATTAAAATTTTAATCCTCCTTCTCGAGCACCTTCTGCAAGCGACTTCACACGACCATGATATAAATATCCACCACGGTCAAATCGAATCGCCGTCACACCAGCAGCCAATGCTTTCTCAGCGATTAGCTTTCCAACCAACCC
Source organism: Flavobacteriaceae bacterium (assembly GCA_029248885.1). GTDB lineage: Bacteria > Bacteroidota > Bacteroidia > Flavobacteriales > Flavobacteriaceae > UBA724. The sequence goes on from JAQWIL010000021.1 coordinate 3,489, forward strand.
AGCTTGTTCGGTTTTCGACGATCCTTTTCCAGTCACATCTTTATCGCGAGATGATGCAGCAGCTAGCGTTTTTCCAGTTTCATCATTAATGATTTGTGCATAAATCTCTTTGTTGCTTCTAAAAACAGACATACGCGGCTGATCAGACGAACCTGAAACGGTTGCCTTAAATCGACGTTTGATGCGAAATCTTCGTTGTGTTTTCGATTGTTTCATACCTTATTAATTACGCAGATTTACCTGCTTTTCTACGAATTTGTTCTCCAACAAACTTGACTCCTTTTCCTTTGTAAGGCTCTGGCTTGCGGAAAGACCGAATCTTGGCAACCACAGCACCTAACAATTGTTTGTCGTGTGAAGACAATTTGATAATTGGATTTTTACCTTTCTCTGAAATCGTTTCCACTTTCACTTCGCTGGGAATCTCAAAAACAATATTGTGAGAAAACCCTAGAGCAAGATCTAACTTTTGACCTTGATTCGAAGCACGATATCCAACTCCGACAAGTTCCAATTCTTTTGTGAACCCTTTTGAAACCCCTTCAACCATATTATTGACCAAAGCACGATATAAGCCATGTTTTGCTTTATGTGGCTTGGCTTCAGAGGGTCTGCTTACTGTCAGTACGGTATCTTCTTGTGAAAATGTAACTGTATCATATGGCTGACTCAGTTCTCCCAACTTCCCTTTTACGGTAATTTGGTCAGATTGTATATCAACGACCACACCATCTGGAATTGCTATCGGATTGTTTCCTACTCGTGACATTTGTACTTATTTACTGTTCTATTAATATACGTAGCAGAGAACTTCCCCACCTACATTTTCTTTTTTTGCTTGTTTTCCAGTCATCACCCCATGAGATGTCGACATGATGGCAATACCAAGTCCATTGAGCACACGTGGAATGTAGACAGAGCCCGTGTACTTACGAAGCCCTGGTGTACTTGCACGTTGCAACTTTTTGATGACAGGGTCTTTTGTGATAGGATCGTATTTCAATGCGATCTTTATTGTCCCCTGAGCGCTATCATTTTCCTGCTTATAGCTGAGAATGTATCCCTGATCAAAAAGGATTTTAGTAATCTCTAATTTCAATTTTGATGCGGGAACTTCAACAACACGGTGTCCTGAACTATTGGCATTTCTGATACGTGTTAAAAAATCTGCTATTGGATCTGTGTTCATACTTATTTTTTTACCAACTGGCTTTTCTTACACCAGGGATTAAACCTTTATTTGCCATTTCGCGAAACATCACTCGTGAAATTCCGAACTGACGCATATAGCCCTTTGGACGGCCAGTCAATTTACAACGATTGTGCATACGCACAGGCGATGAGTTTTTTGGAAGCTTTTGCAAAGCTTCGTAATCACCAGCTTCTAACAATGCCTTTCGCTTGGCAGCGTATTTCGCATTGAGTTTTGCACGTTTGACCTCGCGGGCCTTCATCGATTCTTTAGCCATATTAATTGTTTTTAAAAGGCAAGCCCAAATGAGCTAATAATGATTTTGCTTCTTTATCAGTTTCTGCAGACGTCACAAAAGTGATGTCCATTCCAGCGAT
>JAQWIL010000023.1 GCA_029248885.1 Flavobacteriaceae bacterium
ATGAGCTTAGATGTACTTCCAATAAAATGAGCAATTGCCAAAATATCCTCAGGGCTTTCAGGGTGCGCAATAAATTTTGCCTTGGGATATTGCTTGACGAGTTGTATGATTTTTTCAAAGGAAAAGGCCTCATGTACGACACATGACCCGTCCCAAAGTAGCATCTCACGACCTGTTTCTTTGATCAAATAGCGACCCAAATGCTTGTCAGGCGCAAAGATGATCGGTTGGTCTTTGGGGATACTCTCAATGATTTTCTTGGCATTGCTTGAAGTACAGACCAAATCACTCAGCGCTTTAATCTCTGCTGAACAATTGATATAGGTCACCACGACTGCATCGGGGTTCTGGGCTTTGAAGGCAGCAAAATCTTGGGGTGGGCATGAGTCCGCTAGTGAACATCCTGCCTTCAAGTCGGGGAGTAATACTTTTTTTGTCGGATTGATGATTTTGGCTGTTTCAGCCATAAAATGAACTCCTGCAAACACAATCACATCCGCATCAACCTCGGCTGCTGCCTGAGCCAAATACAAGCTATCGCCCAAAAAATCGGCGAGATCTTGAATCGCATCCTCCTGATAATAGTGAGCCAACAGGACTGCGTTTTTTTCTTTTTTGAGCCGCTTGATCTCCTCTACATAATCGAGGCCTTCGGCTATGGGTGTGGTCACATAACCGCGAGAGGATAACATTTGTATTTGATCTTCCGTTGAATTCATCAAGCTTATTTTTTTTCAAATTTCGGAAAAAGCTAGCATTTACACAGTTTATTGACTGTTTTGAATCCCCTTGAGGTTTAACTGCAAACTCGTCTTTCCATTCCATTCATTTTCATCAACTACATAGGCAATGTCACAAGCCGAAGATTGAACGGTTTCTAAGTCGTCCCCCAAGCCAAAACCAATGGCATCAATTGATTGGGTGCCTGCCACAAACGAACACTTGAGGTGGGTTTCGTCTGCGCCAACAACTTTTGCATAGCCACGATCTTGCACGCCTTTTGACAACAACACAGGGCGCATATTGCCTGGGCCAAAAGGAGCCATTTGGTTCACAATCCGATAAAACTTTGGGGTGATTTCCGCAATGGGGATTTCCATATCGATTGACAAGGTACGCTTTTGTTGTTCGGGCTGTATTTGATTGGTTACCACCTCTTCAAAACGCTTACAAAAACCATCATATTGTTCCGGACGAATTGTCAATCCAGCTGCATATTTATGGCCCCCAAACTGGATCATATGTTCCTGACATGCCGATAGGGCTGCATACAAATCAAAGCCCCGAACCGAACGTGCAGAGGCGGTGAGTACATCCCCAGAACGTGTAAAAACCACCGTGGGTTTATAGTGTGTTTCGATTAGCCGTGAGGCCACAATCCCAATGACCCCCTTATGCCAATCTGGTTCATAAACAACGGTACTCGCCTTGTCGGTTTGGTCATTCTCTTCGATTTGTGCCAAGGCCTGTTCGGTAATCTCTCTATCCAATGCTTTTCGATCCTCGTTAAACACTTCAATCGCTTCAGCGCGTTTGGTCGCTTCTTCTATGTTGTCGCTCAATAGTAGCTCCACGGCATAGGCGCCATGCTTCATGCGACCCGCAGCATTGATCCGAGGCGCCACCCGAAAAACCAGATCGGTAACGGATATCTCTTGGTCTTTGCGTTCGCCCAGTAAAGCCATCAACCCCGGGCGTGGAGACTGCTGATAGGCTTGCATTCCAAAATAGGTAAGCACCCGATTTTCATCGAGGATGGGCACAATATCTGCCGCTGATGCTGTTGCTACCAAATCTAAATAGGGCTGTAATTCTTGTACTTCAATCCCCATTGTACTTGCGTGGGCTTGGATGAGTTTAAACACCACGCCACAACCGCAAAGCCCATCAAACGGATAGTTGCAATCGTGGCGTTTGGGGTCTAAAACCGCATGGGCAGCAGGAAGTTGTTCCCCCGGCGTATGGTGATCACAGATAATCACATCAATCCCCTTTTGGTTGGCATCTGCAATCAGGTCAACCGCCTTGATCCCACAATCCAAAGTGAACAACAACTTCACCCCTTCCGCAACGGCCTTGTCAATGCCTTGCTGTGAAAGTCCATAGCCCTCCGCATAGCGATCGGGAATGTATGACATAACCTCCATCATTTGGTGCTGTAAATAATGTACGAGTAATGACACTGCGCTTGTCCCATCCACATCATAATCACCAAAGACCATGACGGTTTCTTTTTTATCGATAGCCTGCTGTAAACGAGCAACTGCCACGTCCATGTCTTTCATCAAAAACGGATCGTGCAGATGATGCCAGTCGGGACGAAAAAATTGCTTAGCTGCATCAAAATTGGTAATCCCCCTTTGTACCAAAAGTTGAGCGACAACCACAGGCACGGACAATGCCTTGGCGAGTGATTGCACCGTCTCTGGATTGGGGTTGGGTTGAACAAGCCAGCGCATCTCAGTCCTTTCCTTGAATGACGAGCACAAATTCGCCTTTGGGCGGATGAGCCGTAAAATGTGCTTCGAGTTCTTGTAATGTCCCTCGTACCGTTTCCTCAAATGCTTTGGTCAACTCTCTGGAAATTGATGCAGGTCTATCAGGTCCCATCACTTCAGCACACTGTGCCAAGGTTTTTACAATGCGGTGAGGAGACTCATATAACACGACGGTTTTGGTTTCTTCCGCGAGTTGAGAAAGCCTAGACTTTCGGCCTTTTTTATGAGGCAAAAAACCCTCAAAAACAAAACGGTCTGTAGGAAACCCACTTTGCACCAATGCGGGGATAAAGGCGGTTGGCCCCGGTAAGGTGATCACCCGAAGTCCCGCTTGCAAACACGCCCTGACCAACAAAAATCCTGGGTCAGAAATCGCAGGGGTACCCGCATCCGAAATCAACGCCATGGACATCCCTTGTTGGAGTTGCTCGACCAGACCGTCAACCGTGCGATGCTCATTGTGCATATGATACGACTTGGTTGGTGTATCGATATCATAATGGTTGAGCAACTTGCGACTGACCCGGGTGTCCTCACACAAAATCAGCTCCACTTCCGACAAAACGGAAAGGGAGCGATGCGTGATATCGGCCAAATTACCTATGGGCGTTGGAACGACATAAATTGTGGATGGCTCAATTTGCAATCTCTTGTGTTTAGTGGGGTTATATATGTTGAGGATTAAAGATAAGTCAATTCTTTGGCAAATAAACTCTCACAAAACAGATTGTTATAATTTATACCCGGCTTCATCATTTGGTGAGTTGATTTTAATACCTTTGTTAGGCGGGTAAATCCCAAAAACAGTTCCTATGTTTCTCGAAAATACGGTAAATCAAAAAGAGCAATTCGGCTGGATCGAAGTGATTTGTGGTTCGATGTTTTCTGGGAAAACAGAGGAGTTGATTCGACGACTCAAACGAGCACAGTTTGCCAAACAGAAGGTCGAAATCTTTAAACCGACAGTTGACAACCGCTATGATGATGACAAAGTGGTTTCGCACGATGCCAATGAAATTCGCTCAACACCCGTGCCTGCTGCGGCAAATATTCGCATTCTCGCCGATGACTGTGATGTGGTGGGGATTGATGAAGCACAGTTTTTTGACGACGAAATCATTTCGGTTTGCAATGACCTTGCCAACAAAGGGATTCGCGTGATTGTCGCTGGTTTGGATATGGACTACAAAGGCAACCCCTTTGGCCCCATGCCCAACTTGATGGCCACCGCAGAATATGTCACGAAAGTCCATGCCGTATGTACTCATACTGGCAATCTTGCCCAATATAGTTTTCGTAAATCCGATGACGACAATTTGGTTTTTCTGGGACAAACAGGCGAATATGAACCCCTGAGCCGAGCCGCCTATTATCATGCGATGGGTATGGCCAAAACAACCCGCAAGAAAACCGACAAGCGGAAAGACAACAAAAGAAAGAAAAGTGGCTGAAGGAACGCGATTTGAAATTCATCTGCCCGCCCTGAGACACAACTTCCAGCAGATAAAAAAACAACTACAAAACGACACCAAAATCTTGGTGGTGGTCAAAGCATTTGCCTATGGCTCCGATGCCACAGCCATTGGGCGTTTTTTGGAAAAAGAAGGTGCCGACTACCTCGGGGTTGCCTATATACGGGAAGGAATTGCCCTGCGAAACGCTGGGATTCAAATTCCAATATTAGTTCTGCACCCCCAAATCCATGAGCTGACAAGCTTGGTTGAGTTTCAACTCGAACCTTGTGTGTATTCTTGGCGAATTCTCCATGCTCTTGAAACGGTTCTGGCAGCACAAAAAACAAAGGCATATCCAGTTCATCTTAAGTTCAATACAGGACTACACCGATTGGGCTTTTCGATTGATGAGCGACATGCTGTCCAACAGCATCTCAAATCGTCATCTGTTCATGTACAGGGTGTATTATCCCATCTGGCTGCAACTGAAGACCCCGCTGAAAGGACATTTACGCAAGGTCAACTTGAACAATTCGATTTGCTCAAGCCCGTCTTTGGAGACAATCCAATCTATCATGTCCTCAACACCTCAGGCGTATTTAACTACCCTCAAGCTCATCACGATATGGTGCGCTGTGGGATTGGGTTGTATGGCTATGGCAATCAAAAGGAAGTTAGTGAGCTCCTTCGTCCAGTGGGGGTATTAAAAACTGTAATTTCTCAAATCCACGAGGTCAAGGTGGGAGATGCCGTGGGCTATAACCGCGGTTTTGTCGCCGACAAACCAACACGGTCTGCGACCCTTCCGATTGGTCATGCCGACGGGGTTGGACGCCTCTATGGCAAAGGAAAAGGAGCCGTTGTGATCCACGGACATAAAGCGCCAATCTTGGGCAATGTGTGTATGGATATGATTATGGTTGATGTCACAAATATTGACTGCCAAGAAGGAGACGAGGTCATTCTTTTTGGAGACGCACAAACCAGCGCAGAAGAGGTTGCCGAACACGCCCAAACGATTTCTTATGAGCTCCTTACTGCCATTTCGCAACGCGTTCCCAGAATCATTATTTCTTAATTGTTATATATATAACATCTTGTTATTTTTTTGAGTTTTCAAAATCTTTTCGCTAAGGGTGTTGGTTTTATCTTTATTTTTGCTCACCTAAATTCAAAGAAATGAAAGTTGCAGTCGTTGGCGCCACCGGAATGGTCGGTGAAATCATGCGAAGTGTTCTTGAAGAACGAAATTTTCCCATTACAGAATTCCTACCCGTCGCTTCGGCGCGTTCGGTTGGAAAAACGATTTCCTTTCAAGGAAAGGACTATACTGTGATTGGGCTTGAAGAAGCCGTTGAACGTGCACCCGACTTTGCGTTGTTTTCTGCTGGGGGGCAAACTTCCCTCGATTGGGCACCCAAATTTGCTGCCGTAGGAACAACGGTCATTGACAATTCCTCTGCTTGGCGGATGCATCCCGATCACAAACTCATTGTTCCCGAAATCAATGCAGATCAATTAACCGCTGATGACAAAATCATTGCCAATCCAAATTGCTCTACGATTCAAATGGTGATGGCACTTGCGCCCCTTCACAAACGATATGGAATCGAGCGTGTTGTGGTTTCAACCTATCAATCCATCACAGGAACGGGAGTTAAAGCGGTACAACAACTGGAAGACGAGTACAACGGAACGGATGGCGAAAAAGCCTATCCGCATCCGATTCATCGCAACGCCTTGCCGCACTGTGATGTGTTTATGGACAATGGCTATACCAAAGAAGAAATGAAATTGGTCAATGAAACGCATAAAATTTTGGATCCCAACATCAAAGTCACGGCTACGGCAGTACGTATTCCCGTGGTAGGGGGACATAGCGAGTCGGTCAATCTCACCCTTTCCCAAGAGGCCGATTTGGACGAGGTTCGTGAAATCCTCAACAATACCCCTGGTGTGGTGGTGGTTGATGATTTGGCAAACAACAGCTATCCCATGCCCCTCGATGCGGAAGGCAAAGACGAGGTCTTTGTGGGGCGTATTCGCAAAGATGAATCGCAAGAGAATGGCTTAAACCTATGGATTGTTGCCGACAACCTCCGCAAAGGGGCTGCAACCAATTCGGTTCAAATTGCTGAATATCTGATTCGATAATCCGAAAAACCAATCATCAAAAAAGCCCGCTGTTGCGGGCTTTTTTATTAGGTGTAATTGTCGACTACAAGGGTTTCATCTCAAAGTCTTCCATAAACTTTGTGGTATAATTCCCCGCAACATAATCGGGATGATCCATCAACTGACGATGAAACGGAATAGTCGTTTTGATCCCTTCAATCACAAATTCATCAAGGGCACGTTTCATTTTATTGATGGCCTCTTGTCGTGTTTGTGCAGTGGTAATCAGCTTGGCAATCATCGAGTCGTAGTGAGGGGGAATCACATAGCCCCCATAGACGTGTGTGTCCAAACGAACCCCATGTCCACCAGGCGTGTGCAAGGTTTGAATCACACCTGGAGATGGACGAAAATCATTATATGGATCTTCGGCATTGATACGACATTCGATAGAGTGGAGTTTTGGATAATAGTCTTTTCCGCTCAATCGATGACCAGCAGCCACTTTGATTTGCTCCGCAATCAAGTCATAGTCAATCACTTGTTCGGTGATCGGGTGTTCGACCTGAATCCGCGTGTTCATTTCCATAAAATAGAAATTGCGGTGTTTGTCCACCAAAAACTCAACTGTTCCTGCCCCCTCGTATTTGATAAACTCGGCGGCTTTTACAGCGGCTTTTCCCATTTTTTCCCTCAGTTTATCCGTCATAAACGGAGAAGGGGTTTCTTCGGTCAATTTTTGGTGACGACGCTGGACAGAGCAGTCTCTTTCTGAGAGGTGACAGGCCTTTCCGAATGAGTCACCAACCACTTGAATTTCAACATGTCGTGGTTCTTCAATCAGTTTTTCCATATACATCCCATCGTTTCCAAAAGAGGCTTTGGCTTCTTGTCTTGCGCTATCCCACGCTTTTTGAAGATCGTCTTCTGACCAAACTGCGCGCATTCCTTTTCCACCACCACCAGCTGTGGCTTTCAGCATGACAGGGTATCCCACTTTTACAGCGAGTTTTTTACACTGTGCGAAATCTTTAATCAGTCCTTCTGAACCGGGAATCGTTGGCACACCCGCGGTTTTCATCGTCGCCTTGGCTGTGGCCTTGTCGCCCATTTTACTGATCATATCGGCTGATGCGCCGATAAACTTAATCTTGTGTTCGTCACAGATTTTGGAAAATTTGGCGTTTTCAGACAAAAACCCATAACCTGGGTGAATGGCATCCGCGTTTGTGATTTCGGCTGCTGCAATGATATTTGGAATTTTGAGATAGGATTCCGCACTTGGTGCAGGGCCAATACAAACGGCTTCGTCTGCAAACTTGACGTGTAAGCTTTCCTCGTCTGCTTTAGAGTACACGGCAACGGTTCCGATACCCATTTCGCGACAGGTTCGAATCACACGTAAAGCAATTTCGCCACGATTGGCGATAAGTATTTTGTTAAACATCTGAGTTTAGTTTGGTGATTACGAAGGGTCGATGACAAACAGTGGCTGATCAAACTCAACTGGTGAGGAATCGTCCACAAGAATCTTGACAATAGTGCCTGACACTTCTGACTCAATTTCGTTAAAAAGCTTCATGGCTTCTACCACACAAAGGACTTGTCCTTCACTGATTTGGTCACCAACCTCCGCAAAATTTGGTTTGTCGGGAGATGGTTTACGATAAAACGTACCGATAATCGGCGATTTGATCGTAATGTGATTGTCGTTTTCCGTCGCAACAGCTATCGGAGCTGCTGGTGCTGACTCTGCGGGTGTCGCTGGTGTTGCCACAGGTGCTGGTGCAGGAGCTACTTCAATCGCTGCGGGCGTAGTCACCACCTGCTGAACCACATCACCACCTGTTTTGATGGTAACTTTGGTCTCGCCCATTTCGACATGAACTTCATTGACGCCTGACTTGGCGACAAATTTGATTAGATTTTGGATTTCTTTAAGTTCCATATTGTTTGTGTTATTGTTTTAAGAATTGTAAGCCCATTTGAGCCATGCTGCACCCCACGTAAATCCACCGCCAAAAGCAGCAAACATCAAGTTGTCTCCTTTTTGAAAGCGATGTTCAAAATCTGATAAAATCAGTGGTAGGGTTGCGGCTGTCGTATTGCCGTAAGATGAAATATTGGAGAGCACTTTTTCGGGGTCAACACCCGTGCGCTGTGCGGTCGCATCTATGATTCTTTTATTGGCTTGATGCGGCACAAAAAAATCAATGTCGTTTGCTGTTAATTCATTTCGTTCCATCACCTTGGTCGCTGCATTTGCCATATTCGAAACGGCAAATTTAAATACTGTTTTCCCATCTTGACGCAGAAAATGCTGACCGTTAGATACGGTCTCTGCCGATGCTGGTAATATCGAACCCCCTGCTTTGATATAGAGATGCTTACGGCCGATGCCGTCGGAACGAAAATACTCATCCTGAAACCCAAGACCTTCTTCATTTGGCTCGAACAAAACAGCTCCTGCACCATCTCCAAAAATGATACAAGTGGTGCGGTCGCTATAGTCTATAATCGAAGACATTTTATCGGCTCCGATGAGCAACACACGCTGATAGCGCCCCGAGCTGACATATGCAGCTGCAGTGGACATCCCATAAAGAAAGCCCGAGCAAGCCGCTTGCAAGTCATAGCCAAAGGCATTGGTCGCCCCAATTTCTGTGGCCACATGAGCTGCAGTAGCTGCAATCAACATATCTGGTGTTGCGGTGCTGACAAGAACAAGGTCGATGGTTTTTGGATCGATTGACGAACGCTCGATAAGGTTTTTCGCCGCCTGAATCGCCATAAACGAAGTGGGTTTGTCTTTTAACATCCTCCGTTCTGAAATCCCGGTTCGGGTGCTGATCCAGTCGTCAGAAGTGTCCACCATTTGCTCTAAATCAGCATTGGAAAGCACTTCATCGGGAACATAAGCTCCCACGGCTGTGATCGCTGCGGTTCGTCCTATACTCATATGCGCTGTTTTTTTTAAAAATGACGCAAATTGGGGCGAAAATTACTAAAAAATGAGCGTTTTTCGCCAAAAAAACGAAATTTTTTGGGTTTTTTGAAAAATAAAAAACGCCCCGAAAGGCGTTTATTTATGAGTTGATACAGCCCTTAAGCTGTTTCGGCTGTGCGATCGATGAGCACTTTGCCTCTGTAATACAATTTGCCTTCATGCCAGTGGGCACGGTGGTATAAGTGCGACTCGCCAGTTGTTGAGCAAACTGCAATCTGTGGGCTAGTGGCCTTGTAATGCGTTCGGCGTTTGTCGCGACGCGTTTTGGATATTTTTCGTTTAGGATGAGCCATAATGCTACTTCTTTTTTAATTTTTTCAATGCATCCCAACGTGGATCTGTTTCACGCTGTGTGCTGTGGTTGTTCGATGATGGCTTGAGCTGGTCAAGCTTTTCGAGAACTTCAGAATTCATAGTGCCGTCTTCTACGCCTGGGTGTACCCGTTTTTGGGGTACACTGAGCACCAATAGCTCGTAGAGTTGCTGGGTCACGTTGAACTGATGGGAGCCATGTGGCAACACGATCATGTCTTCGTGATCATCACTGTACACAGGGCCAAACTTGACCACCATTTGAAAGCTGTTGGACACCGCTAAATCAAAGGGTTCATTGGTCAAATCGCAGTTGACATTCACATGACCTTCCAAGGAAAACTCCGCTTCCATTAGGGTTGGCTTTTTGTGAAGGCTTACCACTGCTTTGGCTCGAACAGCCTTGAATTCTTCATTATCGAAATTCTCAAAGAACGATTCCGAAAGTTGAAAGTCAAAAGTGTGAACGCCATCCTTAAGTCCTGAAAACTGAATGTCAAAATCTGCGTTCGCTTCCATTTTATCTCAACATTACGGGCGCCAAAGATAACAAAAAACACACAAAGGCAAACCTCTTGTGCGCATCTTGTTTTTAATAGGGTTTTTTTTGCTAGATCGAAACGTTTCGTCTCTTCACAACTTCGATAGCAGTTTGTACTGCCTGCCGAAAGGATTGGTGGTTTGCCTGTCCTGTTCCCGCGATGCCAAAAGCGGTTCCGTGGTCGGGAGAAGTGCGAACCGCCGACAAGCCAGCTGTAAAATTGACGCCTTGCCCAAATGAGAGGGTTTTAAACGGGATCAAGCCCTGATCGTGATACATGGCCAAAATGGCGTCGTAATTTTTGTAGGATTGTGACCCAAAAAAGGCATCTGCCGAAAAGGATCCACTGATTTCTGTCTTGTCGATTTGGTGGGTTTGTAATAATGGTTCGAGCATTTTGACTTCCTCCTCGCCAATGACCCCCTCATCTCCCGCATGCGGATTGAGTCCAAGCACGGCAATACGCGGATTTGGAATGCCAAAATCCTGTTGAAGAGAATGGGCAACGGCGTTGAGTTTTTGCGCTACGCGATCAGTTGTGATGTGTCGTGCGATGTCTTTGACCGCCACATGATCGGTCACCAAGGCAACCCGAAGGTCTGGATGCACCAAAAACATCAGGGCATCTCCGTCGAATGCCTTCGCCAAATAATCGGTATGCCCCGGAAATCGAAAATCATCACTTTGGATGGCTGCCTTGTGGATGGGTGCTGTGACGAGGGCATTGGTTTTTCCCTTTTGCAAAGCCTCGGTTGCTGCCACCAAAGACATTACCGATAATTGCCCCGCTTTAGCGTCCACTTCACCATATCCGGGTTGGAAAGTTTCTGCCCAGCAGTCCACCACGTTTAACACCCCTTGTTTGGGTTGGTCGTGCATACGCTCTATGGTGAGTTGCAAGTCGAAATGGGCGGCTTGTTCCTTGACAAAATCCAAATGAGCATAGACGATGGGTGTGCAAACAGACAGCAATTCCGAATCGGCAAAGGTCTTGAGGACCACCTCGGGACCAATCCCGTTTGGGTCGCCAATCGATATGCCAATGGTCATGCTCATTTTTATGCGTATTTTTGGCAAAGTTACACAAATTCAATGCGATGTTTACAGGGATAATCGAAACGATGGGCGAGCTTGTCAAGGTGGAAAAGGAACAGAACAATCTCCATTT
>JAQWIL010000032.1 GCA_029248885.1 Flavobacteriaceae bacterium
TACCTTCCCACCTAGTGGGACAAAGGCCTGGACTTACTATAATTCAGTCGATTAGGCTGCAAGAGCGTAGTTATTCTCGCCATTTAAAATGGTGGTACTATGAGATTTACGAGCTGTAGTCCAGCGCTCGACTTGCTTACCGTCACATCTATCTCGCTGTCAATACCAGTCGACCCCGATGTGTTTCAATGAACATACTCCAAAATTTAGAGTGTTGCAAAAATAAACATTTTTCAGCTGAAGTTGAACTACAATGAGGCAGCAGCTTGATAAAGCTTATGAAGTCGTGTTAAAAGACCTTCCATAAGTTCCAACGGAAGCATATTCGCGCCGTCACTTTTTGCCTGTTTTGTGTCAAAATGTGTTTCCATAAATAGCCCATCAACTCCTGCTGCAACCCCTGCTCGTGCTATGGTTTCAATCATTTCAGGACGCCCACCTGTCACGCCACTTGACTGGTTGGGCTGTTGCAACGAATGGGTGACGTCCAAAATCGTGGGAGCAAATGATTTCATCACTGGAATACCCCGAAAGTCAACCACCATATCTTGGTATCCAAACATGGTTCCACGATCCGTTATCCAGACCTTATCGTTCGAAGAATCAGTCACTTTCCGAACAGCATGTTGCATACTCTCTGGACTCATAAACTGTCCTTTTTTAAGATTTACATATTTTCCTGTTTTCGCAGCGGCGACGACCAAGTCTGTCTGTCGAACCAAAAAGGCAGGAATTTGAAGAACATCTACATATTCTGCAGCTTTTTTTGCATCATCAATCTCATGGATATCAGTAACTGTTGGAATCCCAAATTCCTTGCCTACTTTTTGAAGTATTTTTAATGCTTTTTCATCGCCAATTCCAGTGAAGCTATCGATTCGACTGCGGTTTGCTTTTTTAAAACTTCCTTTAAAAACAAAAGGAATTTTTAGTTGATCGGTGACCTTAACCAGATGCTCTGCGATTCGCATCGCCATTCCCTCCCCCTCTATGGCGCACGGTCCAGCGAGAAGAAGAAAGGAGTTTGCGGATGACAAACGTTCATCAAATTTTTTCATGGTGCAAAAATAGGAATTTAGGATTTGCTTTCGAAATCTACATACTCGCTGTAAATAATGTACATTTGCGCCGATAAAATTGGAAATGGAAAACATCCGAAATATTGCGATTATCGCCCACGTAGACCATGGCAAGACCACTTTGGTTGATAAAATTCTTCATCACTGCCAACTTTTTCGTGAAAATGAATCCAAAGGGGAGTTGATTCTCGACAACAATGACTTGGAACGCGAACGCGGCATTACAATTCTCTCAAAAAACGTTTCTGTTCCGTACATGGGTAATAAAATCAATATTATTGATACGCCTGGTCATGCCGATTTTGGTGGTGAAGTAGAACGTGTTTTGAATATGGCTGATGGCGTTTTGTTGTTAGTTGATGCCTTTGAGGGACCCATGCCTCAAACTCGCTTTGTTTTGAAAAAAGCAATTGACCTGAAGCTTAAGCCCATAGTCGTTATCAACAAAGTTGATAAAGAAAATTGTACACCTGAAGAGGTATATGAGGCAGTTTTTGACTTGATGTTTGAGCTCGGTGCTGAAGAGTGGCAGCTCGATTTCCCTGTTTTATACGGTTCTGCAAAACACAATTGGATGTCGGAGGATTATCAAGCCCAAACAGATTCGGTCGAACCCTTACTGGATGCAGTCATCACACATATTCCTTCCCCAAAAGTTGAAGACGGAACCAAACAAATGCTGATTACCTCATTGGATTATTCTTCATTTACAGGTCGGATTGCCATTGGGCGATTGCACCGAGGTGAGTTGAAAGCATCTGATGCTGTTTCTTTGGTCAAAAGAGATGGATCGGTTGTGAAGTCCAAAATCAAAGAATTACTCGTCTTTGATGGTTTAGGAAGAAAAAAGGTAGAGCAGGTTGTAGCGGGTGACTTATGTGCGATTGTTGGTTTAGATGATTTTGAGATCGGTGATACCGTCGCGGATATTGATTCGCCAGAAGGTCTACCGACGATTGCAATTGATGAGCCCACAATGAGTATGTTGTTTACCATCAATGATTCGCCATTTTTTGGAAAGGAAGGAAAATTTGTGACGTCTCGCCACATTAAAGATCGATTAGAGAAAGAGCTCGAACGTAACCTTGCCATGCGGTTGGAAGAAACAGATACAGCCGATAAGTTTATTGTGTACGGACGTGGGGTTTTGCATTTGTCCGTGCTGATCGAAACCATGCGGAGAGAAGGGTATGAGCTTCAAATCGGGCAGCCACAGGTCATTATCAAAGAGATTGATGGAAAAAAGTGTGAACCAGTTGAGGAACTTACCATTGACTTGCCAGAGGAGGTTTCTGGCAAAGCAGTAGAAATGGTCACCACTAGAAAGGGTGAGATCGTAGCGATGGAGCCAAAGGGAGGCCGAATGATTTGCTCATTCAAGATCCCATCACGCGGAATTATTGGCTTGCGAAACCAACTTCTCACCGCGACAGCCGGGGAGGCAATAATGAATCACCGCTTTATTGCATTTGAGCCCTTTAAGGGTGAAATACAAGGACGGATTAATGGCTCTTTGATTTCGATGGAGAAGGGGACGGCTATTCCTTATTCCTTAGACAAATTGCAGGACCGTGGAAAGTTTTTTATCCACCCAGGAGAGGAAATTTACACGGGTCAAGTCATTGGGGAAAACTCTCGAGCAGATGATTTGGTTGTCAATGTGACCAAGACCAAAAAACTATCCAATGTGCGTGCTGCGGGATCTGATGATAAGGTCAAATTAGCACCGCCAATTCAGTTTAGCTTAGAAGAGGCATTGGAATATATCCAAAAAGATGAGTATGTAGAGGTAACTCCCAACTCTCAGCGATTGCGAAAAATCTATCTCGACGAAAACGAGCGGAAACGTCAAGAAAAACAGTTCGGGTAATTTATTAAGTAATTTTGCGTTTTCTTAAGCATGAAAGGATTTAATATTGAGCGATATACGGATTCCCTCAGTGACGTTTGGGATGATTTTGTAGAAAGATCCAAGAATGGAACTTTTATGCTCACACGTAAATTCATAGGATATCATGGCGATCGTTTTACAGATGCCTCCCTGCTAGTTTATAAGAAAGAGAAGCTCGTTGCTGTCTTTCCAGCCAATAGCAGTGAACAAACAATTTACTCCCATCAAGGTTTGAGTTATGGTGGATTGGTGTTGCCAAAACAAATTAAGCTCAGTGATGCTTTGGCTGCTTTTGCAGAAATACTGAAACACTACAATCACAATGGATTTTTGAATCTCATCATCAAGCAAACGCCAGCACTTTATCACATGCAGCCGTCCGAAGAAATTCAATATGCTTTGTTTGTCACCCAAGCGGAACTATATCGCAGAGATGCTGCGATTTGTTTACGGCCATCTTCGTTTAGACCTAATGAAAATCGAAAGCGAAAAATTAAATCGGCCAATTCACACGATTTCCAAATCCGTGACACAGACAATATGGAACCGTTTTGGAATGAAGTATTAATTCCCAATTTGCAGATAAGCCATGGGGGTACACCCGTACATTCTCTACAAGAAATTCAATTCTTAAAAGATGCATTTCCAGAACATATCAAACAATACGATATTTATGAAGGAGATAAAATCCTAGGCGGAACAACCTTATTTAATACCCGAAAAACATCCTTGGCACAGTATATTTCTGCAACCCCTCATGGGAAATCTACGGATGCACTTTCTGTACTATTTGCTCATATTATTCAAGAGAAAAGCAACGCATTTGACTATTTTAGTTTTGGTCACTCCAATGAGGACAATGGTCGTGTGCTTAATCACACATTGAGTTATTGGAAAGAGAGTTTTGGAGGGAGCACCCTGACCCATGATTTTTATAAGGTTAACATCGCAAACTACTCGCTTCTCGAAAAGCTGATCAGCTGATGATTTCAAATGGGACGTTTTACACAGTTCTAAACGGGATTGCGCAGTTTGTCAAAGCCATTTCTTCCCTTATTATCAACAAAGTGATTGTTGTGTTTTTAGGTTCTTCTGCTTTGCTTTTTTTAGGTAATTTAAAAAGTGTATTCACGATTCTACAACAAATCAGCGGGGCAGGGGTATATGAAGGTGCGGTGAAGTACCTCTCTGGAGAATATAAAGACCGTCAAACGTTTGTTTTACAGGCATGCTTATCACTTATGCTCCTTGGATTTTTTATTTCCACTGCTCTTTATTTTATTCTATACGATCAAATCTTGAACCTTTTACAGCTTGGTGAAAAAGATCGGGAACTTATTCCTTGGCTTACAGGGGGGGTTATGCTGAGTTTGCTCTGCTTTGTTTTTCATACCCTGATGCAATCTTTTTTTCATGGCTTAAAATCGTATAAAATCATCGTGCAATCAACTTTGATTTCTGCTCTGTTGACTTTGGGAGTCTCTACAGCTTTGATTTATTATGCAAATAAGCTTGGGCTAATCTTGAGTGTTTTTGTACCAAGTGTGATCTTGCTATTGACCTACTGTTTTCATTTTCGTAAATCTTGGCATTTTGGTCGGGTGCTTTTCGGTAAACCTTTTCGCTTGTATATTTTTAAACCGCTACTGTCTTTTACAGCAATGTCAGCAGTTGCAGCAATCGTATTTCCATCTGTGCTCATCGCAATTCGTAGTTTGCTTGTTGAATATTCGGGGGTTGAACTTGCTTCCTACTGGGAAGGGTATAGCAGACTATCTCTGTTTATGAGCGGTTTGGCAATTTCATCAATATCCTTGTACTATCTGCCAAAACTCGTTGAAGCCAATACAGGACAGGAAATGTTGAAAG